>NZ_CP113915.1:0-322114 GCF_029395435.1 Bifidobacterium sp. ESL0790
GACTGATTTTGATTGCGGCAAGCCTTACTCGCGCATAGCTTTAGTCTAATTTTGTGGGACAAATATATTCTCAGTTGATATTTGCGCTGGTTTGGCGACGCTGCTCAATTTGAAAACGGGCGAGTAAGACACCTCTCTTCGCTATTCGGTAGGACACTTTTGAGCGACGAAAATCGTGATTTTTGCGTTTTTCCACCGCGACACACCGGGGCCGGTGGAAAACCTGAAAAATTGTTATCCACATGGTTGTACACAAATGTGGGTAAAAGCTGCGAATAAGTCGTGGATATATCCCCATTTTGCGGTGGACTACTCGTGGACTATCCCCCAAAAATTGTGGATAACTTCTCAACGAGCGAGCTCCTGTGGATAACTTCGCTGTTTATCCACAATTCTCCGCAAAGTTATCCACACTGATGGAATCGTTCGCTGCCTAGCCGTTCGTGGGTTTTTTACGGTTATCCACATATTCACCGTGCTTATTGAAATGATTACTGAACTATCTTACGTTTCATCATCGCGCTAATAACGGTTGCGTTGAATCTCAATCTCACGTTCTACAAAAAGCAACTAGAATGGATACCAGCAAAAACTTCTGAAAGTAGGATTCCATGAAAGTCGAAGTCAACTCCGCCGCTTTGGCGGACGCCGTCGCCTGGACCACACGCGTCATCGACGCCCGTCCGGCCAACCCCATTCTCGCGGGAGTCCGGCTCAACGCCGCCGATGGAGCGCTCCACCTTTCCGCGTTCAACTACGAAATCTCGGCCCGCCACCATATTGAGGCCGGGGTTGATGAGGCCGGAAGCGTTCTCGTGCTTGGCAAATTGCTCGCCGACATCTCCAAGTCGTTGCCCCAGGAAAAGACGTATCTGTCGACTACCGACACCACGCTGACCATTACTTCGGGCAAATCGACCTTCAACATGCAGCTGATGCCGGAAAGCGAATACCCGGATCTGCCCGAAGTGCCGCCGACGCTTGGCCAAGTGGACGCCCCGACGTTCTCCCAAGCGGTCTCTCAGGCGTGCGTGGCGGTCTCCCGTGAGGAGAATCGTCCGGTTCTGACAGGCGTGCGCATCCAATTCAACGGCGACAAGGTCGTCATGACCTCCACCGACCGCTTCCGTCTTTCGCGCTCGAGCTTCTCGTGGACCCCGCAGGACGCCAACGTCGACACCCAGACCCTGGTACGCGGCTCGCTGCTGCGCGATGTGGCCCGCGCCGTCGATGAACACCAGAACGTCGTGGTCGATTTTGACACGGAAAGCCCGTCATTGCTTGGTTTTGAGAACGCCGGAAGGGTGTCGACCTCGCAGCTGATCGACGGGGAGTTCCCCGCGGTCGACCGACTTTTCGCCGACGAATACCCGATCGAGGCCGTCATCGACAAGCAGCTTCTGCTCGACGCGATTAAGCGTGTGTCGCTGGTCGCCGAACGCAACGCGCCAATCCGCATGGTCTTCGAAGGCCAGACGCTCACACTTTCCGCCGGAACCGCCGACGAATCACAGGCCCGCGAGGTGCTCGACATCGACATGGACGGCGACAACATCACCGTCGCCTTCAACCCGTCGTATCTGATCGAGGGATTGAGCGCGATCACCGAGCCGTTCGTGCGCATGAAGATGACGACCGCCGTCAAGCCCGTCGAGTTCAACGGGCAGCAGGAAGCCGATTCCGACGAGTCGATGGACTACCGGTATCTGCTCGTGCCGATGCGCTTCAACAACTGATAATTCATCAATGATGTGGCCTTGCGGGGCGACGCGGAAACGTTGAACCCCGTAAGGTGTTTTTCTTGAGATTCTGAATATTCGGGACCGTTTATGCAACCTTGGGTTATCAAAATATGATGACTCAGTTATGCGCTTGCGATAGTTGGCTTATCGAATTTGGTGCATCACATGAGCCGTTGTTGTATTACTGAATTGTTCATTTGTGGACGATTTGGGATGACCTGGGAATCACGTTGTATCAATGCCGAGATGCGGAATCGCGATATCTGATTGTTATGTATGGATAACTGCCTTGGTTGGCTTGGATGAAGGAGAACGGGTGTTCATCTCGCGGCTGGTGCTCGACCACTTTCGCTCATGGGGGCATGTGGTCGTTGACTTCACGCCGGGCATCAACATCCTCAAAGGCGCCAACGGCTTGGGCAAGACCAACATCGTTGAGGCCGTCGAGGTGCTCTCTACTGGGTCGAGCCACCGGGTGTCGAGCTCGCTGCCGCTGATTGAGCGCGGTGAGCGCAAGGCCACCATCCGGGCCAATGTGGTCGAAGGTGACGGAGCCGGGGCAAATGCGGATCCTCGCGATGAAGTTGCCAAAGTCGCGTCCGAAAGCGGTGTGGTTTCAGCTGATATGGACGATATGCGGTTTGGTCATGATCGTGGCAATGAAATTGACGGCGCCGTCAACGGAGACTTGGCCAAGACTGGGGACGATTACAGCCGCGAAAATGAGGTGGATGACGGCGCCGTTGACAACGCGATCGCAGTCGATGCCATGCAGGATGCCGGCAATGAAGCTATCAGCTCAGCTGGGAATGTTGGGAATTCACCAGATTCGGCCCGCAACGAGCCTATTGCCGATGCTGAACCTCAGGACCCGCAACGGCCGACGACCTACGAGGTGACGATTGCGGCGCGGGGAGCCAATCGCGGGCGCGTCAACGGCGGTTCGTCGCTGTACATGCGCGACATCGTCGGACGGGTCTCGAGCGTCTCCTTCACTCCCGAGGACCAGCGGCTCGTCTCCGGCGACCCGGCGACCCGGCGCGGGTTCCTCGACCAGGCCGGCGCGCTTTTCTCCCCCGACTATGCGCTTCATCTGAGCAACAGCACCAAGATCGCCCGGCAACGTGTAGCCCTGCTCAAGCAGTTGCAACAGCGTGAGGAGACGCCCGACCAACAGCAGGCGGCCCTGAGCGGACTGGAAGTGTGGACCGGGCAGTTCATTGCCGAAGGTGTGGCCCTGACCCGTGCTCGGGCCGAGCTGGTGAAGCGCTTGGCCGGGCCATTCGCCAAGATTTACAACCAGTTGGCCGGCGGCAACCAGGACGTGGGGCTCGAATATGGGCCGTCGTTCGAGGAGGTGCTGGAATTCGAACGGCCCGAGCCTGAGATCAGCAAGCATTTCCAACGGCTTTACGCCGGTGAGGTGGCGCGTGGCCGCAACCTTATTGGCCCCCACCGCGACGATCTGACTTTCATGCTCGAGGGCATGCCCGCCCGCGAATTCGCCTCCAATGGCGAGATGTGGACACTCGCCTTGGCGCTCAAAATGGCGCTTTTCGGCCAGATCGCCGAAGTACGCGGGGTGAAGCCCATCGTCATCCTCGATGATGTGTTCGCTCAGCTCGACGAGAACCGGCGCCGGCAGATTCTTGATTTCGCGCTCGGGCAGGACCAGGTGCTCGTCACCGTCGCCTCGGGCAGCGACATCCCCGCCGAAGCGGCCAGGTTGGGCGAGGTCAACATCATTGACGTGGCCCGGCTCAAAACGCAGAACGAGGACGCCAACGCCGCCCTTGTGGCGCAATTGCAGGTTGCGCGCGGGCCGCATGGACATGAAAATGGAGACTCGAAGAGGTCTGAACAAGGGCACGATTTGGATGCCTCGCATAAAATGGACGATTTGATTGACCTGAACGCTTCGCACACGACGGATGAGAGTGGTTCGAATGGCTTGGATAATACTGGTGGCGCAACTGGTGTGAACAGGCCGGACGCGATTAGCGAACAGAGCATGCCGTCCGAAAACCAGAGTCAACGTCACATCGCACGGAACAATCCCAAGCCTGATGATGCTGACGAAACGCAACATTTAAATGATGCTGACGCGCACGATGCCGATGACGGTAATGAAACGGAACGTCGGAACGATGTCGTGGATGTGCAGGATGCCGATGATTCCGCCGACCGCCACGAACCGGGCGATGACGGGGAGGCGGCATGAGGGAACCAATCAACGTCGCGCTGAAACTCGACGACCGCAAGCTGCCGGCCGAGGTCTTCGAACGGCTCTCCGCGCGCTCGATGGTGCGCCGCGAATGGGCCAAGCGCGAGGAGGAGGCTTGGCGGAACTTCGGCAAGCCCGGCCGCGACCCGGGCAAGCTCGGCGGCGTGATGACGGCCATGGCCAAGCAGGGCGACTGGGTGCCGCATCTGAAGATCGCGCAGCTGCGCAACCACTGGGACCAGGTGGTCGGCGAGGGCATCGCCCGCCACTCCGAGGTGACCAGCCTCAAGGACGGGGTGCTCACCATCCGCGCCGAATCCACGGTCTGGGCCACGCAGCTGACCTACCTCATCCCCCAGCTCACCAGAACCATCCGGCAACGGTTGCAAGGTCTCGATGTTCGTGAGATCCGCGTCACCGGGCCACAATCCCACCGTTTCAACCGGTACGGCGGTCGGCGTTATATGCGGCGTTGATGGAGAATTGCGTCAGGGATGTGGCTATGACTTTGGGCATGATAGAGGTCGAAATCGTATATGGCGCGCAGAATGTCGGGAATCGCATGGTGCACTAGTTTTCCCAAGATGGAGGCTACGAAATGGCGACTGTGAAATATCGGTGCTGAAACAAGGGCGCGAAAATCGTGAGAAGGTAATTGACAAGCTTTACCAATATCTATGTAAAAGGATTTGAGGGGATTTCGGCTTCACCCGCCCTGTAAATCTGGCCAAAATCCCAAAAATTCGTTCCAAGGGGCCAACAACGAAAAGTCCCCATAAGCTGGTAAAATAGTCCATATTAGAGTTACCAGCCTAGAAGGCCCCATTATTTGCTTTCTAGAGCGTATCGCCCGCACAGGAACCCCTTCCTGCGAGGGAATTGCAGGAAGGAACCTTGTGGCAGACCCAGAAGCGGATTCACAACAAAATGTCAATGACGCCGAAAAGCCCCAGGAGGACCAGCTTGAAGACGCCCAGCTTGACGATTCATTGGCCCCCGAGCATTATGACGCCAGCGATCTGAGAGTTTTGGAAGGGCTCGAGGCCGTGCGTATCCGCCCGGGTATGTATATCGGTTCCACCGGCCCCCGTGGCCTGCACCATCTGGTCTACGAGATCGTCGACAACTCCGTCGACGAGGCGCTCGCGGGCTATGCCTCGCACATCGAGGTCACCATCCTGCCCGACAACGGCATCCGCGTGGTCGATGACGGCCGCGGCATCCCCGTTGACGAGGTGCCCGGCGAGGGCGTCTCCGGCGTCGAGACGGTGATGACCAAGCTGCACGCCGGCGGCAAGTTCGGCGGTGGCGGTTACGCGGTCTCCGGCGGCCTGCACGGCGTCGGCATCTCCGTGGTCAACGCGCTCTCCACCGAAATCGATGTGGAGGTGCGCCGCCAGGGCTTCCATTGGACGCAGAACTTCAAGGACCAGAAGGCCACCGCCCCGCTCAAGAAGGGCGCTCCCCTGGCCGAGGGCGAGTCCACCGGCACCTCCGTGACGTTCTGGGCCGACCCCAAGATCTTCGAGACGACGACTTACGACTTCGAGACGCTGCGCTCGCGCTTCCAGCAGATGGCCTTCCTCAACAAGGGCCTGCGCATCAGCCTCACCGACGAGCGCCAGCCCGACATGGCTGGCGACGAGGTGGCCGGCAGCGAGGAGGATACCACCGAAGCGAAGAACCAGACGGTCTCCTACTGCTACCAGAACGGCATCAAGGACTACGTCGACTACATGGTCAAGTCCCGCAAGGCCACGCCCATCGAGGACGAGGTGATCGACCTGGAGGCCGAGGACCTCAAGCTCGGCATCTCCGCCGAGATCGCGTTGCAGTGGACCACCGCCTACTCCGAGTCGGTGCACACCTTCGCCAACACCATCTCCACCACCGAGGGCGGCACCCACGAAGAGGGCTTCCGCGCCGCGCTCACCAGCCTTATCAACCGCTACGCGCGCGACAAGAACCTGCTCAAGGACAAGGACGATAATCTCTCCGGTGACGACGTCCGTGAGGGCTTGACCGCCGTCGTCTCGGTGAAGCTCACCAACCCGCAGTTCGAGGGCCAGACCAAGACCAAGCTCGGCAACTCCGAGGCGAAGACCTTCGTGCAGCGCGTGATGACCGACCGCCTGGGCGACTGGTTCGACTCCCATCCGACCGATGCCAAGAACATCATCCAGAAGGCGCTCGAGGCCTCGCACGCGCGTATCGCCGCCAAGAAGGCCCGCGAGAACACCCGTCGCAAGTCCGTCTTCGAGACCGCCGGCATGCCCGACAAGCTGAAGGACTGCCAGTCCAACAATCCCGAGGAATGCGAACTGTTCATCGTCGAGGGCGATTCCGCAGGCGGCTCCGCCATCCAGGGCCGCAACCCGATCACGCAGGCCATCCTGCCGCTTCGTGGCAAGATCCTCAACACCGAGCGCGCCTCCATCGACCGCATCATGAAGTCCGACACCATCGAGGCCCTGATCACGGCCGTCGGCGGCGGTTACGGCGACGACTTCGACATCAACAAGGTGCGCTACCACAAGGTCATCATCATGGCCGATGCGGATGTGGACGGCGCGCATATCGCCACGCTCAACCTGACGCTCTTCTTCCGCTACATGCGCCCGATGATCTACGCCGGCTACGTCTACGTGGCTATGCCGCCGCTCTACCGCATCAAATGGACCAAGGGCGCCCACAGCTTCGTCTACACCGACGCCGAGCGCGACCGTGTCCTGAAGGAAGGCCGCGAGGCCGGACGCCAGCTGCCCAAGGGCGAAGGCATCCAGCGCTACAAGGGCCTTGGCGAGATGAGCTACCAAGAGCTGTGGAGCACCACCATGGACCCCGAGCACCGCATCCTGAAGCAGGTCGAGATTGAGGACGCGGCCCGCGCCGACGAGACCTTCTCGATGCTCATGGGCGATGAGGTGGAGCCGCGCAGGCTCTTCATCCAGCGCAACGCGCACGATGCGAGGTTCATTGACGCCTAGCGCTTTTCACTTAGGCGGAGTGAACGGACAGCACAGCATCGACGCCTGAGTAATAGCGCCTAGCGCGATATAGCAAACGTAACAACGAGTGACCAACAGACTGCTAAGGACAAATAGTGGCAGACGATAACAATACAAATGATGGCAGCGACCAACAGTACGTGCCCGACGGCTCACTGGAGCCGCTGAGCCCGCAGGAGGCCGACAACACCGATTACGGCCTGATGAAGGGCGAGCGTATCCAGCGCATCGACCTGGGCCAGGAGATGCGCGAATCGTACCTCGCGTACTCCCTCTCCGTGATCGTGGAGCGCGCGCTCCCCGACGTGCGAGACGGCATGAAGCCGGTGCACCGCCGCGTGATCTACGCGATGTACGATGGCGGATACCGCCCTGACCGCGGCTACAATAAGTGCTCCCGCGTCGTCGGCGACGTGATGGGCAAGTACCATCCGCACGGCGACTCCGCCATCTACGACACCCTAGTGCGTATGGCCCAGTCGTGGTCGATGCGCTACCTGCTCGTGGACGGCCAGGGCAACTTCGGCTCCCCGGGCGACGACCCCGCGGCCGCCATGCGTTACACCGAGTGCCGTATGGCCCCGCTCGCCATGGAGATGGTGCGCGACATCGACAAGGACACTGTCGACTTCGTGCCGAACTACGACGGCAAGACGCAGGAGCCCACCGTGCTCCCCGCCCGCTTCCCGAATCTTCTGGTCAACGGCTCCTCCGGCATCGCCGTGGGCATGGCTACCAACATCCCGCCGCACAACATGCGCGAGGTGGCCGATGGCGTGCACTGGGCACTCGACCATCCCGACGCCACCAAGGAGGAGCTGCTCGAGGCGCTCCTGCAGCGCATCAAGGGCCCGGACTTCCCCACCGGCGCCACGATTCTCGGCCACAAGGGCATCGAGAAGGCCTACCGCACCGGCCGTGGCCTCATCACTATGCGCGCCGTGGTCAACACCGAGGAGATCAAGGGCCGTATGTGCCTGGTGGTCACTGAGCTGCCCTACCAGGTCAACCCCGACCGCCTCGCCGCCTCCATCCGTGAATCCGTGCGCGACGGCAAGATCCAAGGCATCGCCGACATGCGCGACGAGACCTCGGGCCGCACCGGCCAGCGCCTCGTGCTCGTTCTGAAGCGCGACGCCGTGCCGAAGGTCGTCCTGAACAACCTGTACAAGCACACCCAGCTGCAGCAGACGTTCGGCGCCAACATGCTCGCGCTGGTCGACAACGTGCCGCGCACGCTCTCGCTCGACGCCTTCGTCAGCCACTGGGTCACCCACCAGATCGAGGTTGTGGATCGTCGTACCCGCTACCTCAAGCGCGAGGCCGAGGAACGCGACCACATCCTGCAGGGCTACCTGAAGGCCCTCGACATGATCGACGAGGTCATCGCCCTCATCCGCGCCTCCAAGGACGTGGAGACCGCGCGCAACGGCCTCAAGGACCTGCTGGACGTCGATGACGCCCAGGCCGACGCGATCCTGGCGATGCAGCTGCGTCGTCTCGCCGCGTTGGAGCGCCAGAAGATCCTCGACGAGCACAACGAGCTGATGAAGAAGATCGCCGACTACAACGACATCCTCTCCAGCCCCGAGCGTGAGCGCAAGATCGTGGGCGACGAGCTCGATGAGATCGTGGCCAAGTACGGCGACGAGCGCCGCACCAAGATCCTGCCGTTCTCCGGCGAGATGAGCGACGAGGACCTGATCGCCGACGAGAACGTGGTCGTCACCGTCACGCACTCCGGCTTCGTCAAGCGCACCAAGGCCGACGAATACCGCGCCCAGCACCGCGGCGGCAAGGGCATCAAGGGCGCCAAGCTGCGCCAGGACGATGTGGTGGACCACTTCTTCCTCACCTCGACGCATAACTGGCTGCTCTTCTTCACCAACCGTGGCCGCGTCTTCCGCCTCAAGGCTTACGAGCTGCCCGAGGGCTCGCGCGACTCCAAGGGCCAGCATGTGGCGAATCTGCTGCAGCTCGCGCCCGGCGAGACCATCCAGGCGGTGCTCTCGATCCCGAACTACGACGTAGCCAAGTACCTCGTGCTCGCCACCCGCAGTGGCAAGGTCAAGAAGACCGAGCTGACGCAATACGACTCCACCCGTCAGGGCGGCCTCATCGCCGTGCGCCTGATGGCCGACCCCGAGACCGGCGAGCCGGCCGACGAGCTGATTGGCGCGACGCTGTGCAATGCGGACGATGACATCATCTTGGTCTCTAAGCACGGCATGAGCTTGAAGTTCAAGGCCGACGACGAGCAGCTGCGCCCGATGGGCCGCCAGACCGCCGGTGTGCAGGGCATGAAGTTCCGCGATGGCGACGAGCTGTTGGCGATGGACGTGGTCCGCGCCGACCAGGAAGAGGAGCTCGACCTGTTGGTCGTCACCAACGAGGGCTTCGCCAAGCGCACCAACATCGACGAATACCGCCTCCAGGGCCGCAACGGCTACGGCGTCAAGGCGCTGCAGCTGGCCGACGGACGCGGCGAGCTGGTGGGCGCGCTCATCGTGCGCGACAGCGACCAGGTGATGGCCATCATGAAGTCCGGCAAGGTCATCCGCTCCGACGTCAACGAGGTCAAGCGCACCGGGCGCAACACCCAGGGCGTCACGCTCGCCAAGCCTGACAAGAACGACGAGATCATCTCCATCGCCCGCAACGACGACACCGAGGACGACGAGGATGAGGACGCGGACGAGAATGCGGCGGACAAGAACTCTGCTGAGTCTGGTTCCGTTGATTCCACCGAGTCCGGTTCCGCCGAAAACGGTGACGCCAAAGCTGACGAAGGCAAGTCCGAGGCCAAGGCTGAAGGCGAGACCGACGCTGAGTAACCGGTAACTGGTGATCGGTAACGACCACCCGCGACCGCAAGGCAGCCAATCCAATCGCGACCACCGACATCCATGAGATGCCAGTGGTCGCGATTCGTTTTTGGTGGCCTTCGGTGGCGAATATTGGACATGACCGGACATGATTTGGCGAGAATTATCCGAAATCTGCTGTCGAACATAGTTGACGACATGAGGCGGATGGAATAAGCCGGGCTGTTGTCCGTTTGCCGGCGGAAGAGACTTTCGATATGAATCGGATATATTCAAGGCTTGATTATGTCCGTTTTCTGCCGTCGGAGCGTGGCATGCGCAGACCCGCGTGGGGGTTGTGGGCGGGTGCCGTGATTTCGCGCTTTCTCGTCGCCGAAGACTGGTAGCCTCAAACCAGATGAATCGTGCGGAAATATCGCCAATTCCCCCGGAAACGCGGGGCGTGGGGATGGAATGAATTCAAGGAGTGGGCATGAGCGAGAACTTCAGCGACAGCGAGTTTGACAGGGCACTGCGACCCGAGGGTGAGCAGGGCGAAGGTGGCCACGAGCACAACGCCCCACGCGTGGCGCGCTCGGCCTCCAACCAGCACTCCGGCCTCGGCGGCTCCTCCACGAACGTGCCGGCCCCGCACATGAACGGCGGCAGCAAGCGTCGCAAGCCCCGCGCCCGCCGCATGAGCCTTTCGCTGACCCGCATCGACGCGTGGTCGGTGGCCAAGGTCACCTTCCTGCTCTCCGTGGCGTTCGGCATCATCCAGATTGTGGCCGTGGCGCTCATCTGGGCGCTGCTCAACGTGGTCGGCGTCTTCGACCAGGTCACGCAGATCGTCTCGTCCACGGGCCTCGACGCCGGTGGCTTCAATCTCGCCAGTGTCTTCTCCTTCAGCACGGTGATCAGCACGGTCACCATCGTGGCCATCGTCGAGGTCGTCATCGCTACGATTTTCGCGGTCATCATCGCGGCGTTATACAACGTCATCAGCCAGCTCGTCGGCGGTGTGCACGTCACCCTCGGCGACGACTGACAGTCGATTTCCACCATCGGTGTGGTAGGCGAAAAGATTGTATGCAGGCCCGCGCATACAAACGATAGACACGGTACAATAGAAAAGCACGGAATTCGGTAAGCACACACAAGCCAGTGGAGCGCGACAAGTGACGGAACATCAACAGTCAGAGGGCATTTCGCAACGTGATGCCTTGAATGACGCCGCCAGGAACGCCGTTGATCGAAATGGCTCGGCCCGCCAAGGTGGCGCCGAAAGCCAGCGTGCGCACCACAGCCATAAGAAAGTCAGCAAACACAGCAAAAGCAACGGTGGCAACGCCGGCAAAAACGCTGCGCGAGGCCGCCACAACCGCAAAAGCAAGGCGAATTCCGGCCGAGTCGTCCGTTCGCTTGGCATCGTGCATGGCGGGCCGAACAGCGGAACCCAGAACGTCGCGAGCCAGAGCCGAAGCGGCCAAAGCGATATGGTGACCGATAATTTCGGAGTTACCAGGCAAAAGCAAATCAGCGCGGTGGCCGGCACCCTCAACGGCAATCGTTCCGCAAACGCGCACCGCTCTCAAAACACCGGTGCGGCGGGCTTGGTGAATGTCGGTCAGAATAATGGCTCGAATGGCGGGAGATCTGGCGCTCTCTATGGGTCGAACAGTGCTCAAAACAACGTGGTGACTGATGCGCAAGGCATCAAACAGGGCAGTGACCAGAGCGGCGCG
The DNA here is from genome assembly GCF_029395435.1 of Bifidobacterium sp. ESL0790. Lineage (NCBI taxonomy): Bacteria > Bacillati > Actinomycetota > Actinomycetes > Bifidobacteriales > Bifidobacteriaceae > Bifidobacterium > Bifidobacterium sp. ESL0790. The sequence continues at coordinate 11,524 of NZ_CP113915.1, forward strand.
GCCGGCGGCGTGCAGCAAAACGACTGGGCGAGCATTGTGGGCGGATCCAAAAGCGGTGAGCGGAAGGGCCTGGCGAAGGTCCTGCGCAATAGCGAACGGTATGCCACGGTGAGTGATTCCGGCGTTTCGAGCCACGGACGGCGAGGAGCCGCGAATGTCGCCGCGAATAATTCCTCCGGCAATGTAGCGAACGGCAATCGGTCTGTCGCGGTGAATAATGTTAAAAGTATGACAAAAGCGGCGAAGGGTGACCAACACGATGGGCGGCGTGGCACTGCCATAGGCGCGCAAGCCAAGGGGCGTCAGGGCAAGGTGGCGAACGGCGGTCATGCCGGTGTCCAATCTCATACGGTGACCGATACTCAGAACGCCAACCGTTCACATGGATCAAATGGGACTTCAACGACCAACCGTTCCCATGCCGCGAGTAGCGCCGCAAGCGCAAGCGGGTCTCGTGGCGCGAATAGCGCCCCTGGCGGCAATCGTTCTCGCGCGGCGAATGGAAACCAAGGCACCACCGAAGCTCGTACAACGAGTAGGGCCAAGAAGGGCAACAACGGCACCGGGCGTCATGGCAAGCCGAAGGGGAGCCGGCACAGCAAGGCGGCCGCGCCCAAGAGCACCAGGCGGACCACGAGCAGCACGAGGCGGGTCGCCGGCGGCAACGCCGAGCCCAACGATGGCACAGCCGCCGGCAGCAAGACGGTAGTCGCCAAAACGTCAACAGCTAATAGAGCAACCGTGAATAAGGCAACCGCTAGCGTAACCGCTCACAACCGCGAATCTGCCACTGGCACGGCCAAGCGCGCAACCCCGCAAAAGTCGGCGTCAACGCGGGCTTCGGCCACAACACGGACTTCGCCCGCCGCCCAATCCGTGGCCGCATCACAATCCAGGAGCTCGGCAAGGCCCGCGACGAAGGCCAAACCTGCGACGAACATGAAATCAGCGGCGGCAACAAAGTCTAAGACTGCGGCAAAGCCGGCGAACGCGACGAAGGCTTCCAGTACTTCTCAGTCCGTGGCCGCAGCGAAATCCGCGACCACTATTGCGAACGCAACTCCGGCCACAGCAGCAACCACCGCAACCGCGACGACCACCCCAGCGACCAGAAGGGCCGCGCGGGCCGCGAAGGCCGAGGAGACACGGCGCGACATCAAATCCAAGCTTGGCGCGCATGTGAAGGAGGGCGGCAAGCTCACCTTCGACGACGTGCTCTACATCCTGATCTGCTGCCTGATCGCCATCGTGATCGCCAGCGTGCTGCGCCTCTTCGTCTTTGGCCTCTACGCGATTCCGTCCGGTTCGATGGAAGACACGCTCGAGGTCGGCGACCACATCGTCACCAACCGCCTCTCCCCCAAGATCTTCAAGCTGCAACGCGGCGACGTGGTGGTCTTCAAGGATCCGGCCAACTGGTTGCAATCCAACGACATCTACGCCTCCAACGACCTCGTCAAGCGCGTCATCGGCCTGCCCGGCGACGTGGTGGCGTGCAAGGGCGCCGGCTACCCGGTGACGGTCAACGGCGTGGCGATCGACGAGAGCTCCTACATCAAGGACGGCGTGCAGCCCAGCGGCTTCTCCTTCAAGGTGAAGGTGACGCCGGGCAACATCTTCGTGCTCGGCGACAACCGCGCCAACTCGGCGGATTCGCGCTACCACGCCAACGACGGCAACCACGGCCTCGTGCCCTTGGGGCGCGTGAAGGGCGTGGCGATGCTCGACTATTGGCCCGCGAGCCGCTTCAAAGTGGTCAAGTCGCACCATGACGTGTTCGCGAAAGTGCCCGGCGCCGTTCATTCCTGAGCGCCCGGGACTGAGGCTGAGCGCTGAGTGCTGGCCGTCTGTGAAGTGTTCTGATACCTAGTTTTTCCGTCTGTCAACGCGCTTTCGAAGTGTGCTGTAACAGAGTATCTCATAGGTGAATGAGACGATTTTTGACCTACAAAGATAATACTTTTATCTATTTTAGATACTATTTACTAGACACGCTGAAAGTATGCGCCTGAATTGTAATGCATTTTTGGTATACAATCCGGTTTGGAGGAGTCTCGAAAGAACGAGATTTAAGGGATTACGATGCGATTCAATAACGTGAAGATTTTAGGCGGCATAGTCGCGGCCGCCATGATGTTCGGGGTCGCGGCGACGTCGAGCGCCCAGCCTTCCGACCAGGGCAACGACGGATCGAACCAGGTGAGCGCCCAGCAGGCGGAGCAGGATTCCGCGAAGCAGAGCGATTCGGCACAAGGCGCGGCATCTCAGGCGTCCGCGAACGATGCCAACAAGGGCGAGACGAACCAAAACAAGGACGGCGCGAACGGCGCGAAGACGGCAGGTTCCCCAACCAACGGTTCCGGCTCAAGTTCCAGCGCAAATCCAGGCGCGAAAGCAGCCTCGCCGAACCGCGCTTCTGTTTCCGCGCAGGACGACCAGCCCTCCTCGGCGACGCCCAGGGACGCGCTGCCGACGACGGCCGACTGCCAGCCCTACCATGACTCGTGGAAGGCCACGCCCACGGCCTCCGGCGTCTCCGCGAACGGCGAGTGGACCCTCGGTGTGAACGATTCGGGCGAATGCGCCCTGGTCATCACCGCCACCGACCCCGCCAACGAGTACCAGCTGCCGGTCGTCCCCTCGAGCCTCGATGACGCCAGCCGCAGCAACCCCGGCCGCCATCCGTTCATCAAGCGAGTCGTGTTCAACGGCCCTGGCAAGGTCGTGTTCCCTGCGGGCAGCCGTTCGCAGGGCCTTTTCGAGAACATGAGCCAGTTGCGCGCGATCGATGGCCTGGACCGCGTCGACACCAGCTACATGACCGACATGAGCGATATGTTCTCCCATTGCTCCAGCCTTGCCTCGCTCGACGTCTCGCATTTCGACACCAGCGGCGTCACCGACATGGAGAACGTGTTCGCCGGCTGCTCCAGCCTGGCCTCGTTGGACGTGTCGCATTTCGACACCCGCAACGTCACGAAGATGAACTGGATGTTCGCCAATTGCTCGAGCCTGGCCTCGTTGGATGTCTCGCGTTTCGACACGCATAACGTCACCACCATGGAAATGATGTTCAAAGACGATTCGGGCCTGACCTCGCTGGATATGTCCGATTTCGACACCAGCAAAGTCACCAGGATGAACAACATGTTCCAGGACTGCAAGGGCCTGGCCTCGCTGGACCTCGCCGCGTTCGACACCAGCAACGTCACGGATATGTCATACATGTTCTCGAACTGCTTCGGCCTGACCTCGCTGGACGTCTCGCATTTCAACATCGGCAAGGTCCTCTATATGCAGTGCATGTTCGCCTATTGCAACAGGCTGCAGTCGCTGGACCTCTCGAGTTTCAAGAACGTGGCTGCCTGGAACACCGACAACGCGCTCAAGGTCGGGGACATTTACACCAACCCTCCCGCCCTTCGCCAGATAACGATCGGCGAGCACATGTACGGCAACTTCCAGCTCAAGTCCGAGGGCAATCGGCAGTGGGTCCGCATTCGCGACACCTCGGGGTCCTACCTCCCGCTCGACACTCTTGACCAGACGTATTCCTCGGACGATGTGCCATCCACGGGCGGCACGTTCGTGCTCACTGAGAAGCGCGCGCTGCGCCTTGACTTGAACCAGTCCGATGGCAAGTATTGGGGCACGACCGACGAGGACCAATACGTCCCCGGCGGCACGGAAATGGCGAAGCTGCCCGACGGGTCCACGCAGGTGAAGCCTCGCTTCCAGACGACGAAGGCCCCCGCCAAGACCTCGCTCCACACCAGTAATTACGTCGATACCTATTTCAAGTTCGTCAACTGGAACACGAAGTCGGACGGCTCCGGCACCGCGTACGCGCCCGGCGACGAGATCTCCATGGACGCCGGTGACGTCACGCTTTACGCGCAGTGGAAGCAGATTAAAGCGCAGCCGTCATCGATGCAGAGCTACGCCGCCCGCTATGTGCTGCGGTTCAAGATGAACCCGCCCGCCGATTCGGGCGTGAGCGAGCCGACCGCGGTGGACGAGACCTCGTCGACGAAGCGTCTTGCTTCTCGGAATGATTTCACGAAGACGCAGTCGATCGCGATTCACCACAAGGCTCCGACCGTCAACGGCTATCGTTTTGACGGCTGGACGATTGGCGACGATTCCACCGTCTACAAGGACGGCGACAGCGTGCAGATGAGACCCGGAATCACCGAGCTGAAGGCCAATTGGACGAAGGTGTATACGTATCGCTTGAACTTCATGCCCGTCGCCCCTGGCGATGATCCGAAGGTCACCAAGACGTTCGCCGCGCTCGATGGCGGCGTCTCGACCGATGCCTCGCACATGTTCTTCATTCCGTTCGGCTACACGCTCAACGCCGACGATTCAGGGCAATACCGCTTCCTTTGCTGGGTTGACGCGCAGGGCCACCAGTACTATCCCGGCTCGTGGGTCACGCTGAACAGCGCGGCGCCCGGCACCACGCTTTACGGTTCGTGGAAGCGAGTGGCGGCGCCAAGCTCCTCGATGGACTACTACGCCAACTACGCGCTGCGGTTCAAGGAGAACGCACCCGCGGGTTCGGGCGTGAGCGAGCCGGCCTCGCCGGACGTGGCTTCGACGACCGTCAAGCTCAGCTCCCGCGCGGATCTGGCCAAGGCGCACAAGGTGAAGATCGACCATGCGGCGTATCCGAAGATCACCGGCTATCGTTTCGATGGCTGGAGCGTCTCCGGCGACGAATCGACGCTTTACCAGACCGGTGGCGAGGTGTCGGTGATGCCTGGGGTCACGGAGTTGACGGGGCATTGGACGAAGCTGCCGACGCCGGCGGCTGGGGCTGGAACGTCGTCTCCGTCGATTGGCGGTGCGGGTTCCGGTTCTGGTTTGACTCCGGGGGCTCCGGGGACTCCGAACACGCTTGGCAGGTCTGCCGCGTTTGGCGCTGTGCCGGCAGCGGTTGGCGCGCCTCAGGGCGCGACGATTGGTGGCGCGGATGGCGTGGTCGCTCCTTCCGCTCCGAAGTCGGCGCATCGCGATTGGCGCAAGGTTGAATGCGGGAGCGCTTCGGGCAAGGCCTCTGGCGCCGCGTATGTGATCGATGTGGCTGGTTACCGTGTGATGGCCAGCGGCAATGTATGCGTGGCGGCCAAGTCGGCAGTCCCCGCAGCGTCGACTCGCGCCGTGTTCCCGTGGTGGCTGGTGGCGCTCGCCATTGTGCTCGCGCTCATTGGCGTCGGCTATGTGAGGCGCAACCGCTTCAACATCGCGAAGCATCGTGCCGCATCCGAATGATCAGTGTGACTGGTTGAAGGCCCGTTGATTCGGGCCGTCGACCGTTCTCGACCAAAATCCGAAAGCGCCGAACCTCATCGATATGGTAGGGTTCGGCGCTTTTGTGTTCCGGTTCTTGAGGGTGCCCTCGCACTTAAGGCCCGATACAGAATCGGTTTCGTTGGAATTCCAACGAAACGTGTTGGCAATCACCCCTAAAGTGTGAGGGTATTTCCAAACGGGTGGTTACTAAAAGATACCGTGCTGTTTCCAAGGGGCTAATTTTTTAATTCTTGGGTTAGTGTGTGCATGGTACCTGAAACGGCGGTTACAAAAGTGGCCGATACAAAAGTGAAATCCTTGAGATTCCGCCGTTTGGGGTTTTGTATCGTTCACTTTTGTAACTCGAGTTTTCGGGTTGTTTGGGAAGTGCCCTCGCACTTAGGGCCTGATACGGAATCGGTTTCGTTGGAATTTCAACAAAACGTGTTGGCGATCGCCCCTAAAGTGTGAGGGCAGTTCCATGATCCCCCACACCCAAACGGGTGGTTACCAAAAGATACCACACTGTTTCCAACGTTTCGTTTTTAAATGCCCCGCTTTGGGTGTGCCGGAAATTGTGCATTACGCCAATTTCCGACCCCATTCCTTCTCATCCCGTCCTAGGCGCTGACGCGTAACCCCGTTTCGCTAAAGTGGAATCTGTGATCGCCTATCTGAGCTATTTCAGCACCTCATTCATCCTCGCCATGGTGTTGTGGCCGCTGCTCAGCGCCGTGCTCACCCTGCCGATCCTCGCGGGGCTCTACCACCGTCATCACCGACTGCACTCGCGTTCCGTGCTCATCGCCTACCTTTGCGTGCTCTACGCGCTCGGCCTCATCACCTTCACGCTCTACCCGATGCCCGACGACCCGCAGACCTATTGCCTCACCCACAGCCATGGCCCGCAGCTCAACCCCTTCGCCTTCGTGGGCGACCTCACCACCAGCGGCAAAACCGCTGCGTTCCAGCTGCTTTTCAACGTCGCCCTATTCCTGCCGCTCGGCTTCGCGTTGTGCCGCTGGGGCCGTTGGAAATGGTACGCGGCCGTGCCCGCCGGCTTCCTGGTCTCTTTGTTCATCGAGACCTCGCAGCTCACGGGTTTCTGGCACATCTACCCCTGCGCCTACCGCCAATTCGACGTGGACGACCTGCTCACCAACACCCTCGGCGCCGTGCTTGGCTGCCTCGTCGCGCGCGTCTACGGCCATTTTGTGCCGCTCGCCCGCGTGGAGAACCGCGACGAGGTGAACCACGAGCCCGGCCTGTTGCACCGCGCCGTGAGCTTGGTGATCGACATGGTCTTCGTCTCCGTGGTGGACGTCGCGCTCACGCTCGGCTTCATCTATTGTTTCTCGAAACTGGCCGCGCCGCTGCTGCGCTCGGGCTCGGGTGGGCCGTTCGGGGGCTCGCTGCTCGTTGTGGTCTCCGACGTCGGCGCGAAGGCGTTCACCCTCATCTCGCTGCTGATTTTCGAGGTGTGGATTCCGATGCGGCACCGCGGGCAGACGCTCGGCGGCATGTTCACACACATGAGCTGTGAGACCAAGGAACGGCATGGCGGCGCCCGTTTCGCGTTCTATGCCGTGCGCCTGGTGGTGCTGTTCGTCGCCATGCAGGTCACCGTCGATTCGTCGCGCAAGGTCGCGCTGGCGCTTATCGTCGCGCTGGTCGTCTTCTGGATCTTCGCGCACCAAATGCCTTACGATTTTATCTCAGGGCGTAAATGGAGCGGGGATGATGAAGCCGGCGAGGTTGGCCACGATACTGGTGAAGTTGCCGGCGGCGGTGAGGCGAATGCCGGCGGTATGGTCGGCGAAGTCGGCGATGGCCCCAAACCTGTTGATAAATAAGGCAATGAATACCGCCAAAACAGGCGAAACCAAAGAAAAATGAAATATTGAAAATCAAAGAAAATGATGAGGTGGATGCACTTTGGCCTTCTGCCCACTGCTGGGCATTGGGCCAAAGCTCATCATAAAAAGGGAAACACCTTTATATCCGTTGCGACCCCCGTTGGAGCGAAACTCACCACCACAGTACGTTTCAAACGAATCACCACAAAACGTTTCCAACGAACCACCACGCCGCAACTGACATACATAGTATATCATTCGTATGGATAAAATTTCATTTTCATTGACTTTTATTGAGCGCCGCGCTCAATTTTTCACAATTGCGTTTTGCCCCTTCGGAGAAGCCCTGCCGCGTGTCAGAATTCGCTTCGTCGCGGGTGGATGAGTGTTGAGGTGAAGGATGGATTTTGGCGTGTGGTGAACGACTTTTTGTCGCTGGGGCTTGGGGTTTGGCTAAGGAATTGCATCCTAGGGAATCGCAGCTGAGGCAGCGACGGCATCCGCTTCGTTGCAATTACTTCGGGCTTGAGTGACGAAGAAGCCGCTGAGCGAATGTCAGCGGCTTCGTTTTCGGCTTAGTTTGTGTGAGCGAATCGGCTCAGCAAACGCCCTGGGCGACCATGGCGTTGGCGACCTTGACGAAGCCAGCGGCGTTGGCGCCGAGCATCAGATCACCCTCGTGGTCGTATTCCTTGGCGGCGGCCAGGGAGTTGGCGACGATGTTCTCCATGATGTCCTTGAGCTTGGCGTCGACCTCCTCGAAGGTCCAGGAAAGACGATACGAATTCTGGCTCATCTCGAGGCCGGAAACGGCGACGCCGCCGGCGTTGGAAGCCTTGGCGGGTCCGTAGAGCAAACCGGCCTTCTGATAGGTCTCGATTGCCTCAGGAGTGGACGGCATATTCGCGCCTTCGCACACGACCTTGCAGCCGTTCTTTACCAGTGCGGCCGCGGATTCACCGTCGACTTCGTTCTGGGTGGCGCAAGGCAGCGCGATGTCGCAAGGAACCGTCCAGACGCCCTTGCTGCCTTCGTGATATTCGGCACCAGAAACGCGATCTGCATATTCCTTGATGCGACCGCGGTGGCCGAGCTTGATGTCCTTGACCACGTCGAGCTTGATGCCGTCCGGATCGTAGACATAACCGTTGGAATCGGAGCAGGTGACGACCTTCGCGCCCATTTCCTGCGCCTTTTCGATGGCGAAGATGGCCACGTTGCCGGAGCCGGAGATGACCACGGTCTTGCCTTCGAAGGAATCGTTCTTCAACGTGCGCAGCGCGGCGGCAGTGTAATAGCAAAGGCCGTAGCCGGTCGCCTCGGTGCGGGCGAGCGAGCCGCCGAACTCAAGGCCCTTGCCGGTCAGGACGCCGGAATACTCGTTGCGGATGCGCTTGTACTGGCCGAAGAGATAGCCGATCTCGCGCGCGCCCACGTTGATGTCGCCGGCTGGAACGTCGGTGAACTGGCCGATGTGGCGTTGCAGCTCGGTCATGAAGGCCTGGCAGAAGCGCATGACCTCGCCGTCGCTGCGGCCCTTCGGATCGAAGTCGGAGCCACCCTTGGCGCCGCCCATGGGCAGGCCGGTCAGGGAGTTCTTCAGCACCTGCTCGAAGCCGAGGAACTTGATGACGGATTCGGTCACCGTCGGGTGCAGACGAAGACCGCCCTTGTAGGGTCCGATGGCGGAGTTGAACTGGATGCGATAGCCGCGGTTGACCTGCACCTTGCCCTCGTCGTCGACCCAGGCGACGCGGAACTTGATGGCGCGCTCAGGCTCGACCAAGCGCTCCAAAATGCCGTTCTTCTCATATTCCGGGTGCTTCTCGACGACCGGCTCGAGGGTCTCGAAAACCTCTCGCACGGCCTGCAGGAACTCCGGCTGGTCGCCGTCACGCTTTTCGACCTGCGCGTAGACGCGCTTCACATATTCGTTAGTCAGCATAAGTGCTCCATCATTGGGTGAATATTGCCGGTTCTTATTGTAGGAATGTGTAAGGCACCAGGAAACCGTTTGACCAGAAAAATGGGGCTGCGAATGTTAATTTTTGATGACGGCGTGGCCACTTTTTTCTGTTGTAAAAAAAGTGGCCACGGAATATAACATTTCCGCTCTTCGCCAATGTTGAAGAATCGTTGAAATGATGGGATTTAGGCGCATTGCTCCTTCGTGAAAAATGTGCGTTTCATGGCCACTTTATTTTCCTTGCGAAAAAGTGTCCACGTATGATGGTGTGTAACACAAACATTGGAGGGCGCTATGCTCAACGGTTTCAAGAAATTCATCTCACGTGGCAACATGATTGACATGGCCGTCGGCGTGGTTATGGGCGCCGCGGTGACCGCCGTGGTCAACTCGATCGTCAACAACCTCATCAACCCGCTGATCGCCATGATCTTCGGCAAGCCGAACATGGACAACCTGCTCACCTTCACCTTCAACCACTCCACTGTTTCGTTCGGCGCGATTCTCGGGGCCCTGCTCAACTTCCTGCTGATCGCCATCGCGGTCTATTTCTGCATCCTCGTGCCGATCAACAAGTTCCGCGACATGTCCGAGGCGATTTTCAAGAAGGAGGACGACAAGGAGGAGAAGAAGGAGGAGAGCACCGACCAGCAGACGGTGGACCTGCTCAAGCGCATCGCCGACGAGCTCGACGACATCAAGGGCGGCGCGGGCGCTTCGAACGCCGATGGTGCCAAGACGATTGAGGCCGCATCCACAGCCGCGGGGTCCGTTTCCGAACAGTGAGACGAAATCAGGGCGTTTGGCGGGTGCGGGGAATGGCCCGCTTTGTCTGAAAGCCAGTGTGGGTTTGGCGATTTGCGTCCCGCCTCCCCCTCTGCGTCCCGCGCCTCGTGCCTGAAACCAAAAGGAGGTTATGGGCGGAAACTCGCGCCCGTCGCGTCTCGCGCTCGCGTCTCTAAACCAAGACGCTAAGCGCCGCAGAAACGACGTCAATGTTTCCCGAATATTCCGACAATGCGTCAAAATGGTCGACTCGCGCGCGGCTGTGTGGTTCGCGCCCGCCGGCCGTGCACTTTGTGTCGAGGATTGCCGTTTGACGCTGAATTGGTCGAAGGATAGTAGGATTGATCATATGTTTGACCGTAACGAATCTTCCAACAGTGAGATGCCGGGGCACCCAGGCCAGCCGGCGTATGGCGAGAGCACGTTACGAGGCGATGGTGACGAGGCGGCGCGAACGGGGGCCGCGGGTGTGATGGGCCGCGACGCCAACGGTCAGGTTCACATGGGCGACGCGCATGTTCATGGCACGCCCGAATCCGGCAAGGTCGCATACCGCTCGATAACCTTTCCCGAGGTGATTTTCTCACGCGTCGCCATGCCCGACATGGTCCTGGATTGGGGGCGCGAGCAGTCCTGCGTGGGCCGCGCCACGATGGTCTTCCTGCTCCATGGCAACATCGAGATCAGTACGTCCAGCAACAAGATCCTGAAGCGGCGCCCGGGCGTCTACCTCGTGCCGCCCGAGAACGGCGAGATTATCTTCAAGACCATGGCCGCCAAGAACAGCCTCATCGTCGTCAGCCTCTCCCCCCGGCTGTTCTCGACGATCCTGCCCGATTACAAGACGTTTCTGATGATGGGCCAGGATTCGCGCCTCGACACCGCATCGCTGCAGCCGCTGCTCGCCTTCGTGGTGAGTGCCTGCAACCTCAACAACCCGCGCCCGCAGACCGTCGAGATCCTCGAGTCGGCCGCCAACGACGTGGCCCGCTCGCTGCTCATCACCTGCTTCGGCCAAGGCATGAGCGTGATGCCGCTGATCGAGCGCGTGCGCAAATACGTCTCCGAGAACTACACTGATTCCACGCTGAGCATCACCAAGACCGCCGAGCATGAGAACGTCTCGGTGCGCACGGTGCAGCTGGCGTTGCAGGAGGCCGACACCAACTTCACCAGCCTGGTGCGCCGCGCCCGCACCGACGCCGCGCTCGAGCTGCGCCGCAGCCAGCCCTCGCTCACCTTGGTGGAGATCGGCGACCGATGCGGTTTCGGTTCCGTTTCGTCGCTGCGCCGCGCGTTGAAGACGCACGAGGAGCTTGAGAATGAGGAACACGACGAGGAGTAGAGCCGTTTCGTAAGGTTCGAGGTGGGTTTTCTTTTTGGTATTCCAGAGTTGATTTTGATGATTTATCGCCGACAATCCGGAGAAGCCTCAGCAAACGAGACACTATTAATTAGACATAAATGCGGAAAACGGGTCACTGATATATAAAGTGTCGTATTCGAAAAACAATGCCTAATATAATACTCTCGCGCGGCGTGATTGTCCAACCGCAAATAGTACTGCCCACAAGGTTGTGAGCGTTCTCAATGCGTTTGATTTATCTCTGTGTAATACCGGAATTTCGACGTTTCTTTCGCCCATGCAACGTTTTCACCAACGCGGCGTATACGGCGAAATAGTGCATAAAGGCTTTCATTAAGCGCATAAATAGGCATTGCATCGCAAAAAATGACAAACTAGAAGAAGCAATATAGGCACAGAAGTCCTCTATGACAGTGACGTGAGAGGCAGGAGGAGACGGAGATGTCTACGCATAGCAGATTGGCGAAGTTGGCGGGTGTGGCCTGCGCGGCCGCGATGTGCATGGCCGGGATGGTCGTGGCCGGCACCGCGAATGCGGACCCGCCGCAGAGCGACCCGCAGGTAGGTCCACAAATCTCTGCAACCAGTGGTGACGGTCGTCTGAGCGCGGCTATTAACTGGGTGCAGTGGAATGATGTCGATGGCATCGATATCAACGGCACGACGGCGAAATGGATGGACGCCACCAATGCGGGTGACGGGAATTGGCTCAACACCCGCTGTGAAATCACTCCGGATGGCGGCAGCAACCAGTTGAGCCCCACCAATCAGATGCAGTCGTATTTGCCAGGTGATTGGACTGGCGACGGTTTGGTGCAGCTATATAACAACAAATCTTCGAATCCTGCCGACGAGAACACTATGACCATTGGTTTGTCCAATAAGACCCAAGGCGCGAAAATCACTTTCAAGTATTCCTGCACGGCCTATCTCATCCAATCCGCCACACGGCCGGTCTACACCACCGAGACGGTGCCGACCAGCTCGTATCAGGAAGTGCCGCTGCAAGGCATGGTCTTTGCCGATGCGGAATCCAACAATTGGGAAACCGGCGGACAGCATGAGTACATCAAGGCCACTCCTGTGGCGGAGCCGGGCAAAAACCCGAAGTGGCGTTTGATTGATAGTTATCGCTCGCCCTCATGCCCCACCAATTCCGTGGCTGATCTTAACGGGGATACTGTGCGTTTCCGTTCCGATGGTGAGCAGTGCGGCAATCATGGTCAGCTAGGGCCATCGTCGGTTATGTTCCTTGAAAATTCCGAAGAAGCCGATGTGGAGATCAAAGGTGGCGGCAAGACGGCCATCGCGCTCGGCGTCGTGGCGGCCACCGATTTCGGTGATGCACCCGGTGTCAACCCCGGCACGACTCCTTCACCTGGTCCTTCACCTAGCTCAGCCAACTATGGGGTCGGCAGCTCGCTCATGCAACCGCAATGGGAGGGTGGCGAACTCGGCGGCACCGGTGCTGACGATATTTCGTCCTCCGTTCCCACCCCGAGTGATTCTGAAGACCCCGATTATCCTTTGGCCCCTGGATGGGTTACCTACAACCTTTCCCAAGCTCGCGACAACAACAAGGTGGCCGATATGGCCGCTTCAGTGCCCAGGCTTGGCGTATGGGAGGATCCGGAATCCAGACGTCACTTCTCAACCAACGCCGATTGGGATGATCTGAATGGTAAGACCGATCCGACCGATCCAACCAAGGCGGTGAGCGACGAGGATGGATTGAAGGACGCGCCGCACAACAACACTCCGACCGATAAGAACGTCAAGATTCTGCCAACGGGCAACACGTTCACCCAAGCGGTCAGTTGCGCAACCGATACCGCGGCGGCGCGTGTGAAAGGGTGGATCGACTGGAATCACAACGGCGTCTTTGACGAGTCCACCGAGGCCAGCGATCAGGTGCAATGCGTGGGTTCGGCTCCGTCTGGAGGTAATTATTCTCAAGGCACGGCCACATTGACCTGGACGATTCCGAGCGACGCCAGGCGTTCCGTGAAGGGCGAGACCCCAAGCGGCCAGACGTTCGAACGTGTACGTATCACCGGCGACTCCGGACCGCTTGGTTCTGGTACGGTTGGCACGCTTACCGCGTCCGGCATCACCACTACTAACGGCGAGGTTGAGGATTACGCGGCCGACGTGTATATCCCCACGCTCAGTGTGTTGATGGATTTGCCTGGCGGCCGATATGACGGCAGCGACCAGTTCGCGATGACAGTCAAGGATTCCGCCAACGGTACCGTCGGCAGCGCCACGACTACAGGCAGCTCGACAGGTGTGCAGACCGAGCAGATTGGACCCACCAGCGTCAAGACGGGTTCGCAGTATACACTCGCGGCGCCGCTCAACACTGGTTCGGCCAGTGACGAGAGCCGGTATACCACTCAGCTTGATTGTCAGGACTTAGCCGCCAATCCCGCTACGATCGTGACGGTGACGGATGGCAAGATTACGACGCCGACGACATACGATTCCAATATCCAGTGCACGTATAAGAAGCTGATACGTGCCAACCCGACGTTGACGGTGATCACACACGTCGCGGGCGGTGGCACCGCTGTGCCAGGCGATTTCCCGGTGACGGCGACGCCTACCAACGGTGACCCGGCGACGAATCTCACCGACAACACACCGGAGTCGCTGCCGCAGGGCTCCTACAAGATCAGCACCGATATGAGCGCCAGGCCCGGCTACGAGGTGACCAGAGCACTGAGTTGCACGGTCGGCATGCCTCCGACTTCGATTTCCGTGACCGATGCGACGGTGGCGATGTCCAACGGCGACAGCGTCGTCTGCGAGCAGACCGTGGCACCGAAGACCCCGACGTTGACGCTGAAGACCGAGGTCGAGCATGGCGCGGCGAAGCCGGAGGACTTCAACTTCACCGTGACGCCGACCGCGGGCGCTCCGGTGACGTTCGAGGAGGGCGTGGGCCAGGCTCCGCCCGCCGGTGGCATCGCGAGCGTGGTCGGTTCCAACAAGACCGGTTACGTCGAGTCCGCGGCTACTGTCTACTACAAGGACAGTGACACCACCCACTCCACGCCATTGACATTGGCCGATGCGCAGACCGCGCTCAACAACGGCGAGAGCGTGACCGGCATCCGCAAGGTCAAGAGTCAAAAGCCCAAGCTCACGGTCGTGCTCGATCGCGACTACCAGTATGGTGGCTCGTCTTCGGGTGACGGCTCGCAGATCACGCTGACCCCGCAGGGTGGTTCGGCGCAGAACGTGACGGCCGGCCAGGCGGAGGACGTTGACGCCGGCACCTATTCGGTGGCGCAGCTGCTCAACGCCGGTTACAAGCAGACCGACATCGTCGTGACCGTCAACGGCACCCCGATCACCGTCAACCCCGATGGTTCGTTCGTGGTCCCGCCTTACCTCGGCACCGATATCGACGTCGTGGTCACGCTCAAGAACCAGGACGAGCCCGGAACACTGGAATGGTCGCGCTTTGACGAGGACGGCACCACGTTGCTGCCCGGCTCCGAATGGGAGCTGACCGGCCCTGACGGCCAGAAGATCCAGGTGCAGGATTGCACCGCCGAGACATGCACCGGCGCCGACAAGGATCCGACGCCCGGCAAGTTCAAGGTCTCGGGCCTCAAGTGGGGCACGTGGACGATCGCCGAGACTAAGGCCCCCGCCGGCCACAGGCTCGCCGACCCGAAGTCGCTCACCATCGATCCGTCGAATGGTCCCAACTGGCAGCTGCGCGCCACGTCGTTCAAGGACGGCACGGGGCTCTCGGTCACCGGCGCTGATGTGGCGTGGGTCTTCGTGATCGCCGTCGCCACGCTCGGCATGGGTATGCTGCTCGCCGGAGCCACGCGCAAGCTGATTGATCGGCACGAGTGACGGGAGGTCGTCTGCCAGGTTGTGTGGCTGATCGTCGTCGCCAGGCGCGTGTTTGACGTGGGCTTGACGTTCGGCCAATAGTCACAACGTAATACGCTGCTGCGGGCGGTGGGGGTTTGAATCCCTCACCGCCCGTTCGCTGTTTCGGCGGGTCATTGATGGCATTGTGAATGCCCTGAGAACGGCTCGGTGATTGGGTTTTCGCCGCCTGATGTGAGCTGTGGATGCGCATCCTGCAGCCTGGGGCAAGGGGACTTACCCGGGCAACAAAGGTGTTGCCTCTGTGTTGCCTTGGTGTTGACGTTCCGCTGTGATGTCGAGTCTTGACGTATCGGCATGTCGAACTTGTGCCGACCTTGTGAATGTACGCGCTGAAATATTGGAAATTATTGGCTTTTCGGCTGATAGCGAGAATTGATAGAGAAATACATATTTCGTTTGCTGAATAATACGTAAAATGCGTGTAAACAACGTATCTGACATGTTATATAACGATTAACCAAAATCTAAAAAAGCAAATAAAAGCACGCCGAAAGCCCTGTTATCTAGCTAATTATGCGATTTCATTCCAGTTGTAATATAAAATAGTCATACTTTTTATATCCCAACGGGAGAACTTCAGAGGTGGTTTCGCCGCCTCTGATCGATGAGAGGAGCCAAAGATGGCGGGGCACAGTGGCTTGGCAAGGTTGGCAGGTTTCGTTGGCGCGCTTTCGATAAGCCTGGCGGGCATCGTGGCCTCGGGCACCGCGAGCGCGAACCCCTCAAGCGAGCCCTCGGTCGGCCCGCGGATCATCGCGACCGGTGGCGACGGCCGCATGCTCAACGACATCGATTGGGTGCAGTGGAGCGGCACCGACGGGGAAACGATCGATGGCGACAAAATTGTGTGGACCACACCTTCCAAAGTCGGCGATGACCATTGGCTCTCCACTCGTTGCGCGGTCACAACCCCGGGCGGCGGCGACAATCCGCTTTCGCCCGCATACCCAATCAAGGCCTATAGGTCAGGCGGGTATTCGGGTGACGGCCTGCCATATATGTATAACCAAGGCGGATCCGGTGGCTCCAACACCATGGTTACCGGTCTGGCGAACTCGTCGCAAGGCGAGAAGGTGACGTTTGACTTCACTTGCGACACGTATTTGATTGATTCCACCACGAGCCCGTCGCTTGACTCGTCCACGAACCCCTCTTCATATACCGCTGTGCCCATGCAGGGCCTGGTGTTCGCCGATGCGGAGTCCAACAATTGGAATTGGAGCCAATCCGAATACATCAAAGCCACTCCGCAGACTCAGATCTCCAGCGCGACGCCCGTTTGGCGTTTGCTCGATAGCTATCGCGAGCCTGGCTGCGGTACGAATTCGGTCGCCGAGCTTAACGGCAACACCATGCGTTTCCGTTCCGATAACACTCAATGTTCCAGTAGCGTAGGCGGCGCGGGACCTGCTTCGGTGATGTTTTTGCAGGGTTCGCAGAGTGCGCGTGTGACGCTTAAAGGCGGCGGTGTCACTGCTGTGGCTTTGGGTAGTATCGCGCTTTCCGATTTCGGCGACGCTCCTGAAAGTTACGGGGTGGCGAGTTCGGTCTTCCAGCCGCAATGGACTGGTGGCGCACTCGGAACTGATATCAGCGGAACGCCTTATAGCACTGCTGATCCCTATGATCCTGATACGAGCATGGTCGGCGGCACTTTGTTCAATCTTTCGGACGCCAAGGATAGCTCTGTCGGCTCACCTAGCAATTTAGCCAAAACCGACGAGCCCACACCTCAGTTGGGTGAGCATGAGGATTCCGAATCGGATGTGCATTATTCCACCGACGCGAATTGGGATGATACCAACGGTGTCAATGACGAGGACGGGTTGGATGCCATAGCGCGTGACGGTACGACGGGCAACATCAAAATCAATCCTGCCTCTGACGGCACGTTCACGCAGAAGGTGGCTTGCCAATCCACTGCCGCGGCCGAAGTCAAGGGCTGGATCGACTGGGATCACGATGGTCACTTCGACAATACCGACGAAGGCAGCGACCAACAGGCTTGCGTCGCCGATTCCAGCTCGGCCACGGGCTCTTCGGCCACGCTGACATGGAACGTTCCCGCCGATGCCCAGCGTGCGGTGAAGGGTGAGGGATCGCTCACGCAATCGTTTGAGCGCGTGCGCATCACCGCCGAAACCGACCCCATGAGCACCAACATCATGCGGCTCACGCCCACCGGCGTCACCACGAGCGGCGAGGTGGAGGACTACGCGGTCGACGTGCATGTGCCGATGCTCAATGTGCGCGTGAACCTGCCCGATGGTCGTCACGATCCTTTGGACCAATTCAGGATATCCACCAAGAACTCCTCGAGCGTCGAAGTCGACAACACGACCACGACCGGCGCGGCTTCGAATGTCCAGTCAGACCAGATCGGCCCGAAATATTTTGCCGACGGCACTGACTACACGGTTTCCGCGCCGCTTGCGGGAGGCTCGGTCAGCACCGAAAGCCGGTATTCCAACAATCTTTCGTGCGTCGATCTGGCCCACGGCAATGCTGTGGTGACGACAGACGCCAACGGCAAATTCACCATGCCGGCCGATTCCAATGTGCAGTGCACCTTCACCAGGTCGGTGCGCTCCAATCCGACATTGAAGGTGACCACGCACGTCAACGGCGGCAGCGCGATTCCGTCTGATTTCCCAACCGTGGCAACGCTTACCCCCGGGGGTGGAGCGACGGCACTGACGAGCGGTTCCCCGGTTTCGCTTACCGAGGGTTCTTACAAGATCACCACGGATATGACAGGCAAACCCAACTACGAGGTGACGAGCCCGCTGGCCTGCACGCTCGACAGCTCACCGATCAGCCTCACCGATGCGACGGTGGCGCTCGCCAATGGCCAGAATGTCGTCTGCGATCAGACCGTGGCGCCCAAAGCGGCGACGTTGACGTTGAAGACGGAAGTGGAGCGTGGCGACGCGCAGCCCAGCGACTTTGACTTCACGGTGGCGACCAGCGGCGGTTCGACGACCTATACGGAGAACAATCCGCAGACCTCCGCCGGCGGTATCACCGGCGTGACCGGCTCTTCCGTGTCTGGCTATGACCAGGATGGCGATATCGTCTACTACAAGAACAGCGACACCACCCACTCCACCCAATTGACTCTGGCGCAGGCGAACGCGGCGTTGGCCGACGGCGAGAGCGTGACCGGCATCCGCAAGGTCACCAACCACACGGCCAAGTTCATCGTTCATCTCACGCGCGACTATAACTATGGTGGCACGGCGGCGGGCGACGGTTCGGAGATCAAGCTGAAGCCACAAGGCGGCAGCGAGAGCGCGGTTACGCTCGATACTTCCAGGTTCATTGGTTCTGGCGTCTATTCGGTCGAGCAGCTGCTGCATGACGGCTATGAGCAGACCAATATCAAGGTGACCGTGAATGGCACCGAGGTCACCATCGCTTCCGACGGCACGTTTACGGTTCCTGCCGACGCCGACGTGGTGGTGGAGCTCAAGAACAAGGATAAGCCAGGCGAGCTGCAATGGGACCGCACCGACATCGACACCGGCGCGCTGCTGCCAGGCTCCGAATGGACGCTCTACGGCCCCGATTCGCAGTCGCTTGATGTGCCGGACTGCACGGCCGGGCCTTGCACCGGTCTGGACCAGGATCCGACGCCTGGCAAGTTCAGCGTGACCGGCCTCAAGTGGGGCCGCTGGACGATCGCCGAGCGCACGGCGCCGGCGGGCTACGGGCTTGTCGGCCCGCAGGACCTGACGCTGGACCCCTCCGAGGGCCAGAGTGGTCTGCTGAAATCCACGCTTTTCCGCAACGGCACGCCAGTCGACATTGGGTCGCAAGGGCTTGGCACGGGCGATGGCACGCTTTCGTCCACCGGCGTCAACGTCTTCTCCATGACCGCAATCGCCGTCGCGGCCCTGGCATGCGGCCTGGTGCTCAACGCCTGGTCGCGCCGCCCCAAGCCCCGTCACGCGAGGTGACCGGCTGGCCGGTCGGCTGGCTGGCTGGTCGGCTGGTCGGCTGACTGGCTGGTCGGCTGGCTGGCTGGTCGGCTGGTCGGCTGACTGGCTGACCGGCTTCAGGCAAGCTGACTCCCGCTAAAAGGAGCCCTGCCCGCTAAGCCGAAACCAAAAGCGCGGACGAGAGGAGTCCCCTCCGTCCGTGCTTTGCTGTTTAGGCTGGCATTTCCCTCTTTGTTATTTATGCAACCGGGCCTTGAGGCGGGCGAAGACGGACTGACGCTTGCGGATGGCGGCGGGGAGGATTGGGCAGCTGGCACAGACCAAGGACTCTGGGTCGGGGTCGCAGCCCTCGCCGGTGGTGGAGTTGCAGGAGCGCAGGTCGTAGACGTCGAGGCGGCCGGCGGCGCGCTCGCGCTCGATGATGAGGTCGACCAAGTCGAGCGGCAGGCTGAGCCGGCTGGCGATCATGCGCGGCGTCTGGCCGTGGGTGAGGCCGTCGATGACGTTCGCTGTGATGGAGGATTGCGATTTGCCGCGAGTTGTTGCGTTCTCTCCATTGTGAGGTGAGGCGACTTTGCCGCTGTGAGATGGCTTCGATTCCTTGTTGCGTGTTGACGCCGTATTGTCAGCGCTGAATACGGACGAATGGTGATGATTCTGCGATGAATCGGCTGTCTGCGTAGCACGGAATCCTTCGGACTGATGTTTTTCGTGTTCCGTGCTGTCGAGCTTGTTGATAGGGGAATCGGGAATCGTTGGTATCATGCGAATCTCGATTTTTTGAATAGTTTAGTTTTGTCATCTCCACAGCACGGAAGCGATAAAACTTGCCGTGACACCATTCGATGCTGCGGTATGGATGATATAGCTCTGAAATTCGTGCGCACGATATTCAACGCGCGACTCGGGTGAGACGGGGAGAAGGAACGAGACAGCGTGGCTGACTCTACGGAAGTCATAACAATCGCCCGACTTGGAAGACGATGATCGCAAGGATATAGGCCACTATCAGCCCTGTGCCCACCGATTGCAGCGCGAATTTCATGCCATATTGTCGCTTCATCTCGGCCACCGTCGCCAGACACGGTGTATAGGCGAGGATGAAGATCATGAAGGCTGCGGCAGCCGCGTTGGGATGCCCGTCGCTGGACTTCTCGAAGCTCTTGTGCACCGCCTGGCCGAGGCTCCCCTGGCCTTGTGCCTGCTCGGACTGGTTGCCGGAATCGTTGATGGCGTAGCTCTGTGAAAGCGAACCGACCACGACCTCCTTGGCGACGAAGCCGGTGACCAGCGCGGCCGAAGCGTGCCAATCGTCGAAGCCGGCGGGCTTGAAGACGGGCGCGATAGCGGATGATGCGGCGCCGAAGACGGAATTCTCGACTTCATCGACATGGCCGAAGGAATTGGTGCCCGCGGCCCCCGCCGAAATCGGGATGGCGGAAAGCACCCAGACGACGATGAGCATGGTGACGATGACCGAACTCGCGCCGGTGATGAACGACCAGAGGCGCTGCAGCACGGACTTCAGCAGTTGCAGGAGCCGCGGCATCTGATAGGGCGGCAGTTCCATGGCGAACGGCTGGGTCTTCAAGTCCTTGAACTGCGTCTTGCGCAGTGCGAAGCCGACCGCCAGGATGATGACGATGGAGCTGACGTACATCAGGAAGATGGCGACGCCCGCGAATTTGCCGAAGAACGCGTAGGCCAGCACCACGTAGACGCTCAGGCGGGCCGAGCACGAGGTAAACGGAATCAGCAGGCCAGTAAGCAAACGTTGACGCGAATCGGGCAGCGTGCGCGTCGAAGCCAACGCTGGCAGGTTGCAGCCGAAGCCGACCACCAAAGGCAGGAAGGCCCGTCCGTCGAGGCCGATCATGCGCATCGCGCGGTCCATCACGAACGCGGCGCGCGCCAGGTAGCCCGAATCCTCGAGCAGCGAGAGGATGATGAACATGATGCCCATCGGCGGGATGAACGTGCAGACCGTGATCGCGCCGTTCAGGAAGCCGTCGACAATCAGCGAGTAGAACCACCCGTCGAGCGACCCTTTGCCGGCGATGGCGGTGAAGATCCAGGCGATACCGTCGGTGCACCAGCCGCGCAGCGTGACGTCGAACCAGTCCTGCAGGGGGCCGGCCAGCGTCGTGGTCGCCTCGAAGACGAGGAACATCGTGATGAGGAAGACGATGAGGCCCACGGCGGGGTGGAGCAGCACGCGGTCGAGCTTGTCGGAGAAGGTCTCGCGCGTGGCCGTGGTGGTCGCGCCCTGCGGCAGACCCTTGTTGATTTCCTTGAGCTTGGCCGCGATCCATTCGAAGCGTTCGTCGGCGGTGGCGCGCACCCACTGCGAGACCTCGTCCTGCGAGGCGCTCGCGGGCGGCGCGGCGATGCCGGTGACCGGCTTCGGCACAAGCTGCACGTGGATCTCGCGGGCGACGTCCGTGCCGCCATCATCGAGCGTCGGGCCGGATTGCCGTTCGAGTGTGGAGGTTGCGGTGTTTGCGGCTGTGGCTGTGGCCGTTACTGTGGCGTCGGCCGCGTTCTCCGCTTTCGTTAGCGCGGCTTCCACGACCTCCGAGGCCTTACGTGTGGCGTCGAGAGCTGTTTGTTTGGCCGTTTTTGAGACATTTCCCGTGGAAGGCTTATCGGTAGGTGGTTCCGCGTCTTCGGAGGTTTTGGTGTCTTTGGCGTCTTCTGTATTCTCGGAGACGGCAGTGCCGTTAAGACTCGAGGCGCTGGCGTTGGTTTTGTCGTCGGCATCATCATCGGTTTTCGTGCCGGTGCCGGCCAGTTTCGTGTCAGCCGTTGAGCTATTTGACTCTGGAGTCTGTTTATTCTCCCGCGGCCGGGTTGGGAATTCAGCTTGCGCCGATGATTGTGTTTGGGTATGAGTCTGCATCTTCGTCTGAGTCTGCGCCTGAATTTCGGTGAGCATCGCGTCGATAGCGTCGAGCAGCGTGGTCTTGCCTTCGCCGGTACGCCCATCCACGCGGACCATAGGAATGCCCGGAAGCACGCGTTCAAGCCGTTTCAGCGTGATTGGCGAGTCCTGCTTCTCGGCCAGATCGAGCATGGTGACCGCCACGATGATCGGCATTCCCAAATCCATGAGCTGGCTGAGCAGATAGAACGATTTCGAAGGCGAGGTGGCGTTGAACGCGAAGATGATGACGTCGGGGCGCGCGTAGTGGCTGCGGCCCATCGCGGCCTCGCCGGCGACCTGCTCGTCCGGGCTGTAGGCGTCGAGCGAGGCGGTGCCCGGGGTGTCGATGAAATCCCAGCGTTCGCCATCGCGTGTGAGGCTGCCCGACTCCACCAAAACCGTGGTGCCAGGCGCGTTCATCACCGTCGCGTTGGCGCCGAGAATCGCGTTGAACAGCGTGGATTTGCCGACGTTCGGATTGCCGACGAAGACGATGCGTGGATTGGCGTGGTGGGCTTCGGCTCCTGCGCCGCTATCCATGCCCGGCATCCCTGCCATATCGCCGGCGTCGCTGTTGGTGTGGCCGTGGCCCGCGTCGTGGCCATGATGGCGTTGTGGCAGCAATACCGCCAGCCCGCGCCGATGATGGTGGCCGCCGTGCCCTCCGCCGCCGTGGCCGCAATCGGCTGGTTCCGGCATGTTGTCGGCGTCATTTGGATTGCTGGATTCGTTGGAATTATTGGGATTACTGAGAGTATCGAGATTGTTCTGTTCTTTGTCAAGTACCCTGCTGTCGCTATCGGTACCATGGTTTTGGGGCGACGAAATCACCTGAGCGGTGTTTGACGTGTCGTGATCATGTACCATATCTGCGCTTAGTCTAGGGCTGCCCGGTACAGGCAACGGAACAAAAACGATTTTAGCGGGTAGTGACGAAGATATGTCGCGCCGTCGCGCCATCGACCGCGATGCGCTCGCCGCCGTGTGCCACCACGCATCCGCCGAACACGGATTTCTGGATGACGCGGATTGGTTCATGGACGCGGAAACCCAACTCGCCCAACCTAAAGCGGTTGCGAGCTTCGAAATCCATCCTGCATATCTCCACGTCCACGCCGAGTGGGCACGTCCGTAACGATTCAGCCATACTCAGGACATTAGTTCATTGCGCGTTTCGAGTAAAGCGATTTTTTCGAAAATCTTACTATTTTTCAAATTTTGATAATTGAATGTTGTTTAAGAAATATAAATTGCGATGTCGTCAGCTTCATATGCCAGCACGCTTCGTGATTGCAGGGAATTGATACCGATAGGCCTTAGCCCGTTGAATGAGCTAAGGCCATGTCTTAAGGTCCTAATGAGTCGGCGATTCAACCATGATCAATGACTGATTTAGCGCCATTCGCCCATACTGACAGTGACGACGTTGACGTTTGCTTTCGTTCCGTCTACGAGGCATCTTACGCCGGTCTTTTGGTCGTCGACCTTCGCATTGTAGACGGCCAGGCCTTGTTCTTTCCCGAGACCTTGCTGCCATTGCTGTTGTCCCAATATGGCGTGGCTGTTGTATGTTCTGCCGCTGAAGAGCTGGCTTTGCGCGGCCCTGTCGCAGGCTACCACTGCGCTGCCATAGTCGATGCCTCCACTGGTGATGAACTCACCCGTGTTGGACTGACCTGCATCGCTCTTGGAAGAGGTGGAGGCTTCGTTTTGGGGTTTGGTTTGTGGCTTGCTTGCCTCCGCGCTTGTCTGGGTGTTTGCTGTGGCGGTTGGTTTGGTGTTTGGCTGTCCGATAAGACCTACGATGAGGAACGAAAGAACGAGAGCGGTTAGCAAAGTGAGCAGAGCGGCTTTGATTTTGTGCTGCCTGATCCAGTTGTTGATTTTTTCAGTGTGCTTTGAAGGCATACTTTCTCCCATATTTCTTGATTGATTAATAGACAGAACGAGTGTAACTATCTGGATATGGATTATACGTAGTTTTATAGTCCAGCTCGCGTAGCTATTGCAAGATGAGTGATGACGGAGTTATACAAGGATTAATATTGGCTGGCGCTTCGGCCTTGCACCCCTTGTGCATCTTTTGATTTGCATAAATGTGTCAAATGCCGGTCAAACTTGCCGAGAAATTGAAAACAGAAAAACCCGCAGAGCATTGAGATCCCATGGATTTGAAAGTGGAGCTAGCCGGGTTCGAACCGGCGACCCTCTGCTTGCAAAGCAGATGCGCTACCAGCTGCGCCATAGCCCCGAAACTACAATGATTCTCGGCCATGAAATCATTGGGATTTGTAAGTGAGAACCTTGCGTGGGCCCGGGAGGACTTGAACCTCCGACCTCATCCTTATCAGGGATGCGCTCTAACCAGCTGAGCTACGGGCCCATCGTCACGCCTTAAGACGTACAAAGAGAGAGTTTACCAGTTCATCGTTGATAGTCAACCTTGCGGCTTCGCGTGTCGTGAATGATTGTTGAAGATATGTTGGCCGGTTCGATGGGCTTTGTAGAAAGCGGATAACGCGATGCCGTTTTACTCGGTGGGATCCCCGCTGGGATGCTCGTTGAGAGGTTAGACGGGCGCGATGAAGGGCCGCTGGCTCCGCCGGTCAATTGCGCGCGAGACAATGGTGGTATGCCTTATCGTCGTCGTTCATCAGCCAAAGTGGTGGCTCGCGCCGTGCTGCGCGTCGACGATTTTGACGTCCTGGTGACGCGCAAGACTATGCGCAACATGTATCTGCGCGTCAAGCCGCCGCGGGGCGAGGTGGAGGTGAGCGCGCCGGCGAGGATGAGTGACCGGCGGATTCGCGAGTTCGTGCGTCAGCGGCGAGGCTGGATCGAGCAGCAACGGCGGCGGATCGTGGAAAAGGCTGTGTCGCCGGGGTTTGGGTGGTCCGACGAGAGCAAGGCCCGCGCGAAAGCCAGCATCGAGGCGCAGCTGCCGGATTTGCTGGCGCGGTGGGAGCCGGTCATCGGTCGTAAGCCCAGCCATATCACCCTTCGCCTCATGACCTCACGCTGGGGGTCATGCACGCCTTCGACCGGGCGGATCCGGCTCAACCTGCAGCTGGGGCTTATGGATCCGAAGTTCCTTGAATACGTGCTCGTGCACGAGATGACGCACCTTTGGGCGAGCGGGCACGGCGTGGAATTCCAACGGCGGATGAGCGAATATCTGCCGAATTGGCGGGCGCTTCGTCGTGAACTGAACCG
The DNA here is from genome assembly GCF_029395435.1 of Bifidobacterium sp. ESL0790. Lineage (NCBI taxonomy): Bacteria > Bacillati > Actinomycetota > Actinomycetes > Bifidobacteriales > Bifidobacteriaceae > Bifidobacterium > Bifidobacterium sp. ESL0790. The sequence continues at coordinate 36,788 of NZ_CP113915.1, forward strand.
TGAGCTGGTTTGGTAGTTGAAAACGACTAAATCAAAAAATATTCATATGTTTCAATAATTTTACGGGCTAAAGTGGCCGTAACTTGGGCGAAAACCGTGTAATACAGAAAATCTCGCTCACACTTTAGGGGTGATAGTCGGGGCGTTTCGTTGGAATTCCAACGAAACTAATTCTGTATCGGGCCTTAAGTGTGAGGGCACTTTTGGAACACCCCGAAAACTCGGGTTACAAAAGTGAACGATGCAAAGCCCTAAACGGCGGAATCTCAAGGATTCCACTTTTGTATCGGCCACTTTTGTAACCGTTGTTTCGGGTGCCATGCGCACCCAAACCGGGGCATTTAAAAACGGAACGTTGGAAACAGTACGGTTTCTTTTGGAAACCACCCGTTTGGGTGTGCGCCATCTTGGAATGGTCCTCACACTTTAGGAGCGATTGCCGGGGCGTTTCGTTGGAATTCCAACGAAACCGATTCCGTATCTGGCCTTAAGTGTGAGCCGCTTTCCGTTAGCCGGCCTATTTTGCCGTGATAACGTCGGTGGTCGATTGCAACAGTTTGGAGTAGCGTTGGTGGTGGATTGCCGCAGCCCCTGTCGGGGCGTGGTGGCGAACGCAACGAACGTAAACGGCGAGGAGGCCTCAAATGGCGGGAATATCGGCTGGAAATCAGGAGAACACACAGGTCAGGCTCGGCAGCACCATGACGTCCAAGCGCGCGGTGGTCGCGGGCGCGTCAAGCGGTATCGGGCGTGCGACGGCGATGCAGTTGGCGTCGGCCGGGTGGAAGGTCGTGGCGCTGGCCCGGCGCGAGGACAGGCTTGAGGAGCTCGCGGACCAGCTTGGCGACTCGTGCGAGTACGTGGTTTGCGACGTCACTGATGAGGATTCGACGCAGTCCGCCGTTGACGAGGTGCTCGCCGGCGGGCCGGTGAAGGCGCTGGTCAATTGCGCCGGCGGGGCCATTGGGCAGGATCGCATCGAGGATTGCGACCTTGAGGACTGGCGGCGGATGTATGACGTCAATGTGCTCGGCACGCTGCGCATCACGCAGAAGCTGCTGCCCGCGTTGAAGTGCGCTCCCGGTGGCGGCACGGTGGTCGTCGTCTCGTCGACGGCTGGCATCGAGTCGTATGAGGGCGGGGCTGGATATTGCGGCGTGAAGGCGGCCGAGCGCGCGCTGGCGCAGACGCTGCGGTTCGAGGAGGTCGGCCAGCCGTTGCGCGTTATCGACGTGGCGCCCGGCATGGTGGAGACCAAGGAGTTCTCGCTCAACCGTTTCCATGGCGACCAGGCCAAGGCCGACGCGGTGTACGCCGGTGTGCCGAGCCCGCTGACTGGAGACGATATCGCCGAGTGCATCGAGTGGGCGCTCGACTTGCCCGATAGCGTCGACATCGATTCGCTTGTGGTGCGCCCGCGCGCCCAGGCCTCCGCCCAGCGCGTCTACCGCGAACGCTGAGTGATCTGGACGGGTAATTCACAAGGTTTGGTTGCGTTTGTGACGCTGATCGGTTGGTTTGCGTCACAAACGTAATGGGTTAGCAATGAAAAGTTGCGTTTGTGACGCTGAATGGTTGGTTTGCGTCACAAACGCAAGCCGGCGAAGGCTTTCGTGTTTATATTCCGTGTAATACATAAAAGCGCGCCGCCATCCATATTGAAGTGGATGGCGGCGCGTTTATCGGCTATCTGGCTGCGAGTTTGCGGAAAGGCTTATGCGAATGCGTTTGCCTGGCGTAACTGAACAGTGCTAAACAGCTGGAAACAGTACCAAATAGCCCTAGCGGAACAAAGGTTCCGGCGAGGCCGAATCAGGCGTGGGCCTGCTCCTCGATGAGGTGGCTGTTCATGAACCAGTTGAAGTGCTCGAGTTCCTGAACGTGGTCCTGCATGATGTTGGAGCTGATGATGTCGATCGGGTCGAGCTCCTCGTAGGCCTTGCGCTCGGCGACGATGAAGTCGGCGTAATAGTCGACCAGCGCCTTGAGGTAATCCTGCGTGTTCTTGCGGCCCATGAGCTTGAACTCGGGCCAGGTGCGGTTGTTGATGATGGACTCGGGGGTGCCCTCCGCGCTGCCGCCAAGGGTGGCGATACGCTCGGCGGTCTCGTCGGCCATGTTGCGCACGGCGTCGACCTCGGGGTCGATCATCTCATGCACGCCGATGAAGCTCGGGCCGGCCACGTTCCAGTGGGCGTGCTTCAGGATCAGCGAGGCCTCCTCTTCCTGCGCGAGACGATTCTGCAGGATGGAGACGATTTTGTCGGATGTTGCCTGGTCGATGCCGGGGCTCAAGAATTCTGCTGCCATGATATTTTCCTTCCCATGAAGTCTCGTGTGAAGTGCTTCATGTAGTTTCAATTCTACCGATTCGGGGAGTTCGCTGGGAAGTTTCTTAAGCCCGTCCGTTATGAGCTGAGAGGGCTTGAAATCGTTGGAATAAAGCCGTTTCTTTGTGTATTTTTCTGCGCTGGATGGGCTGTTTGTCGTACAAAAGTTTGCACCTATTGACGGGCGAAAGCGTTATATGCAGGACATATCACGAAAAACTAGACAAATTATACATCCACTGTATGGAAAAAGTGCCCTGAAAGCGGGCGGAAATTTTCGAATAGCGCCATAATCGCGCCACTCACCTTGCCTCAGTGGCGGTTTTATGGCGGAATCAGCGAGTGGATTGATATGACGCTTCGCCCGCCTCGCCTGTTTTCTGCCTCATTTTCTATGGAAGTGAGGCAGAAAAACGTAAAGTGAGGCAGAAAGTGAGGCAGAAAACGGGATTGGCCATGAACGAAGGCGGGTCTCGTCCGATCGGCTGAGTTACTCAGACTTGGGCGAATGCTTCGAATCACTGGAATCGCTGGAATCGGAACTGGAATTGCTGGAACCAGTAAGGTTGCTCGCGTCGTCGGCGGCGGCACCACTGCGGCGCACCTCGATCGTCTCGATGCGGCGGCCGTCCACCTGGGTGACGGTCATGTCGTAGCCGTCGTCGGAGTGCAGCACCTCGCCCACCTCGCCCATCTGGCCGGTATGCGCGAGGAAGTAGCCGGCGACGGTCTCGTAGGGTCCGTCCTCCAGCTCGATGCCGGTGAGGTCGGCGAAGTCCTCGATGGTCATGCCGCCGTCGACCGTGGCCACGCCGTTGACGAACGCCGATTTTCCGCCGTCCGCCGGCTTGCCGCTGCCCTTCTCGTCGGGCAGGTCGTATTCGTCGCGGATGTCGCCCACTAGCTCCTCGGTCATGTCCTCAAGGGTCACGATGCCGTCGGTGCCGCCGTATTCGTCGATGACGACGGCCAGGTGGATGCCGCGTTTGCGCAGCAGCTCAAGGCTTGGCAGCAGCTTGGAGGTGCCGGGCAGGCTGATGCCTTCGCGGGTCACGTCGGCCACGGTCTTGGCGTTCGGGTCGCGCACGTCGAGCAGGTCGCGCACATGTACGAAGCCGATCACGTCGTCGAAATCCTTGCCGATGACCGGGTAGCGCGAATAGGGCATCTCGTGGATGTACTTCGCGGCCTCCTCGAGCGTCTCGTCACCGTCCAGGAAGACCACGTCGGCGCGCGGCCGCATGACCTCGGCGACGATGGTGTCGGAGGCGTCGAACACGTCGTCCAGGATGGTGCGCTCGTCGCGGCTCAGGCGCGAGTTGGAGTTGACCAGCACGCGCAGCTCGTCGTCCGAGACCTCGCTTTCGGTCTCGTTCGGGTCGAAGCCCAGGAGCCGCACGATGCCGTTGGTGCTTTTGCCGATAGCCCAGATGATGGGGCGGCAGATTTTGGCGAAGATGTCGATGGCGGGCACGGCGGCGCGGGCGATTTGCTCGGTGCGCTGCATGGCGATGCGCTTGGGCGCCATCTCGGAGATGACGATGGAGAAATAGGAGATGATGAGCGTGAGCACGATGGTGGTGCCGGGCGCGGCGATGCGGCTCGGCACGCCCCAGCCCTCGACCACCGGCACCACGTAGGGCGCGATGGAGGATTCGCCGAACGACGCCGAGAAGAAGCCGGAAAGCGTGACGCCGATCTGCACGGTGGAGAGGAAGGTGTTGGGGTCGCGGGCGATCTTGGCCACCTTGGCGCCGCGCGCGTCCTCCTGCTCCATCTGGTCGATCTGCGAGCCGCGCAGGCTCACGAGGGCCAGCTCCGTGCCGGAGAACACCGAACCAAGCACGAGGAAGACGAAAATCAGCACAATATTCAACCCGAGGGACATGCCTCCAGTCTAGAAGAGCGGCGGGTCATTATTTTATGCCAGCTTTGTGTTTGCCTTATGCCAAGCTGACGCATGCCGATTTGCGTATGTCAACAGCGTTTGACAAAAGTATGACTTATGTATTATGTCAAGCTGAAAATTATTTGACATTCAAGATAAATATGCTAAGTTTTTGGCATAAAAATGTTAAAATTGTCTTGTTTTGAATTGTTGTGTAATACAATAATTCCGTAAAAATAAACACTTATTAAAAACGATTTATAGTTATCGCAATTTCAGCAGATTGCTGGCATCGCGAGAGTAGTGTGCGTTCGAGCGTCACGTTTGGGGCGTGATGCGCCAAGGCCGCCAGAAAGGGGTTGTTGTGCGGGCGCGGGTGCGTAGGTGGTTGTGGATCGCCGTGGGGGCAGTGGTGTTGGCGCTGTTCCTTGGCGCAGCCGTCGTCGCCTTTGCGCAGAAACCCGATTTGGCCGGTCGTATGGATAGCGCAGCCGCGAGGGGCACATCATCCATTTCAGTTTCGCAAAAAGGCAAAGGAACGCCTGGCACAAATTCGTCGGCAACGCACAAGGGACATTCCAGCTCCCAGACACAGCCGAAAAGGAACCAAGCTCAATCCGACGGCATGAATTCTGTGAATCTGTCGGACCATGCCATCAACGACGCCAGCTCCAACGTGACCTATCCGTCGACCTACGATCTGAACGGAGGCACGGGAATCTCGCGGGCCAATTCCGCAAGCGATGCCCAGAATGGCGAACCGACCCGGGACGGCATGAAATTCGTGGGCTGGTCGACCACGAAACTGCCTCCGTTCGACTCTCTTTCGGCCGCCAAAGCCCACGTGACAAACGCAACGGCGACCCCGGCGGCCAAGGGAACGATGCATGCCATATGGGTACGGGATTCCTATACGGTGACGTACAAGACGCAGATGAATTCCAGCGGTGTTGCCGACGCGGCAACGACGCTCAAGACGGATACGGTGTCTGCTGGCGAGCCAACCTCGCCTCCGGCCTCGCCGGCTCCCTATAACCAGGGCGTCAAATTTATGGGCTGGGGCGTGAGCAAGGATGGCACGGATGCCAGCGGCGAGGGCATGATGACCCCGTTCGACACGACGGCGCCAGTCAACGGTAACGAGACGGTATGGGCGCTGTGGGGTTATGAGGATGCTGTGGCAGGGCACAGGTGCGTCATGAGTGTGGATACGGTCGCCACGTGCTTCCCCGATTCGGTTTTGGCGAACGCGGTGGTCAACGCGGCGCAAGCGACCGACGCCCACCAAACCACGGACGTGTGGACGCTGCGTGACGCGTTGCATTTCGGCGATCTGAACTACAACGCGACTACGGGACATGAGCTGGACGATAATCCTCTCAACATCTCCGAGCTGGACGGCTTGCAGACGCTTACGGGCCTGGGGCGGTTGCATATCAGCAACGTTTCCGGGAACACGCTTAATACTCACAGCCGTGATCTGCACCAGCTGAAATATCTGGATAAGATGCAGAACCTCTTCGCGAATGGCGATGGAATAACCAGCGTGAGCAATCTTTCGGGAATGCAGCAGATGCAAACCCTGTATCTTGACAACAACAGCATTTCCAACCTGAGCGGCCTTTCCAGAATGTGGGATTTGCAGACCCTGAAGCTGGACAACAACCGCATTTCCAATCTCTCGGGCCTGGTTGTGTCTCCCACTGAGCATCTGTCCAGAATCACGGAGCTGGATCTCAATAACAATGCGATCGGTGATGTGTCGCCGTTGGCTCCGCTTACGACATTGAATACATTGAAGCTTCAGAACAACCAGATCGATTCCATCGCTTCGCTGACGCCGTTGACGGGAATGTATGCGCTGTACCTGGACAACAACAAGATCGGCGATATCAGCGTCATCGACGATGCGCATTTTCACTATTTGGGTATCCTTGGATTATCCCACAACGAGATCAGGAACATCAGTTCCTTGCGTGACGTAACCAGTCTCAAGCAATTGTGGTTGCATCATAACGACATTTCGGACGTGTCGCCGTTGGCGGGCTTGACACAGCTGAACACGCTTTATATCGGCAGCAACCATATCCGCGATATTTCGTCGCTGAGCGGCTTGACGGGATTGAATTGGGGCACTCCAGACACTTGCGATGTCGGTAATTCCAGCTTTTGTGCCGACAAGCAGGACGTGACCTTACCGCAAGGAATCGCCGATCCTGGGCTGTCGATGTCGACGGCGGTGACGTTGAAGAAAGCGGCCGACGGATCGGTTGCCGGCGCGGCCGTCGATCCAACGTCCATCCACTCCGCCACCCCTGGCGCCCGATTCGATGCCGAACACCAGCAGCTGACGTGGGACGGCCCGATGCAGTACAACAATGACAATTCGGCGAAACCTCTGACCCAGACGTTCGACGCACAAGGGCAATTGCCCAATACCGTTGGAAACTTTTCGGGCACTATCACCGAGCTGTACACAGTCGCGCAGCATACGGTCACGCTCGACCCTGGTGAGGGCACGTTGCCTTCTAGCCAGCCGTTGACGATGCAGGCGTATAGCGGCTACAAGATCGCGGCTCCGACTTCGAAGCCTTCCCGGGACGGCTATCGCTTCATGGGCTGGACCTGCGCCGCCGATGTTGCGGGGGTCTGCCACCAAGGTGATTCGTTTGACTTGGCCAATACCGCGGTGACCAAGGACGTGACGTTGAACGCCGAATGGCGGGAGTGGGAGACCGGGCTGCCCTTCACGGGCATTCCGAAAAACGGCGTGCTGCTCTTCGGCCTCCTGCTCATTGGCGCGGCGGCCGCATGGGGTGGCGCCGCATCGCTTCGTCGCCGTCTGCACCGGCGCTGATTCGCCTCTCATCCCGGAGGTGGCCGCGGCTGCCGGAAAGGCTGTCGGCCGGCCTGGTCTGTGGTGCTGTTCGGGGCATATTCGTCATTCGTTTTGAACACCATGCCTGAAATTCCAACGTTGCCGGTAATCAAGGCATTGTGCGCAAACAGCTTTCATAAGACGAAAAAAACGGCGAAATACCCAAATGTCAACGTGAGATTATCGTTTTTGGCGGTACGGTAGATTTGATGGCGATAGTAGTTTCGTCGTGTCCGTGTTCAAGCATCGACTTCACATTGCGGTACCCGATAGGTGCGGATATGGCGGGAGCATGTCGCCGATAACGCAAAGTACGCAGAATATACGTTAGAGATAAGAGGTACTTGAATATGACAATGTTGCAGCACGAGATTACCGATTTCACCGCCAATATCTTCCTGGACAACCAGTTCAGCAAGCTCACCAAGGCGGACATGCTCGGCCACTGGTCCCTCGTCTTCTTCTATCCCAACGATTTCAGCTTCGTTTGCCCCACCGAGCTCGAGGACCTCGCCGACCACTACGACGAGTTCAAGAAGGCCGGCTGCGAGATCTACGGCGTCTCCCACGACACCGAGTTCGTCCACAAGGCCTGGCACGAGGCCAACGACAAGATCGCGAAGATTCAGTTCCCGATGGTCGCCGACCCCACCAACACGCTTTCCCGCGATCTCGACAGCTATGACGAGGTCAATGGCCAGGCCGAGCGCGGCGATTTCATTCTGAGCCCTGAGGGCAAGGTCGTGGCCTACGAGGTCATCTCCTCCAACGTCGGCCGCAACGCGGAGGAGATTCTGCGCCGCGTCGAGGCCTCGCAGTTCGTTTACGAGCACGGCGACCAGGTCTGCCCTGCGAAGTGGGAGCCGGGCGACGAGACCATCGCCCCGAGCCTCGACCTCGTCGGCCAGCTCTGATCGCTTCCCGATTCTGCCGAACAGACAGTTCCATTTCGTCTATGCCGTTCCGGGCCGGTTGGGTGTGCCAATGGTTCGAATAGCGCGGAAACTGAATGGTAATGTAAGGAAATCATGAAACAGCAAGATGATTTGTACGATGTCGTGGTGATTGGCGGCGGGCCTGCTGGTTTGACCGCCGGGCTTTACCTGGCACGCGCGCGATATCGTGTGCTGATCCTCGAGAAAGAGGACTATGGCGGGCAGATCACCATCACCAACGAGGTGGTCAACTACCCGGGTGTCGCCAAGATCGACGGGCGCACGCTCACTGAGACCATGCGCCAGCAGGCCGAGGATTTCGGTGCCGAGTTCATGTCGGCCGACGCCACCTCGCTCGAGGTCAAGGGCGACATCAAGACCGTGCACACCAACCGCGGCGACCTGAAGACTTTCGGCATCCTCGTGGCCACCGGCGCCAACCCGCGCAAGATCGGCTTCCAGGGCGAGGCCGAATACGCCGGGCGCGGCATCTCGTATTGTGCCACGTGCGACGGCGAGTTCTTCAACGGCAAGGAGGTCATCGTCGTGGGCGGTGGCTTCTCCGCGGCCGAGGAGTCCGTATTCCTCACCAAATACGCCAAAAAGGTCACCGTGCTGGTGCGCAACGATGATTTCACCTGCGACGCGTCCGTGGCGGCCGAGGCCAAGAACGACCCCAATATCGAGATTCGCTACAACACCGAGATGAAGTCCGTCTCCGCGGGCGAGGGCGGCCTGGTCAGCGCCGTCTTCCATGACCGTAAAACTGGCGAGGATATTGATTGGAAGCCGACCGAGAGCAAGAACTTCGGCGTTTTTGTCTTCGCGGGCTATGTGCCGCAGACCGGCATTCTGAAGGGCGTCATCGATCTTGACGACTATGGCTACGTGATCACGCACGGCTACCTCGAGACCTCCGCCGCTGGCGTCTATGCCGCGGGAGATTTGCGCGAGAAGAACCTGCGCCAGGTGGTCACCGCCGTTTCGGACGGCGCCGAGGCCGGCGTGGAGCTCGAGCGCTACGCCAAGGACATCAGCGAGAAGACCGGCTTGGTGCCGCCTCGCCCGACCAGCTCGAACTATGAGAAGCGCGAGGCCGAGCAGGCTCGGAAGGCCGCCGGATCCGGCACCTCCCCTGCGCCGGCGCCGACATCCGCCGCTTCCGCTTCCGTGGGCTCTGCGAACGGTGGCAAGGCCAAGACCTCCGGGTTCTTCGACGACGCCATCCGTAAGCAGCTCGATGTGGTCTTCGGCCGGATGAGCCAGCCGTTGGTGCTTGAGCTCGCGCTCGACAAAACCAAGCTTTCGCAGGAGCTAAAAGGCTTTATCAACGAGCTGGTCGGGCTCAGCGGCGGCAAGCTTTCTTTGGTCGTCGCGCCTGAACCGGTGGATGGCGAGGAGGACGCCGACGGCCGCGCCAAGTTCGACGTCGAGGGCGTGATGCCGATGGCCCGCCCGTGCGTGCGCCTCTGCAAAGTGGGCGCGGACGGCAAGCCGCAGTCCACCGGGCTTGCGTTCCACGGTGTGCCGAGCGGCCACGAGTTCAACTCGTTCGTGCTTGGGCTTTATAACGCGGCCGGCCCCGGCCAGTCCGTCGACAACGACACCCAGCAGCGCATCGAAAAGCTCGGATTGGACGGCGGCACCACCGACGTGATGGTGCTCGTCTCGCTGACCTGCACGATGTGCCCCACCACGGTGCTTTCCGCGCAGCGCATCGCCGCCGGCAACCCGAAGGTGCGCGCCGAGGCCTACGACATCTCGCACTTCCCGGAGCTGCAGAGCCAGTACGGGGCGATGAGCGTGCCGTGCATCGTGGTCAACAAGGCCGCGCTTGACGGCACGACTTCGCAAAAGGTCGAGTTCGGCAAGAAGACCGTCCCGCAGATGCTCGATCTCATTGACGAGGCGTAATTACAAACTTCGTTTGAACCATTCTCAAGACCTCCCCGGCTGATTCCGGCGGAGGTCTTTTTATGTTAATTGTCCAGTAGCGGCTATGTTAATTGTGGAGTAGACCCTATGTTAATTGGGGAATAGACTTTATGTTAATTGTGGAGTAGAGTCTATGTTAATTGTGGAATAGACGAAGGAAATCGTTGAGGGTAGGCCAATTATGAGTAAAGTCAGCACGAAGATGGTTCCTCGGAAAATCACGATGAAAATGCGGGAGCTCGCCGAACAGTTTCCTGTCATCTCGCTCACCGGCGCGCGACAGACCGGCAAGACCACCCTGCTTCGCGAGGTCTTCAACGATTACACCTATGTCTCTCTTGAAAATCCGAAACTGCGGGCGCTTGCGCAAACCGATCCCGACACGTTCTTCAGCCAGTACAGTAATCATGTCATTTTCGACGAGGCACAACGGGTGCCGGAGCTTTTCTCGTATCTTCAGGGCATCGTCGACGAACGTCGGCAGGAGCCCGGGCAATTCATTCTTTCCGGTTCGCAGAACTTTCTCTTGATGAAGTCCATCTCGCAGTCCTTGGCCGGCCGCGTCGCGTTGCTGTACCTTATGCCGTTTTCCCGAGCGGAACTTAAGAACGCTGGCAGAGATCCTGGCGCGATGGACGAATGGATGTGGCGAGGCGGATACCCCCGGCTTTACGATTCCAAAATCAAGCCGGCGGATTATTTCCCGAACTATATCGACACCTACCTGGAGCGCGACGTTCGGGCCGAGCTCGGCGTGCGCAAGCTGGCGGCGTTCGAGAACTTTTTGGCGCAATGTGCGGTGCGCGACGGCGAGCTGCTCAATTACACGGCGCTGGCCAGGGCCTGTGGGATTGACAGGAAAACGGTGGACGATTGGCTTTCCGTGTTGGAATCCAGCTTTATCGTTTACCGAGTGTATCCGTATTATAAAAATTACGGAAAGCGCTTGGTGAAAACCCCGAAACTGTATTTTTACGATACCGGGCTGGCCGTCTACCTGTTGGGCGTTGATTCGTCGGAAAGCCTCGCGCTGAGCAAGTATCGTGGGCCGTTGTTCGAGAACACTGTGGTCAATGCGGTCATGAAGGAATACTACGTGCGCGGCCGAAAGCCGACTATCTATTTCTGGCGCGATACCAACCAGAAGGAGATCGACCTGGTCATTGAAAAGGGTGGCGAAGTGCAGTACTTGGTAGAGGTCAAGGCTTCTGCCACCTACGATTTGCACGCCTTCGCGCGGGTCGACGAGCTCGGTGAAACCATGGGCCTGCCCAACGACCGTCGCATCGTCGTCTACGGTGGCGATCAATCCCTCAACACCCGTTTCGGTCGGCTGCTCACCCTAGACGACGTTGCGCAGCTGGTGGTGTGAAACGTTATAAGTTACGGTGGTGTACACGCTTTCACGGGTGTTTTGGGCCGTTTCATGCACGCTTTCATAGGGTTATATAGGTGATTCATGCACACTTTCACTGCACTTTTGGGTGGTTTACTGCACGCTTTCACTGATTTGGAGTCGCAGCTGAGCATAAGAAAACGCCGCGGACGAATACCGGATCAATGACGATTCGCGAACGTCTGCGGCGTTTTCTTAGCTTAATCAGCTACAAACTCAGCCGGTGTTCTGCAGGCCGGCGGCCACACCGGAGACTGTGCAGAGGATGAGGTAGGTGAAGCCACCGCGCTGTTGGTCGCGGGCCAGCTCCTCGTTGTCCGTCTTCTTGGGCGCGACGGCGCTTGCCGCGGGAGCCTTACCGTTGGCCTTCGCCTTGGCGGCTTCGGCGTCCTGCTTCTTCTGCAGCTCACGCTGGCTGCGCAGGGCGAGCACCTGGATGACGGAGAGGATGTCGACGTACGGCGAACGCACGCGCACGGCCTGGCCGAGCACGTGGCGGTGCTGCAGCGGCCACTGGTCGCCGACGATGGCGAGCACCCACTTGCGGGTGAGCTCCATCTCGTTCAAGACCTTGTCGCGCAGATCGTCGCGGTCGCCCAGCGCCAGGTACATCTTGGCGATGCGCTCGTCGGTCTTGGCCAGCGACATCTCGATGTTGTCGATGAACGTGGAGAACATCGGCAGCTCCTTGTAGGCGCCGCGCAGGGTCTTGAGGTCGCCGAACTCCTCGCACGCGGTGCCGAGGCCGTACCACGCGGCCAGGTTGATGCGTGCCTGTGCCCAGGAGAAGACCCACGGAATCGTGCGCAGGTCATCGAGCGACTTGGCGCCGAGGCCGCGCTTGGCGGGGCGCGAGCCGATGGGCAGCAGGCCGATTTCGGTCAGTGGCGTCACGGTGGAGAACCAGGGGGCGAAATCGGGCGTGTTGATCAGATCGAGGAAGCGCTTGTGCGCCGAATCGTCGAGCTTTTCGGCCATGCCCCAGTACTTCTTGGTCATCTCTGTGTTCGTCTTTTCCATGCTCGGAGCGGACTGGAGCAGCGTTGCGGCCGCAACGGACTCGACGTGGCGGATGGCCAGCACCTGGTTGCCGTAGCGGGCGAAAATGCTCTCGCCCTGCTCGGTGAGCTTGAAGCGGCAGTTGACGGAGCCCTTGGGCTGAGCCAGCACCGCGCGGTTCGCGGGGCCGCCACCACGGCCGACGGCGCCGCCACGTCCGTGGAAGAGCGTCAGGTCGATGTCGTGCTTCTTGGCCCACTCTGCGATGCGTCCCTGCGCCGAATGCAGCGCGAGCGTCGCGGTGGTCGGGCCGGCGTCCTTGGAGGAATCGGAGTAGCCGAGCATGACCTCGAGCTTGCCACCGGTCGCCTTCAGGCGGGCTTGTACCTCAGGGATTTTGATCATTTCGTCAAGCACGTCGACGCAGTTCTGCAGGTCCTGCAGCTGCTCGAAGAGCGGGATGACGTCGATGGTCGGCACATCCTCGGGGTTCGAGAACGCCATGCGGTTGAGCTCGTAGACGTCGCGAATGTTCTGCGCGGACTTGGTAAACGAGATGATGTAGCGGCGGGCGGCCTTCTGGCCGTTGCGCTTCTGGATGGCGCCGAGCGCGCGGAAGGTGTCGAGCACCTCGTGCGTCATCGGCTGCAGTTCACCGCGTTCGCCGTGCAGACCGTGCTCGCGGATGTCTTCGAGGGCGCGGGAATGAACGAGCGAATGCTGACGGAACTCGGTCTCCACGAGGTGGAATCCGAAGGTCTGCGCCTTCCAGATGACGTCCTGCACCGGGCCGTAGGCCGCACGCTTGTCACCGGCGGCCGCCAGCGAACGCTGCACGATCTTGAGGTCGGCGATGAAGTCATCGCAGCTCTTGTACATCAAATCGGCGTCGCGCACCACGGTGTAGTGCAGGCGGTCGGCCATGACCAGCATGACCGCGCGGTGCATCTCGTGTGAGGAAGTGGCGGCGGCCTTGTCGGTCAGGCGCTCGCTCATCTCCTTCTGGTGGTTCCAGAGGTTGACGAGTTCGTCGCTCGGAGGCGTGGTGACGGCTTCCATGGTGAGGTTCGTGCCGGCGGTGCGGGTCGCCTTTTCCAGCGCTTCGATGGCGTGGTCGCTGAATTTGCGGGCCACGGCACGGCTGACCTTGGCGGTGACGTTCGGGTTGCCGTCGCGGTCGGTGCCGATCCAGGAGCCAGGGTGGAAGAACGCGGGGCATTGCGGCTCGGAAATTCCGGCCTGGTCGCCCAGGATCCAGTCGTCGAAGCGGCGATAGACCTGCGGGATGGTCTCGAACAATGTGTTGTCGAAAATGTCGATGATGGTGTCGGCTTCCTCGACCGGTGTCGGCTTCTTGGCGCCGATTGGCGAGGTACGGAAGAGCGCGTCGATCTCGTTGTAAAGACGACGGTAGTTCTCCTTCTTGTCGGAGCCGCCCATCAGCTTGCCGGCGCTCAAAAGCGTGGCGATGCGACGTATCTTGCCCTCGACGGCCTTGCGGCGGGCCTCGGTGGGATGTGCGGTGAAAACGGGATGGAACTCGAGCTTGTTCAACAGCTTCTTGGCCTTGGCCGGACCCATCTCGTTGATGAGCTGGTGGTAGGCGCCGGTCAGTTCGTTGACGGGATCGGTGGCCGCTTCCTCGCCCACGTTCGCCTCGCGCTTGTGCAGCACGGAGACGCGGTAGTTCTCCTCGCAGAGATTCGCCAGATGGAAGTACGTGGTGAGCGCACGCGCGAGCAGCTGCGCCTCGTGGACGTTGAGGCTGTCGATGACCTTCTCGGCCTTCTCGAGGTTGTCTTCCTTGGGCTTTTCCTTGCCGATGGTCTCCGCGTAATGTTCGGCGCTCGCCTTGACGGCGTAGCCGCGCACAGTGTCGAACGTGGAGAGCAGATCTTTGTCGTACTCCCCGAGCACGGTGCGCAGAATCTCAAGGCAGAGTGCGAGATCGTCGTTGAGCGATTGGGGAAGATCACGCTCCTCGGGGCCCTTGGTCCCTACTCCGGAAGTGAAAAGCGCGGCATCAGGCTGCGTGATCGGTTGATTGTTGTCTGGCTGATTATTTTTGGTATGTTGAGCCATTCGAACCTCCTTCAAACCAAGCGTCCGGTTGTTCGATCTGTTGGCGTTCCGCGGCTCCTCCGCGGTTGTGGTGCCATCTGTTGCGAACCCAAAGCCTTTGCTTGGTGAGTTCGTCTTGATTGTAGGGTGACCTAAACGACATTTACGGGGCGTGGATTGGCGATGTTCATATTGCGGACGGATTGGGGTTGGATTGCTTTGAATCGCTGCGCAGAAACCCAAGACTTGGATGGTGCAAAATGCTCAATGCGAATGGTGCAAAATGTAAGATGAAACTGGTGTAAAATGTATGATGCAATGTCGCTTGGGTGTGGTTTAGGCTTTTAAATCAATGGTATTAGGCTGGTTCAGGAAAGTATTGAACACAATCGCGTAATGGAAATTCAATCCGTTTGAATATTGAATATTGTGTATTACCGCTGAGGGTAATTTAGAGGCAAAGTGCTAGAAATGGGTGTCGGACACGCCCAAACATATGCGACGTACCGGCATATTAGATTCCAACGAAGTTTGGGTATGGAGAGCTCTGTTCATTAGGAGTGTGGTGTGGCGTGCGAGACGCTGAGAAAGACGGCGAGAAGACGCTGAAAGGCGATGGGGGAAGTCGATTATGGCGATGAACGATGCGAGTTCGATTGACGGAGACGCTGCTGAAGGCGATGCTATTGATGCTGAAGCTGGCGTGAGTGGGCGCCGAGGTTCCGGCGACGTCGAGGGCGCGGAAGCGATCGGGGAAACCAGTCGGGACGCGGTGGCCGAGGATATCGAGAAGACGGTGAACAGTGGCGACGAGGCCGGGGATGAGTTTGGGCTTGACGATATTTTCGGGGATCTGGACGAATCCGATTCCGAGGAATACCGGCGCGTGGCCGAAGCGGTAGCTTCGATTGATGATGGCGGCGGCAAAGGCGATGGCAGAGGCGAAGCGGCTGGTTCCGAGGCCCGCGGCGACCACCGGGCCAAGGTGCACGATCGGCTGACGCACTACATGCCACTGGACACCGCCGACATCGAACGTGACTGGGATACGCCAGTGGTCGACGCCGGCATCGCGGCGAAAGCCAGTATCATCGCCCGGGTCGGGCTGCTTGATCTGCGTGCTGGTACAGGAAGCTTCCGTATTCACGAGCTGATGCACCGTATCGGTTATCCGCTCGGCGTCCACGTTCGCGCGAACATCAACCTCACGGATATGGACGTGTCGTGCAGCGACGGTGTCAGCAGGATTACGCAGGTTGTCGATTTGCCGACAACCGGAGTCAATACGGAGCGTATTTGGCTTCTTGAGCATTTTGCGGATTGGTTCAGCGTCAACATCGGCGAGCCGGGCACGACCTATCACGCCCAACCTGCGGTTTCCGCTGAAGTCGTGCGGCAGCTCGATAATCCGGATGCCCGACGTTCCGTGCTGTCGGCCACGCAAAAGGCCCACCGCGAGATCGAGAAGCGCAAGCGGGTGCACGAGAAGGCCGTCAAGCGCGTCAAAAAGCGCGGGTTCAGGCCTCCCAAGGGGCAGTATGCCAAGCATTTCGAGCATATCGGCAAGACGCGCGAGGACGTCGCCGCCGAGCAGGTTGCGGCCGCCGAGAGCCAGGCTAAAGCCGAGACCGCTTCGGCACAAAGCCGGGCTGGCAATCAGTCTCGAGTAGATGCGGTAATTTCAAATTCCGCCGTTCGTGCCGAGAACATTAGAGCAAATGTCAATCGAGAGAACGCTTCTGGCCTGATTGGTAATGGTGTCGGAAGTATCGATGGCTGTGATAAAGGTGCTTGTGATTCTGCTGGCTTCAAAGACGGAGAGGTTGCGGATAAGGATTCATATAGCGCGAAAGCCAGTAATGTTGCAAATGAGAATGCCGGTAACACCAACGCTGCCGGTATTTCTGCTGCAACGAAATCAGCAAGTTCCCAATCCCAAGCTGAGTCCAAAGTCGCCCCTACTACAAAGGCAAGTCACGGCATCACCGTGCGGCAAGCCCACGAGCGCCTGAGCCTCATCCAACACCGCAAGCCGCTATACGCCCCGTGGTTTTCGGGCATCGCCTCGGCCGTGGCGTGCGCGTGCTTCGTCTTCCTGCTCGGCGGCGGGCCATTCGATATGATCGGTGCGTTCGTCGGCGCGGGCATCGGCCACTGGGTTCGCAGGCGGCTCTTCATCTACCATCTGAACCAATTCTTCGTCACCTTCGTGGCCGTCGCCGTGGCCGCGTTCGCCTGTGTGGGCACTCTGCGCCTGATTGGTATCTTCAACCCGGTCGCGCTGCGACACGACACCGCCTACATCGGCGCGATGCTCTTCGTTATCCCCGGTTTCCCGCTGATCACCGGTGGTCTTGACATCGCCAAAATGGACCTGCCCAGTGGCATCCAGCGCCTGGTCTACACGATGGCGCTCATCCTCATGGCTACGCTCGCCGGCTGGATGGTGGCGACCATCGTCCACCTCAACCCGCAAGGCTTCGAACCGCTCGGCCTCAACCCGTGGGTCAATGCAGGGCTGCGCGCGCTCACCGCATTCGGCGGGGTCTGGGGCTTCTCGGTGCTCTTCAATTCGCCTCAACGCATGTGCTTCACTGCCGCCTTCATCGGCGCGATCACCGACACCTTGCGCTTGACCGTGGTCGATATGGGCATGCCGCCGGAAGCCGCCGCGTTCCTGGGCGCGATGCTCGCCGGTCTGCTCGCCTCGGCTTGGCGCTCGTCGGTGCGCCACGGCTTCCTGCCACCCTATCTTGGCTACCCGCGTATCTGTCTGACAGTGCCCGCCATCGTCATCATGGTGCCCGGCCTCTATATGTACCGCGCGATGTTCTACCTCGGTCAGTTCGACACCCTGAACGCGCTGGACTGGGCCTTCAAGGCTTTCATGGTTATTCTCTGCCTGCCCATCGGCCTGGCGATGGCCCGCGTCATCACCGACAAGGCCTGGCGTTATGACGTGTGACGGCTTTGCCGGAGAAAACACAAGTCGGTAGATAGGTTTTTAAAAACGGCCATTTTCCGCCATTCTCAAAAACTCATCTACCGACTTGTGCGGCGACTGCCTCTTAATATTTCATACCCATGGCGTCGCGGACCTCGGCGAGGGTCTGCTCGGCGACGGCGTTCGCGCGCTTGTTGCCGTCGTGGATCACGTCGCGGATGGAATCCATATCCTTCGCCAGCTCGGCGCGGCGCTCGCGGTGCGGGGCCAGGAACTCGTTGACGGACTTGATGACATACTGCTTCAGCGCCCCGGCGCCGGCGTCGCCAATCTCGGCGGCGATCTCGGCGGGGTCGCGGTCGGTGACCAGCCCGGCGGTGGTCAACAGCGCCGAGACCTGCGGGCGGTTGATCGGATCGAAGGTGATGCGACGCTCGGAATCGGTCGGGCTCTTCTTGATGAGCTTCGCGGTCTCCTCCGCGGTGGCGCCCAACATGATCGAATTGCCATAGGACTTGCTCATCTTGCGGCCGTCGAGCCCCGGAATCTCGGGCGCATCCGACAGGATCGCGGCGGGCTCGGGGAACACGGGGTTCTTCTTGGCGTAACGCTCGTTGAAACGGCGCGCGATGGTGCGCGTGATCTCGACGTGCGGCAGGTTGTCTTTGCCGATCGGCACGACGTTCGCCTTGCAGAAGAGGATGTCGCAAGCCTGATGGACGGGGTAGGTGAGCAGCAGCCCGGTCAGCGCGTGGCCGCTCGCCTCCATCTCGGACTTCACGGTCGGGTTGCGGTGCAGCTCGGCTTCGGTCACGAGCGAGAGGAACGGCAGCATCAGCTGGTTCTCAGCGGGCACGGCGGAGTGGGTGAACATCATGGTCTTGGCCGGATCAATGCCCGCGGCCATATAGTCGAGCACCATGTTGAGCACGTTGTCGCCGATATGCTCGGTGGTGTCGCGGTCGGTGATCACTTGGTAGTCGGCGATGACGATGTTGGTGTGCACGCCCTTGTTCTGCATGTTGACGCGCTCGCGGATCGAGCCGAAATAGTGCCCGAGGTGCAGGCGGCCGGTGGGGCGGTCGCCGGTGAGCATGGTGAATTTGCCCGGATCGGCGTTGAGTTTGGCCTCGGTGATGTCGGATTGCTTTTTGGCGGCCACGAAACTCGCGCTGATCTCGTTGCCTGCCGCTGTGATGTGCTGCGTGTCCGCCATGACCGTCCTTCTTGTTGCCGTGTCGCGTCTTACGTGGGGCGCGTGAAACGTTACAAATATTGCTTTTATGGTAAAAGTCTGAGCCGACAATGAAACATAAGGAAAGCAAGTGGTATCCTTCTTATTGATGAAATATTGCGACTAAAAAATCATGCAGGGGGTCAAATGGGCCGCGGACGTCAAAAGGCGAAACAGCAGAAAATAGCCCGTAAGCTGAAGTATTTGACAACCGATACCGATTATGACGAGCTCGCCAAGGAATTGAGCGCTCGGGAGCCTGGGGAAGGCTCGCCTGACCCGTTCGCCGAAGTCGAGGAGCAGTATAGCCACGCAGGCCATCGCCCCGTGAAGCCGCAGGTTTCGAAGGATGTCCCCCAAGTTGCAAACCAGCGTGATTCCGCTGCCGCTGCTGCCGCGTCTACCTCCGCCTCCTCCGCCGCTTCCGCAGACGCGAGTGTTGCCGACGATGATTTGGACGATTACGCGAAGTGGGCCGCCGAGGCCGCCGCGAAGGCCGTGAATCAGGCGGGCGACAAGTCCATACACAAGAAGGCCGTGCCGAAGCCACACAAGCCGATCCACATGCCGATGCCGAGCGCGCTGCGCAAGCCCCGCCCGAGCAAGGCCTGAAACCTGAAAAGCAGGCCCGAAACAGCAGGTCTGATATTTCCGCGTGACCACAACTTCAGTGGTGCGCGGATTTTTGTATTTCGGAAACTTTAGGGATTCAGAGATATCAAATATACCGAGGACGCCGAGATTATCAAAGATGTCGGAGTTATCAAGAATATTGAAGACGCCGGGGTTTCCAAAACTTCGAACTATCGGCGTATCGGTCTCGTTTGGCCTCTCGCCGTCCCTGCCGCAGCGGTGTAATTCGCTGATGGCTAAGCGCCGCAACTCGCTTCGCGGGCGCGATCGCACGCGGGTTGGCTGTGATTGCAACCATTCGATGAAGCGTCATAACTATTCGCGATATCGTTTGGGATGGTTTTCCTTGGATTGGCGCGGCCGCTGCGTTTAGACTTGAACCACAACCGGTGTACGACACCGGTCATCCCTCCTTCGAATCCAACCCAGCGAAACCGAGCCGAGCCAAGCGAAGCAAAGTGAAGCACGGCGAAACCGGGCCGGGGACGAGCGGATGACCGGCGCCGCGCTTCGAAGGGGCGTGTGGCGGATTGGCGTGGTTGCGCCGATTCCGCGACGATAAGCGATAAGGAAGAAATGAGGGAGGGCACATGGTGCTTTCGAAATCTAGGAAAAAGGTAACGATCGGCTTGCTGGCGACGGTGGCCGCGTTGGGCATTGCGCTTTCGGGCTGCGGTGGC
The DNA here is from genome assembly GCF_029395435.1 of Bifidobacterium sp. ESL0790. NCBI lineage: Bacteria > Bacillati > Actinomycetota > Actinomycetes > Bifidobacteriales > Bifidobacteriaceae > Bifidobacterium > Bifidobacterium sp. ESL0790. Next base: position 56,701 of record NZ_CP113915.1, read on the forward strand.
ACCAGTTCCGCGCCGGCGAAGAGCCCGGCGCCCGCGCAGGCCACGGGCAAGCCGCTAGACACCAAGGCCTACGACAAGCTCGTGAATTCCGGCGAGGTGGCGAGCGGCTCCACCGTCAACGCCAACAAGTGGGCCAAGGCCGTCAAGGAGCAGGGCGTGCTGAAGGTCGGCGGCGTGAAGTCCTCGGCGCTGTTCTCGCTGCAAAGCCCTGACGACAACAAGGTGCGCGGCTTCGACGCGGGCCTCTCCCAGCTGCTCGCCCGCTACATCCTGGGCGACGCGAAGACCTCCGTGAGCGTGGTCGATTCCTCCACGCGCGAGGCCGTGCTGCAGAACGGCACCGTCAACACGGTTTTCGCCACCTATTCCATCAACCCGGCGCGCCAGCAGAAGATCGACTTCGCCGGCCCCTACCTCAGCAGCCAGCAGGCGATCCTCGTCAAGTCCACCAACAAGACCATCAATTCCGTGAATGATCTGGCGGGCAAGAAGGTCGGCGTGCAGGCTGGCTCCACCGGCCCGGCCGTCGTCAAGAAGTTCGCGCCCAAGGCCAGCGCGCAGGAGTTCCAGACCGACGCCGAACTCGTGCAGGCCCTCAAGCAGGGCCGCATCGATGCCTATGTGGTCGACGAATCGCTCGTGCTCGGCGATATCGCCAAGGAGCCGCAGGCTTTGAAGCTCGCAGGCAAGCCTTTCGGCGACAAGGACGAGTACGGCATCGGCCTGCCCAAGGGCTCCGACGGCGCCGCGTTCGTCAACGCCTGGCTGCAGAAGATTGAGGCCGACGGCACGTGGGCCAAGCTCTGGAAGCTCACCGTGGGCGAGCGCACCGGCGTCACCAAGGTGCCGACGCCTCCCGCCATCACCAAGGAGTGAGCGAGGCTGGGTCGCGTATGCGGCTTGTGGTGCTGGGTATTGCGGACGTCGCTCGGCGTTGTGGACATCGTTATGCATCGCGAAGCCGCATATACGGCTAAGTCCTGGATACGGTGAAATAGCAATATGATCAAACCGTAATGCACGCCGATGGCGTCGCTGTCTCGCAAGGGCGGCGGCGCCATCTCGCGCGTTCGAGATATCGGCGGGATGTTGGCGGGGCGTCAATGAGATATTGGTGGGAACGCGGGGTGCGGGAGAGACACCGCTGAACCCAATCATTTCAATGCCTTCTGATGCGTTTCTTCCTCAAGATTTGTGATTTAAGAAACAACGTCTTCGGCGCGAAACACATGGGGCGTAACGTGATGGAAGACTATGCGGCGAGCGTATGAACGCGATTGCGAGCCGTCGGAAACGGCGAAATCGCGCGGCGCGAACGCTGCGAACACCGCAGACACCGCGAACGGCCGCAGACAATCGCGGACGTTGCGAGGGCTCGCGTACATCGTGAACAGGGATGGTGAAGAAGGGCGGATATGGCCACACATCAATCGTTATGGGGGTCGCTGGTCTACCTCCTCGCCCACTACGGCTGGCAGTACGTCTCCAGCTACGGTGTCGCGCTGCGCATCGGCGTGCTCTCGTTCCTCGGCGGCCTGGCGCTCGCGTTCCTGCTCACCATGCTGCGCGTCAGCCCCATTCCCCCGCTGCGCGCCGCGGTCTCGTTCTATGTCGAGGTTTTCCGCAACATTCCGGTGCTCGCGCTGCTGATCTTCATCGTCTTCGCGCTGCCCGAGGTCGGCGTGGTGATCGACTACGAGCCCAGCGTCATCGTCACGCTCATCCTCGTGGCCTCGGCGTTCGGCTGCGACGCCCTGCGCAGCGGTATCAACGCCATCGACCCGGGCCAGGTGGAGGCCGCCCGGTCGCTCGGCCTCACGTTCTTCGACATCGTCACCTCCATCATCATGCCGCAGGCGCTGCGCACGGTGGTGCAGCCGATGGTCACCCTCTTCATCTCGGTGATCGTCAGCTCCTCGACCGGCGCGATGGTGCCGCTGGCCCACACCGAGCTCACGGGCCTGGTCAACCAGATCAACACCAAAGACGCGCTCGGCATCCCCACCTTCTTCGTCGCCGCGATGTTCTACGTGTGCACGGGCCTGGTGATCGCCGCGTTTGGCCGGTTCCTCGAGAAGAAGGTGGCGCTATGTCGGTGAAATCGAGATCGTTGAGCCCCACCGAGGCCGCGCTGTTCGAGGCGGGTGGGCCGCGTACCAAGCGCCGCATCGCCGTGGGCACCGCTGTGGCCGTCGTCGCGCTGGTGGCGCTGCTCGCCTGGGTGGTTTATCGTCTGTATATCAACGGGCAATTCGCACCCATGTATTGGAGCCTTTTCGCCGACCCGAAGGTCTGGGGATTCCTGGGCATGGGCCTCGTCGGCACCTTGCGTGCGGCGTTGGGGGCCGGCGCGATCGGACTGGTGTGCGGCCTGGTGCTGATGTTCGGGCGTATGTCCGGCTTCGCGCCGATCCGCTGGCTTTCCACCGCCGTCATCGAGTTCGTGCGCGGCACCCCGACCCTGCTTTTCATCTACTTCTTCTTCCTCGTGCCGGCGCAGTTCGGCATCCACATGAGCACCTATTGGATGGTGGTCATCCCCGTGGCCAGCTACGCTTCCGCCGTGCTCGCCGAGGTCTTCCGCTCGGGCGTCGAGGCGGTGCCGGTCGGGCAGAAGGAGGCCGCGCTTTCGCTGGGCCTCACCCGCTGGCAGATGTACCAGTCCATCGTCCTGCCGCAGATGTTCCGCATCGTGGTGCCCACCATGGTCGCCCAGCTCGTCGTCGTGGTCAAGGACACGACCTTCGGCTACGTGGTCACCTACCCCGAGATGATGCAGAACACGAAGGTGCTCATCGCCAACTACAACAGCCTGCTGCCGGTTTATTTGGTGACGTCCATCATCTATGTGCTCATCAATTACGCGATTTCGTGGTTCGCGCGCTGGCTTTCCGACCGGATTGGCCTCGATTTTGAGGTCTGATGCTTGACTGCGTGGACACTTTTTCGATGGGGTTGGAAAAGTGTCCACATACTTATGCGGCCGATTTTTCGCCAACCCGGTAAAACGTTGGTATTCTGCGGTTTCCTTTTAACGCATATATGCATGGGTGGCGCGATTATGTGGCCACTTTTTGGATGGGGGTCAAAAAGTGGCCACGCGATTCTCAATCCAGCGGCAAGAGCGCGGTCAAATCGTCGCGCTCGCCCACCGCGGTGATGCGGCCGGCGTCCTTCTCCTCGGCCCACGAGGTCAGGCCGCACGCCAGGCGCAGCCACACGTCCGGCTCCAGCTCGATGACATCGGGCGGCGTGAGATTATGCGGGTCCGAAGCCGGGCCGTCGAGGATCTTGATCGCTCCCCAAGGCGCCACGCGCACCTCGACGCCGGGGCCGGGGGCCTTGTTCTCCAAGAGATAGAGCGAATAGCGCACCGCCATCGCCCAAGTGTTGCGCGGCAATCCCTCCGGCGAGAACGCCAGTCTCGCCTCCGCCGGCTCGCCACGATGCGCGTCGGCCGCCTTGCGCCACTGGTCAAGCGCCGCCATGCCCTTCGAAATATCCTGTTCCCTAATCGCTGCCATAAGGCCCATTGTATCCGGCATCGGTTCGCGCGAGTCAGGTGGCTGCGTCGTGGTGGCCGAAGGGCATCGTTGGTGATAATCGCCGATAGTTCAGCGTTTGGCAAAGCATAAAAGAAATATGCGCGGCCCAAGCTCCGGCACCGGGGCAATCCTGGACACCTACCTCGAGGCGAGCGGACGGGTGAAGGGCACGAAAGCACGGAAGGAAACGGCCGCGAAACAGGCAAGAACCGGAGACGAGCCTGATATCGGCACCGGCATCGACTGGAACGAATTCCGCACCGCCACCGACTACGCCGCCGCCACCGACTAGAAAACTAATTCTGAAACACCACGAAATGGCTTATAATCCGGCAATTCAATCTGTAACTGAAACGATAAATAAAAAAGGAACCAACCATAAGGTCGGTTCCCTTTTTATATCCGATGAAATCAGGCGGTTGCAGCCTCCGGGCCCTCTTCGGGCTTCGGGTCCGCTTCCTTCTCGAGGCCCAGATCGACCGGCGAAGAGCTATTCTCCCAAGGCTCCTCCCACGGATCGTAGTCGGGGTTCTGCTGCTTGTACATGTACAGCCCGACGACCGCCGCGAGCAGACCACCGAAGAGCAGCGCAAAGAACTTCCAACCGTTAGAAGACTTGTTCTCCATGACGGCTCCTTTCCAGAATTTGTTGGCTTGTACGTTCAAACCAATTCCCCTTCTATGGTAGCCGATTTTTTGTGACGATTGGGTGGAAGGGTCGGAAAGCCGATTGGCGCACACCCAAACCGGGGTATTTAAAACCTGAATCGCGGAAAATGACCCTTTTGTTTTCAAATGCCCCGGTTTGGGTGTGCGCTATCCTGAGGGAATGGCGAATTTCGGTGGGCGGATCAACTTCAACGGCCGTCGCGGCGACCTCAAGACGCAGTGGCGCGGCGGCGGGCCGGTAATCACGTGGGTCATCATCGTCCTGTGCCTGGCGATGTGGGTGGTCGAGGTCGTGCTGGAGCACGCCGCGCCGCTCGCGTTCAACAACATGCTCACCAACGGCGCGTTCATCCCGGCGTTCGCGGTGGCCAAGCCGTGGACCTGGTTCACCTCGATGTTCCTGCATTCGCCGTCGTTCTTCCATCTGCTTTTCAACGTGCTTGCGCTGCTCTCGATCGGGCCGTTCCTCGAGAAATTGATGGGGCACTGGCATTTTCTCGCCCTTTACCTGATTTCGGGGCTCGGCGGCGCGGCCGGGTTGGTGGTGTATTGCCGGATTGCCGGCAACTGGATGATGTCGGCCTACGGGGCCTCGGGCGCGCTGTTCGGTCTCTTCGCGGCGGTGCTGATCGTGTTCCGCCGGGCGGGTGAGGACATCCGCTCGATGCTTGTTTTCATGGCCATCAACTTCGCGATGCCGCTGCTCACGCCGAACGTGGCCTGGCAGGCGCACGTGGGTGGCTTCATCATTGGGCTGGCGCTCACCTGGCTGTTGGTGCGCGGCGTGCCGGCGCTGCAAAAGCGCTCGCTGACCGTGCGCATGCTGGTCTACGGCGGCGCGATCGTGGTGGTGCTGGTCGCTTTGATTGTGCTGTGCGTGCCCAGCCGCGCCATGTTGGGGTTATAGGCGGGTTGTAGTCGCGCTACAGGCGAGTAGTCTCGGACGGCAATAGTAATCGGCCCGATTATGGCGAAATTTTCTTGTTACGCCATAAACGAGCCGATTGGTCGTTCTCAGTGGCTTGAAAATGGCGTCACTGCATTATTCCGCCATAAATAGGCCGCTTGGTTGTCGTCAGTGGCTTATTTATGGCGAGACTGTTGTATCCCGCCATTTTTAGGCCGGTAATTATGTTGCCGGTGCCTCCGCCTATTTCGCGCGATGCTGGCGGATGACCGACTCGACCAGCTTGGAGTAGAGGTCGGGCAGATGGTATCCGGCGGCGATGGCGGCCTGCGGCAGCTGCGAGGTGGCGGTCATGCCGGGCGCCACATTCGACTCGAGGAACTGCGGCACGCCATCCGAATCGACAATGAAGTCGGTACGCGAGATGTCGCGCAGGCTCAGCGTGTTGTGCGCGGCCAAAGCGGCCTCCTGCGCGGCCTTGAGCACGTCCTCAGGCAGGCGTGCGGGCACGTAGAAATCAGTCGGCCCAGGCGTGGTGCGGGCCTCGTAATCGTATTTGCCGTCCGTCGTGGTGACTTCCAGCGGGGGCAGTACCAGCGGCTCGCCGTCGATCTCGAGCACGGAGACGGAGATCTCGGTGCCGGTGACGGCCTGCTCCACCAGCGCCACATCGCCGTACGCGAAGCAATCCACCATCGCCTGCGGGAATTCCGCGGCCTTGTTGACGCGCGTGCAGCCCATCGCCGATCCGCCCATGGTCGGCTTGACGAACAGTGGCAGCTTGAGCGAGGAGACGAGCAGATCGACCACTTTCTTCGCGCCCAGCTCGCGGAACATCGATTCGGGCAGCGTGACCGAATGGGGTGTGGAAAGCCCGGCGAGCTTGCGCACCACGTTCTTGGCGATCGGCTTGCTCCAGGCCGTGCGCGAGGCCTTGGCGCGCGAGCCGATATAGGGCAGGCCCTCCATCTCGAGGATGTCGCGGATGGAGCCGTCCTCGCCGTTCGCCCCGTGCAGCAGCGGCCAGACGATGTCGGGCCGGGTCGTGGGGTCGGAGAGGTAGGGCAGCAGGTCGCTGTCCATGTCGTGGAAGCGGACGTCCCAGCCGGCCTCCTCGAGGTAGCCGCCGACGCGGTGGCCGCTGGCGAGCGACACGTCGCGCTCGTGGCTCATGCCGCCGCAGATGATGAGGATCGAGGTCTTGGAGCGGTCGATGGGCGTCTGGTCCTTCGCGACGGGCGCGGGTTTGGCTTGTTTGATGTGCTTGGCCATGATATACGCTCCTTCAGTGCTTCTTGTCGTGGGTATTGGCATCGGTGGTGTCGGTGGCTTCGGTGGCGCTCGCCGCGTTGCCGGTGGAGGCCGCAGCGCCGGATTTCGCAGCGCCCTTGGCCTCGGCGGTGCCGAAAAGCTCGGCGGTCTTGAGCTCGTTGTTCATCACGCCCGCGAGCCGCTGGATGCCGATCGTGATGTTGTCGGGCGTCGGATAGCAGAACGAAAGGCGCATATGGTGCGTGCCGCTGCCGTCAAGGTAGAAGCCGGTGCCGGCCACGTAGGCCACTTTCGCGGTGATGGCGCGAGGCAGCATTTCCTTGGAATTGAGCCCTTCCGGAATCTTCAGCCAGATGTAGAAGCCGCCCTTGGGCTTGTTCCAGGAGCAGTACGGGAGATACTCGCGCAGCGCCGCGTCCATGGTGTCGCAGCGCTCCTTGTACATGCCGCGATACTGGCTGATCTGCTTCTTCCAGTCGAAATTATCGAGATAGGTGGTGATGGTCATCTGGCTCATGTTCGGCGGGCAGAGAATCGACGCCTCGTTGGCCAGGATGAGCTTCTTGCGGATTCCCGGAGGCGCCACGATCCACGCGATGCGCATGCCCGGCGCGATGATCTTGGAGAAGCTGGACAAGTAGACCACGTTCTCGGCGTCCATCGAACGCAGCGCGGGGTAGGTCTGGCCGTCGAAACCAAGCAGTCCGTAAGGGTTGTCTTCCACCACGAGCACATGGTATTTTCGCGCGATCTCGAGGATGCGCGGTCGGCGTTCGACGCTCATCGTCACGCCGGCGGGGTTGTGGAAATTGGGGACGGTATATAGGAACTTGACCTTCTTGCCGGCTTTGCGCGCCGCGACGATGGTCTCCTCGAACGACTCGGGGATGAGCCCGTTTTCGTCGGTCTGCGCGTTGATGACCTCGACCTGGAAGGACTGGAAGACGCCGAGCGCGCCCACGTAGTTCGGGGCTTCGGCGATCACCACGTCGCCCGGGTCGCACATGATGCGCGTGATGAGGTCGATGGCGTTCTGCGAGCCATTGGAAATCACCACGTCGTCGGGCTGCACGTCCTTGATGCCCTCGAGCTCCATGATCTGCAGCACGTCCTCGCGCAGATGCGGGTCGCCCTGCGCCGAGCCATACTGCCAGGCCACGTCGCCCTTGTCGACCATCATCTTGGCGATGAGCTGCGAGAGCTCCTTGAACGGCATGTATTCCAGATAGGGCATGCCGCCGGCCAGCGAGACGACGTCCGGGCGCGAGGCCACGGAGAAGAGCGCGCGGATCTCGGAGGCGCGCATGTTGTCGGCGCGGCTGGCGTAGGAATCGTACCAGGGGTCGCTATTGATGACCTTGGAGGTGGGGTGATCATCGGCAGTTGACATTGCTTTCAAGCCTTTCTCGAGTCAATCCGGCGCGGGCCAGCGAATCCGGATTCGCACGGCATAACAGCGACTCTAGTCGGAGAATCGTGTCATGCAACCCCAATCGCCGAACCGTCACCGCCTCGACACGCTTCGCCAATCTGTCTGTTGGGCGGCGCGTCTTGCGTCGTTGGCAGGTTAAGGGTTATTGCATGGGTCCTTGGAAGAGCTGCTTGTGCTCACCGATACGCACGAGCCGGATGATGGGGTTGGTTTTATGCGGCAAATAGAGCACGACCACGTCGGTCTTTCCGTCCGAAAGGTGGAAGTCGATGTGGCCGTTATAGTTTCCGCGCGCGTTGTTGAGCATGTGCGGGCGATATCCCTGCGACACCTCGCCATTTTGGGCGAGTTCGTCGATGGCGATTCTCAGCTCGTCAATCAGCTGCGGGCAGCGACGCCGAAACGTCTGGTAATCTTTCGTGAATTGCGGGTCGATTTTAATTTGAAACACGGGCGGCCTCGTCTTCCAAATAGGCGATGGCGTCGGAGCCGTTCGTGAACGACGGGGAATCGTCGTTCACCGTTCCATCGGCACGTGAACGCGCATATTCCATGGCCTTCGCCGTGGTGGCGTTTGGTATGGGATCGTCAAGCCGCACCGAGAAGGGGAATCCCCGTTCGGTGACGAATTTCTTGGCCATGACATTCAGGGCGGCTGTTGTGCTGAGCCCCAGCTTGTCGGCGATATCGTCGAACTGGTGCTTGAGGTTGGTGTCCATACGAAGGGTAAATGAAGTAGTTGCGGTAGACATTTGGTACTCCTTTGGTATCGAAATGATGTCTATATGGTATCAAATAAAATGAAAAAATTCGCCTGAAAAACAATCATATGTTCTCAGGCGAATTTAATGCCGGTTAGATATTGTGCCTTGGTGGCAAGCATGAGGCACAATATCCAATCACGGTTTAGAAGAACTGGACCTTTTCGATGTAGAGCTGGTTGTTGGGCAGGGAAGAGGCGGGGACCCACAGGATGAAGTCCTGCGCGTTCACCTTCTTCTTGAGCTTGACGTCGGTGGTGCCGCTTGCGTCGAAGCTGAACTGCGCGACCTGCTGGCCCTGCGACGGGTCGCGGCTCGAGCCGGCGATCAGGAAGGCGTTGCCGCCGGAGGAGCGGATCCTGACCACGAAGCGGTAGACGTCCTGCGGCTCGCTCAGATGCATGTAGTAGCCGAAGCCCTGCTGGCCCGCGGGGTTGGTGAGGAACTCCTGCTTGTCGATGTCGAACGGGGTGTCGTTGGCCGGCACGTTGGGCTTGGGCACGCTGGCGGCCTTCTTGTCGCGGCTGGAGACGTGGGTCTTGTGTTTGTTGGCCTGCTGGTTGGAATCCTGCGAATTCCCGCCCTGCGAGTTGTTCTGCGAGCTGTTGTCGCCCGAATTGCCGGAGTCGCTGTCGTCGCCGAAGGGCACCTTGTCGACGTTCATGTCGGGCCATGGATTGTTCTTCACCGAGCTCGTGTGGTCCTTGCCGGGCTTGTCGGAAAGCGCGTAGACCGCCACACCGAGGGCCGCGATGACGAGCACCACCACGGCGATGATGGCCACCACCTTCGTGGTGAGCTTGCCGAAGAGCGGGGTGTCGGCGATATCCTTCGACTCTTTCTGCGGCTTCTGCGAGGTCTGCGGCGTGAAGCTCGGCGGGGTGATGACGGGGTTGGCGGCGTCGATGGCCTCCTGCTCGGCCCGCAGCGCCCTGGCCGACTCGTCGCCGGGCAGGATCTCCATGCCGTTCTCGTCCATCATCGGGATGCGGCCGGTGGCCTCGAACTCGTGGCTGTTGCCGCCCTGGCCGTCGTCGCCGTCGTCCCCGTTGAAGCCGTTGCCATTGCCGGCGTGCGTGGAGAAGTCGAACTGCATGGTCGGATTGGTGGTCGAGCCGATGTCTTCCGAGCGCGCGAAATCAGGGAAGATCGAGTCGTCGGCGGTGGAATCGAAGGATTTGAAGACGTCGGCCATCTCCGCGGCCGTCAGGTCGTGCAGATCCATGTTCTCGTCGCCGGTGCGGCGCTGCTCGGGGTCATGGTTGTGGTTGCGCGGGGCCCACCATTTTCTGGACTTGTCGGAAGCCGCGTTCGTGTTGGCCTCGTCGCGCGACGGCAGCGGGATGTTCGCGCCATTGGTCTTGGCGCTCTCGTTGGTATTGGAAGGATTATCGGCGTCGGTGGTTTGCTTCGACGCTTTGCCATTGGCCCCTGTTGCGGGCAGCGGCACTGCATTGCCGTCTTGGCCGGCCTGCTTGCCTTGCGCGTTCTGGGATTTCCGCCCGTTGCGCTGGTTCGAGGCGTTCTTGTTATTCCGATTTGCGGAGGCGTTTTGAGACGCTCCGGCGTTCCCGCCGCGCTTTGCGGCCCCAGTTTTGCCGTTGGCTGCGGTTCCGGCACCAGCTCCGGCAGCTCCGGCAGCTCCAGCGACGCCGGCAGCGGCGGCCGCTCCCCTGCCGCGCGCGCCCTTGTTCGCCCTGAACTGCGCCTGGCTCTGGAAAAGCCCCGCCGGGAAGTCGACGATCGCGTTGCGCTCGCTGCGTCGCAGCGGCACCTTGACGATTGACGCGGGCCCGTCCATGTTCGGCCTGTCGATCTCGGACTTGCCCAGCTCCGCGACCGGCTTCCAATCGCCCAGCAACGCGACGAGCTCCGCCAGCGAGACCATAGGAATCGTGGGCTTGCCGTTCAGGTAGCTCACGGTCAGGCCGCGCTCGCAGATGATGTGGAACTCCTCGGGCGTCTTCTCCTCCAGCGCCGAGAGGTCGAAACCATTGATGTCACTGGTCCTCTGGCCGGTCACCATCGCGTATAGCAGCGCGGCGAGCTGGTAGACGGCGACTTCCTCCGGCGTCATATCCGGCGTCTTCACGGTGTCTTTGAGCAGCCCGACGATTGGCGCATCCGCGATCTGCACGCCCGAAGCGGTGACGCGCACGATATCGGTGCTCAGCGCCCCGAACTCCAGGTCGTCGTCAAGCAGGAATTGCAGCGCCCCGGCCGTCTCGCCGATGATCGAGCGCATGGCCTCGTAGCCCAGCGTGCGCTTGTTGTCGCCGCCGAGGTAGGCGTTGAGGCTCAGCCCCTCGTCGAGCCGCGTGATGAGCGTGGGCACGTCGCCCGTGTGCCGCATCTGGATGACCTTGGTGAAATGCGAGTTGCGCGAAAGGGCCAGCGATGAGGAGATCGCCTCGAAGCTGGCGAAAGCGGTTTTGTCGGTGACGATGAAGACCTGGCAGTCACGCGCGAGAATGCGGTCGTTCGCCTTCCACGCCTCGAGCCCGGGAACACTGCGCAACAGCGACACCAACGTATAACGGTTGCTGATGATGTCTCCAAGCTGTGGCTTCATAGTGATCTCTACTTCGTGGTCGAATCGTAAGGCGTTGCGGCGGTCGAGGCCGTCATTTTCATTCTATCCGTGCGGGTATCCCTACGCCTGGGTGTTCTGGCAAGGTTTTGTGAAGAGGTGTTGGCGGGGCTTTGGGCGCATGTTTCGCGTCATTCGGCCGCGTGGCGCGCCGGCGAGTTGGGGAGGTCAAAGCCGTCGTCAAAATCGTACGGCAGGTGCAGAGCGGTCCGGGTGAGCCAGCCGAGGTCGGCCGGTGCCGGGGCGTTCGTGCCGGAGTCGATATCAGCGAGGTTCGCGCTGTTGCCGGCATGGCGACTGTCGAAGCCACCCGACCCGTGTTCGTCAGCGGTTTCACCGCTATTGCGGGGCAGCGGAACCTGCAGCGGGGCCTGAGCCCGCCCCTGCCGGCCTCCCGTGCGCCTCGGAACCCCGCGGTTGCCGGCGCGCTGCGCCCCCTGCGCGCTGATGAGCGTGGTGGGATGCACCGTGTTCTCGGGCTCGGTCGGCTCCAACGGATACGAGAAGGCGGACTCGTCGTCTGCCGAACTCCCCTGCGCGGCACGCTCGCTGGAGGGGACGAATATGCCGTTCCCCAGCACTTCCGGCTCCAGGGGGAATGCCTCGTAGGGCGAATCCGAACTCGAATCGGAATCCGCGCCCGGCGTCTCGCCGAAGCCCGGCATCTCCTTGCGGACGGCGTCCGCCAACGCCTTGCGCGCCTTCTCCTCAAGCGGATCGAAGGGCACCTCGGCGTGGTGTTGCGCGGGGCCTTTACGCCGCGGCGGCGTGATTTGTGCGCTTTCGGATGTCGGCTCGACCGGTGCGCCCGGCTCGGTGAGCGTGTCCGGTTCGTCCAACGTGTCGTCTGTGTCGTCGGATTGCGCGGCTCCGTTGGCTCCGCCAGCCGTGCTGTTTCCACGGTTCTCCGCGTCCCCGTCGAACCTGCTGGAATTCTGCCGCGCGGCCGCCGGCTGGTCGGCCATATTGGCCATGTCCGGATCCGCCGGCGCCACCCTGCCGAACCGGGCGGTCACGCCATCCCAAAGCAGGGTCAGCTCGCGGGTGCGCAGGATCGAAAGCGTGCCCACGTAGAGCAGCAGGATGATGATGGCGAGCACCGCGCAGGTGCCAACCGCTTGGAACCAGTTCATGTGCCCTCCCCGCACTCCGGCGCCGGTCTCGATATCGGCGTGGAACAGAGCATAGGTCGGATAACGCATGACCAGACCGCCGATTATCGCGACAAACGAAGCGATAATACCCTTTACAAATGTAGTGCCGATCCGCCGCCCGTCAAGCGTACCGTCAAAACGTTTACGTAACATTGCGAATAATAGCGGATATGAGAGCACATAGCTGATCGAGAGCACAAACGCGGTAAGCGATGCCCAATTAAATGGCGAAACGAAAAGCGTCCCGACCAACAGCAACACAACCTGGATGCCCGATTGCGCCGCGATGAAGAGGAACGGGTGGAAGCCGTCCTCAAAAGCGTAAAACGTTCTTTGCACGATGAGGTAGGTGGACGAGAACGGCAGGCCGATCGACAGAAACATCAGCGGTCCCGAGATGAGCACCGCCTCCTTGACACTGATCGAGGGCAGCAGCGCGAGCGTGATCGGCACCGGCATCACCACGAAGGCGACGGTGAAGAAGCACATCATCAGCCACACGTTGCGCCACGATTCGCTCAGGTCGCGCCGCGCGGAATCGACGTCGTGGTCGGCGATGGCCTGCGCGATCTTGGGGAAGACGGCCGTCGCCACCGACACCGCGATGAGCGAATAGGGCAGCAGGTCGATGGTGTTGGCGTTCTGGTAGCTGGCGTTGCCGGCCACGTCGAACTCGCTGATATGCAGTTGCGCCATGGCCCGGCCCGGGATGCTGGTGAGCACGCGCTGGTAGACGACGTTGGCGATCTGATCGATGACCACGATCCCCACGCCCCACGCGGCCACGGAGCCCATCGAGCGCAGGCCGATGCCGTGCACGCCCCAGCTCGGGCGGTAGCGCAGGCCGATGCGGGTGAGCGGCGCGAAGAGAATGAGGGCCTGGAAGGCGACGCCGAGCGTCCACGTGCCCGCCGTCAGCGCGATCTTGCCGCTGGTCCAATAGCCGAGCGGCTGGTGGCTGGCGCGGCCGAACATGAGGATGAAGACGGTCAGGCCCACGCAGCTGATCACGTTGGCGCCCACCGAGCTCCAGGCGTAGGTGCCGAAATGGTCCTTCGCCGCGAGAATCTGGCCGAGCAGCGTGTAGAGGCCGTAGAAGAAGATTTGGGGCACGCACCAGATGGTGAACGAGGTGGTCAGGGCCAGCATGTCCTCGCCGCTGTTGACGTAGAGGCGCACGAGGACGGGGGTGAGCACCGCGATGAGCAGGGTGACGCCGAGCAGCAGGATGATGGCGAAGGTGATGAGCTTGTTGAGCCGGTCCTGGGCGTCCTTGGCCTTGAGTGTGCGCACGATCTGCGGGACGAGCACGGCGTTGAAGATGCCGCCGGAGACCAGCGTGAAGACGACCTGCGGCAGGGTTGAGCCGGCCTGGTAGGCGTTGGCGGCCAGACCGGTGGTGCCCAGCGCCGCGGCGAGCAGGATGGTGCGCACCTGGCCGGTCACGCGGGATGCGGCCGTGCCCACGGCCATCACCAGGGAGTTGTGGCCTACTGAAGAACTCATTCGTCGGGATCCTTTACGCGATGGAATTGGCGCCACAGGCCGAGCACGCCGAGCAGGAGCGCGACCGCCACGAAGATGATGCCACTCATGTCGCTCAGACGCAGGGTGCTGGTGATGCGGGTGGATTGCGGGGTCGAGAACGCGTCGCTGTTGCGGTCGAGCAGCTGCAGGCGGGCGGTGGCGCTGCCGGAGGTGGAGACGCGCACACGGAAGGTGGTCTGCGTCTCGCTGCGCGCCGGCACCTCAACGGTGGCGAAGCGCGAGGTGGCGATCTCCATGGAGTTGGTGAGCGAGGAGACCTTCACCTTCACCGGGTAGGGGTGGCTGTTGCTGACGGTGACGGGCATCTGCGCCGATTCGCTCACCACGGTGATGGACTCGGAGGGCGTGATGGAGACGCCGTTGAGCAGCTGGGTCGCGAGGCTTTGGGCGCTCGCGTTCATGCGTTTGGCCGTGGCGGTGTCGCTCGAGAGGGCGTGCAGGGCCAGGTTGTCGTGCAGGTCCATGATGGCGTCGAACCAGGTGCAGCCGTCCTTCGAGCGCTTCGCCGTGACGTTGGCGTCCTGGCGGGCCAGGGATTGCACGTCGCCGGAGTCGCTGTGGCTTTTGTTGTTGCCGGTATCGGTTGATTTGCCGGTTGATGTATCTGTTGATTTTTTGTCGGATGTATCGTTCGAAGATTTGCTGTTGCTTGAGTTATTGGTGGAATTGCTCGATTTGCTGGAATTATCGGCGCTATTGGAGCTACTGGAATCGTCGCCGCTATTCGCGCCATCCCCGGCCCCGGCGACCACCGGCGTGGTGAGGATCGAGCTGCCGAACCGCGCGATATCGGTGCGCGAGGCGGTCAGCGAGGCGAGCGTCCCGCGGATCTCCGCCAGCGTCTGCATATGGATGCCCGAGGAACCCGCCAGCGCTCGCGTGGCGTTGGCCCCGCTCAGCCGGGCGTCCGAGTTCGAAAGCGCACCCAGGTCGTTGAGCGCAAGCCACGGCGCCTGCTCCACGGCGTGCATCAGGTCGTCGGTGTCACCCACCGCGTCCATCGAATCCGTGGAATCCTGCGAAAGGCAGACCAGCAGGTTGCGCGAGGCGTAGGGCCGCTCCATCTGATAGAACGCGCTCTGCGCCATGAACCGCGAAAGCCGGCCCGCCGTGCTCTGCTCGCCGTCCGCGCTTTTGTCCGTCGCCTCGCCCTGCGCCAGGCGGCTCAGCTCGCTCTGCGCGCTCAGCACGGTGACATCGCCGGCGTCGGTGGGCACCACGTATTTGTCGGTGCGCAGGGTGTCGTCGAGGTCCTCGTTCGCGCCCGTCGTGCCGCTGGTGTCGATCACGGTGCCATAGCCCTGCCGTCGCGCGTTGGTCACCGCTTCCAGCGTCCATGCGCCGCGCCCCTGCCAGGCGTAGCTCGCGGGCTTGGCGTTCTTGTCGTTGAGCGCGTTCTGGAAGCGCGAGACCGCCGTGGCCTCGTTCCAGGATTGCGCGCTCAGCCCCGCCTGCTCATAGGAACCGCCCTCGTTGATGGCGCTGTAGGACGTGATGTCGAAGGCCCCGGGCTGCATGATGCCGCTGGATTTCGGGGGCAGCGAAAGCGTCTGCGCGTAGGTCGGATCGGTGACCACCTGCAACTGCGGGTGCTTGGCGACGAGCTGGTCAATGGCGTGCTCGAGCTTGGCGCTCTTGTCATCGGAATCCTGAGATTTGGCGGATTTCGCGTCGCCCGTCTTCAGCAGCGCGTTGATGGTGGTCTGGTTGTCGGCCACGCCGGCGGCCGAGTTGTTGCCGCTGCTGCCGTTCGAATTATTGCCGCCGCTCGTTGCGTTGCTATTGCTGGAACCATTGTTATTACCAGTGCCGGCGTTGCTGCTGTTATCGCCGTCGAGCTGCCCGGTGCTCATCAGCGATTTGAGCGTGGAATCGTTGACGCGCCAGCCGTCGCTGGTCAGCGGCATCGTGATGGTGATGTTCATGGGCGGCGTGCCCGCGGTGTTCAGTCCATCGGACGAGCGGGTGAAGAAGGTATGGGTGGCGACCTGTTCTTGGTCCGAGCCGTCGCCCGCGCTCGCGCTGTAGGTCAGGCGCACGGGCTTGGGTCCCCAGCTCACCAGTTCCTTGAGCGTGGCGTCGTCGGCGTTGACATCGATGGAGACGGTGGTCGCCGCGCCATTGGCCAGTGCCGGCACGTTGACGCGCCCGAGTTCGTTGGGCACGGTGATGCGCGAGTCGCCGTCGGCCCACTGCTGGATATCGGTGCGCGAGACGAAAGTGTAGAAGTCATTGGTCGCCACGACGAGCGTGCCCGCATCCAGCGCCTTGCCGCTTGTGTTGCGCACCTCGGCCTTGATGTGGTAGCCGGAACTGGCCGTGACCACAGACGTCGCCTCAGCGATTGAGATGGTGGCCGGGGCAGATTGCGATTCGTTATGTTTGGCCGTGGTGGAGGCGGCCTGCAAGTTCTGTGAAACGGGCGCGGACTCTGGCGCCGCAATGGTTTCGGCGCTCGCCATCGACGGCGCCGCAAGCGTGGCGAGAGCGCACAGCAACGTCACCGCGCCAACCGCCTTGGCCGTCAAGGCCCTCAAACGGCGGGTCGGCCGGGTTGCCCGGAGTGGCCGCGGGTGCGCGCCGAGCGTGTCAAGCGCGCAGGGGTGCGAGTGTGACGTCAACCTTTTGCCTGCCTGTTCAGTTTCCTGGCATAGAGCCATGCGATTTTGCGTTCATTAGGATAGCTCAGCACACTGTCCAAATCCTTGAAAGCGACCCAATCGGCGTCCTCGGCCTCGTGATCCGGGTCGCCCTCCACCGTCAGCTCGCCGCCGATCTGGCGCAGCGCGAAGTGGTGCACCAGCTTATGGATGCGCTCTTCGGTGCCGGTGAACCAGTAGTCGATGGTGGCGATGGAATCGATCACCTCGCCCAGAATTCCAGTCTCCTCGTGCACCTCGCGCACGGCGGTCTGCTCCGGCGTCTCGCCCTTTTCGATATGGCCCTTCGGCAGGCACCACTCGATGTGGCCGCTGCGGGAATGGCGCGCGATGATGGCCACGCGCTGCTGGTCGTCGAAAATTAGGCCCCCGGCGGAATACTCGCGCACGACCGGGAATTCCTGCATCTCCAGCGTCGCAAATTTCGTGGGGCGGTCGTTGTGGCGGTGCAGCGGCATCATCTTGGGCGTCGGGCCGCCGTCGGGCTTGATGAAGTGCTTGCCGCGCTCGATGCGCGTGAACCGTGCGACGTGGGCGATGCTCGTGAAATCGGTGGTTGCGCTGGCCGAGCTAGCGTTGGTCGCCCGGTGGATGAGCGTGGAGTTATCTGCGCCGTTGCCGCTGCCTTTATCGTCCCGCTGTTGGGCCTCGTCGCCGACGCTATACGCGGTCGCCGTCCTGGTCGTCCGCATCATCCGGCGAATGACGGCCGGGGTGACCACATGATGCTCGTTTGCCGTCGCCGCAGACGTCGCGCTTTCAGGTTGGGCCGTCTCGGAGTCTGCGCTCCCCCGTTCGTCCTTTTCGCTGGTGCTGGCGGTATCTCTTTGGCAGGCTAAGTTATTGGTATCGCTGGTATCAGCGGAATCTCCAGCGTGGTTCTGGTTTTCGTCGTTATTGGTATCGTTGGCATTTCCGCGATTCTCCGCGCTCGCCACCTCGCTGTTGGTCGAATCGCTTGTGCCGTGTACGTCATCCGTACTCTTCTGATTGGCCGAGTTGTGGCCATGATTGGCAGCGATGGAATCCCGGGCTTCGTTGGTATTGCTGGTAGCTATGGCATCATCAGCGTCGCCATTCGCATCCCCAACGTTCGCCGCCTCATGAATCGCATTGATGACGGAAGCCGTCGAAGCCATTCCTCCGAGCGTCGCGCTCGCCACCCGCGCGATGGATTCCTGCGCCGAGGTTGCCTTATCCGCGTCTTTCGCCCCAGCGTTCGTCGCCTTGGCGAGGTCGTTCGGTGTGAAGCGGTGCGGAACGTGGACGGTTGCGTTCGGCGAATCCTTGGTTTCCTCAGATTGCTGTGGCTGAACCGTATTCGGCGAGTCATATATATTGTCGCCTGTATCGCCAATGGAACGTCCCATCGCACCGGGCTGGCTGGTCTGAGCGTCGCTTTGGCTGCCATTTTGGGCGTGCTCGCCCGAGGCGTTGGCCATCATGCGGGCCAGGTCTGCGGGCGTAATCATAGTTCCAACCTTACTCAGACCAATGTGCAGGTAGAGTAACGGCCATCATCTCAGTACACTCTCAGCCCATTTCTATGGCCCAATACTCTCTTCCCGCGTCTAACAGGCCGCGCCGCTCGCCTTGACCGTCCGTCCGAGGCCAATATCCTTCCGTTTCTGCTGCTAACAAGTCAATCCTGCTAGTTTTCGTATGTTTTCGACAGCAAAAACGTACGTTTTCTAGCAGGATTGACCGGTTAGCAGCAGGAACGAGCCGGAGTACCAGCGAGGGACGGATGGTCGTCCGACGTCTGCCGCCGGGTGGAACGGTGACGGTATGCTGGGGAGCAGTGTGATTTTTCCAGACGTTGGAGGCAAGTCGTGGAGTTTGAGGTGTGGCCCGAGGCCATTGAGCTGGGACGGATGTTCGCCGAGCAGGGCTACGAGCTCTCGCTGGTCGGCGGCCCCGTGCGCGACCTGTTGCTGCATCGTCGCAGCCACGACCTCGATTTCTGCACTTCCGCCAGGCCCGAGCAGTTCGAGCCGATCCTCAAGCGTTTCGGCCACGACGGCTTCTGGGATATGGGCCGCAAGTTCGGCACACTCGGCGCGATGCGTCGGCGCAAGGACGGCACCGAGGTCAAGGTCGAGGTGACCACGTACCGCTCCGACCAATACGACCCCGATTCCCGCAAGCCGGAAGTGAGCTACGGCGATTCGCTGGAAGGCGACCTTTCGCGCCGCGATTTCACCGTCAACGCGATGGCCCTGCGCGTGCCCGATTTGCAATTCGTCGACCCGTTCGGCGGCGCCAGCGACATCGCCAAGGGCATCCTGCGCACGCCCGTCGATCCGCGTCAATCCTTCGAGGATGACCCGTTGCGTATGATGCGCGCCGTCCGTTTCGTGGCCCAGCTTGGTTTCCGTATCGAGCCAGACACCGCCGAGGCCATCACCGACATGGTCGACCGCATCTCCATCGTCTCCGCCGAGCGCGTGCGCGACGAGCTCACCAAGCTGCTGCTTTCCGAGCGCCCTCACGAAGGCATCGAGGCGCTGGTCGACTCCGGCCTGGCCGACATCGTGCTCCCTGAGATTCCGGCGCTCAAGCTGGAGATTGACGAGCACCACCGTCACAAGGACGTTTTCGAGCACACGCTGATGGTGCTCGACCGCGCGATCGCGCTGGAAACCGGCCCCGACGGCCCCGTGCCCGCCCCCGACCTCACGCTGCGCCTGGCCGCGCTGCTGCACGACATCGGCAAGCCCGCCACCCGACGTTTCGAGCCCCACGGCAAGGTGAGTTTCCATCACCACGATGTGGTCGGCGCGAAAATGGTGCGCAAGCGCTTGAAGGCGTTGCGCTTCGACCACCACATCATCTCCGACGTCAGCGAGCTCGTGAGCCTGCACCTGCGCTTCCACGGCTACGTCGACGAGCCTTGGACCGACTCCGCCGTGCGCCGGTATGTCAAGGATTCCGGCCGCCTTTACGAGCGCCTGAACCGCCTGACCCGCGCCGACGCCACCACGCAGAACAAGCGCAAGGCGCTCATGTTCTCCTCGGCGATGGATGAGATGGAGGATCGCGTGCGCGAGCTCAAGAAGAAAGAGGACTTCAACGCGATCCGTCCCGACGTCAACGGCAACGAGATTATCGAGATCCTTGGCGTCAAGCCTGGTCCGGCCGTTGGTCGCGCCTACAAGCATATGCTCGATTTCCGCCTAGATCACGGCCCCGCCGACCACGATACCGCTGTTGCCGAGCTCAAGCGCTGGGCCGCCGAAGAGGGCATCGCCGGCTGAATCTTGCCACATAGGCTGAGTGCTATTTTTCGCCGTATCGGTATCAAAAGATATGGCGAAACGGGGCGTGCTGAATAATCTGCAATGTGTGCAGAACTGCCTCGTATGCGAGCAAACTACTGATTACTTCAGGCGCTCCGTGTCAAGCGAGCTGCGCCCGGCAAACGACGGTAGGTGAACTTATTTCGCGCAGCGCAACCCGGCTCACGCGGCGTCGTGCTGGATGGCCTGGGGAAGCTTCGCGGTGTTGATCTTCTTCAGCGGGGTGCAGCCCTGGATGTTCTTGATCTTGGTGCCCGGCGCCGGAACGTTCTTCTTGTTGTTCAGGTCGTTGAAGGTGGCGCCCACGATCACGTCGATGAGCTTGTCCTGCCGGTTGTCCATCACCATTTTCGCGTCGTTGAAGTTCGAATTGAGCGTGTAGGCCTCGTTGATGGCGTTTGCGCCGTAATAGATTGTCGTGCGCTCGATCTTCTGCGTGGTGTAGTTGCTGACGTTGGTCACCACGAAATGGCGGTTGTCGAGCGCCTCGCCCACGGCCTTCGCGAAGCCGACGGACTTGGTGCCGTTGAGCACGCGGATCTTGACCTCGGAATTCTGCGCGTACTTGGCGGGCGTGCCCGACTGGTCGGCCGGCGCGCACACCGAAGTGGCGCCGAAATTCGGCTGGGTGGCGGGGGTGTTCTTGTCGCCGTGGCTGAAGACGTGGAAGAACATCAGCAGCGCGATGATCAGCACGACCACCATCGCCGCGACCGTGGTGAGGATCACTCGCGTCTGGCGGTGGCGCACATATTGCCTGCGGGCCTCGCGTTCATCCATGTTTTCCGGCATACTTCACATTCCCGTCAACTCGTGCCGCCAGCGGCGCTTGGCGCGCATGGCTTTTGGCGAAATATCGACGACCCTCACTTTAGCCTGAGAGCGTGACGCGGCGAGCGGCTACGCGCCAACGTTTGCCACGGCTTTGTCCAACGCGGCGAACTCGGCGATGGTCAGGGTCTCGCCGCGGCGGGTCGGGTCGATTCCGGCCGCTTCGTAGGCGCTGTTCGGCACCAGTTTCTTCAGGGCGGCGTGCAGGGTCTTGCGGCGCTGGCCGAACGCCGCGTCGATGAGCTCGAACACCTTCTCGTGATTGGGTTCCGTGGCTATCTCGACGGGCTTTGCAGGTCGAATTTTCGGACTGGTCGCTTCGACGTTTCGGCCTTCGTGTTTGTTACTACCAACGTGCTCAATTGCATTGGGATTATTGGTGTTGCCGCTATCTTCGCTGCCGTCGGTCGCCGGCGCATCCTGATACCGCGTGAACGACACCAACGCGGAATCGACATTCGGCGCTGGCCAGAAGACGTTGCGCCCCACTAGCCCCGCGCGTTCGGCGACGCCATACCACGCCAGTTTCACGCTCGGTGCCCCGTAGATCTTCGAGCCGGGCTTCGCGACGAGCCGGTCGGCCACCTCCTTCTGCACCATGACGAGGAAATGGTCGAGGTTGCTGAACCGCTCGAGCAGGGTGAGCACAATCGGCGTGGCCACGTTGTAAGGAAGGTTTGAGACGAGCGTGAATGGGTTGGAAGTCCGCGGATTCGGCGCGAATTGCGGCAAGGTCTCCGGGCTCAGGCTCAGAGCGTCGGCCTTGACGATGGTGAGACGATTTGCGGCCTCGGGCATGAATTCCGCGACGGTTTCCGGCAGCCGTTCGGCCAGCGCCGGATCAATCTCCACCGCCGTGACGCGCGCGCCGGTTTCCAGCAGCGCCAGGGTCAGCGATCCCAGCCCCGGGCCGACCTCAAGCACATTGGTGCTGGCGTCCACGCCCGCTTCGCGCGTGATACGTCGCACGGTGCCAGGGTCGATGACGAAGTTCTGCCCGAACTTCTTGGTCGGGCTGATGCCCGCCTCCGCCGCGATACGCCGGATGTCGCCCGCCCCCAGCAGGTGGCCAGTTTCGGTTTGCTCGCTGGTATGGCTGTTGTCGAGGTCCATGTTGTCTTTCGCGCTGTCTTGTGTCTCGTCTGCCGTCCGTTTCGTCATGGTTCCAAGATACCCGCACACACTAACCCAAGGTTTCCCAAAGAAACTGTAGGAATCTCGAGGGATTGAGTCTTAATTTTTGAATTAGTGTGTGGGTTCCCAAAACTCGAGTTACAAAAGTGGGAGATAGAAAACCGAGAACCTTGATTTTCCGCCGTTCTTGAGTTTGTATCGGTCACTTTTGTAACCGTGCAAATTGAAGACAACGAAAAACCGGAGACGGGGATTCGCGATTCTTGGTCAAAAATCCAATGATTACGAGCCCGTCTCCGGTTTTAACCGAATACCGACGACTTAGTACCAGTTGTGCTGCAGCCAGAACACCTTGGCGTTCGAGGGGCTGCCATAACGGCCAGCGATGTAGGCGAGGCCGGCATCCACTTGCACACCGGCATCATTGCGCCAATCGCCACCACTGGTGTAATAGAGCATCTGCGGGATCCCGTATGCGGTTGAGGAAGGATTGGCTGCGTCCCAGCGCCAGCCAGACTCGTGATTCCAAATCCAGACCAAAGCGTCATAATCCGCACCGGTCCAACCGTATTGGGCCGCCGCACCGGCTGCGTAAGCCTGAGCAGCGCCAGGCGAGGCGTGGTAAAGACCGCTGCCTGACGGTGCCGGCGGAGGCGTTGGTGCGGGTGCGGGAGCAGGTGTGGGATCCGGGGTAGGTGCAGGAGTAGAGCTTCCGCCGCCCGAGCTCGGAGCGCTCGACGAGCCGCCGCCCGTGCTGCTGGAGCCAGCGCTGCTACCAGCGTCCGCGTCGGCCTTGCCGGTATCGGCGTCCGACTTGTTCTTGTCCTTATCGTTCGAGCCGTTGTTGGACCCATTAGCGCCGCCCGCGCTGGCCGCCGCCGGCCCGGTGGCCACCACCTGGTCAAGCGCCGCCTGTGTGACGGTCTCCGACTTGAGCGTCTCGCTCTCGGCCACTCCATCGACGTAGGTCACGTCATAGACCTGCTGCTTGTTGCCGTTCTGCCCCTGCTGCTCCACCACGGTCTGCCCGGGCTGGAGTTTGGGGTCCACTACGTTGCGTGTTCCGAAGGGAATGGCGACGTTGCGCGTCTCCTCCCCATGGGTCACGCGCTGCACGCGCAGCACGGTCTGCCCGTTGTCATCCTCGACGCTGACGCGGTCCTCCTTGCCGAGCGTGATGCTCTTGGAGTCCAGGATCGAGGCGGCCGTAAGCTTGCCGTTGGGCGCCACCGACGACTTGCCGTCGGCGATCACGGTGACGGGGCCGGCCTTGTTGATCACGAGCCCGCCGGTGAGCTGGTTGTAGACGTTGGTGATGCTGACGGTGACCTTCGTGGCGTTCTTGTCGTTCTCCTTGAAATACCCGAGCAGTTGGTCCGCGCTCGTCGCCACCGTCCAGAAGGGCACCTGCCGCCCCTCGATGTTGATAGTGGTCTGGTAGGCGCTGCGCACGGTCACCACGTCGTGGTTGGTGAGGTTCTGCGTGCCGCCTGTCGATTGCACGAAGTCGTGGGTCTTGGTTTTGACGCCCTGCTCCTGCAGCAGCCTTGGCACGCTGTTGGCGTAAGTCGTGACGGTTTTCGTCTCGCCGTTGACCGTCAGCGCCACGCTTTTGCGCGCGGTCACCGCGAACGTCCCGACGCTGGCCAGCGCCACGGCGGCGGCGGTCACCATCACGCGAATGCGTCGCAACGTGATGAAGTGTTGCGGTGTCCATCGACGAGCCATCGTGCATCCCCCAATTCAGCGATTAACGTCCGAGCAATCGCGAGCTCAGTGCTATGTTCCTAGTTCCGCAGTCTAACCGATTTTCGATAGAAATGTATTGCCGCCGCGAATTCATTGAAAAACATTCAGATTTGATGAATTATTTGGCTATCGGGCGAACCATTTCGAAGGTTTTCGGGGAGGCTTGAGAACTGGCGCGCGTCGATAATTCAGCGTAAGAAATCGGTAATCCAGCACAAGAAAGGGAAAGGGGCGGGATTGAAGGGGATCGTCCCGCCCCTGAAGGGCGAAGCAATTTGGGGGAGTTTCGCCCTGTCGGTGGGGCCTTGCGTTGGAAGGCGCCACTACTTACCCGAGCAAGAGTTGCATTGGTTTCCAGACGATCCATCGCGCCTGTGCGACCACCGTAGCCCCTTCGCGTCGGTGAGCCTCCTGTCGGGATCGAACCGACGACCTGCCGCTTACAAGGCGGCCGCTCTGGCCATCTGAGCTAAGGAGGCATCGGCCGTTCAGGCGGGCCGGCAGCCCACGAAACGACCAAACATTAGCTCATTTTAGCATTACCGGGAGATTGCCTCGCGGTCGGTTCGTGTGGTTCGTTGGCTGTGGTGTGAGCTGGGCTGTAGGCAGTGTTTGAGAGGGTGCGTCGGGGGTTGCGCCGCGTTCGTGCGCTGCGTTAGGCCGTTCGGGGGATACTGGTGAAATGGCGATAGGGCTTCAGCCGGATGGCCCACGAGTTTCTTCGCGCAACGGGTGCGCGTTGGCTGCGGCGTAATAGGTCGCTATGCGTGCGCGCCGCCGGCAAAACATCGGACGTTTACGAAAATTGGTCATATCATCGGATTTGTCTATTTGAAAATCGTCGCGAACTGCAGATAGCGAGCTCTGTAATTGTCATACAATGAGAGTTTTTAATAATTGTATATAATATTCACTAGTGGCATACAGGCATCGGATCAAGCTAGCGTAACAATGAATTGAAACCGCGCCCCGGGCGAGCCGCGTAATTGTAAATAAAGCCCATTGCTTGTGGAATTCCGACCGCAGCCAAGCGGAGCAAGTGAAATTACGGGGATATCTTTCGTGATGTGTGTAATTATGTATACAAGCACAAAAATTCTGTCAGTTTTGTTGCGTTTTACGCAAAGTCGCTTCAACGGACGTTATACACGGCGACAAAATGGCCTTATTTTGGTATAGTAAATATGGACACAGGGTAGCTATCAGTTCATGTCATACGACAGATTCTATAGTTATGTTGTATATTGAAGGTTTAAGATGTGATACGTAGAAGGGTCGAGCAAGTTCCTTTCTACGTATTGCTTTGTGTAGGCGGTCCCTGCTGCGGGGAGATGCTGAGCCTGAAAGGGGAGAGATGGCACGGCATGACAAACGGTACCTGCCGAACGAAGCGCAACCTGACGCGTTTGGCTATGACGCCGGTTATTTGTTGCTGCAGGCGCACAAGGAACAAGAGGAAAAGGAGCGCAGGCAGCGCCACATCGTTGGTTTTGTGGCGATTGTCCTCGTGGTCGTCCTCGTCGCCGTGATTGGCATGGTCAGCTACAAGTCGATCCGCAAGCGCAGCCTTGCCCAAAGCGTCACCGTCGACCAGGCCTACCAGAGCCTCCAACAGGTGAAGGTGAAGCCGAAATACTCCGACGACAAGGGCGGCATCATGTTCTCCCACCTGGGTTACGGCAAGGCCGAGCCCAACGCGCCCACCCTCGAGATCTACACCGACCCGATGTGCCCGGGCTGCGCCGTGCTGCACCAGCAGATGGACGAGACGTTCCGCTCGATGCTCGACGCCGGCCAGGTCAACATGTCGGTGCATCCCGTCACCTTCCTCGACGCCAGCTCCACCGACGAATATTCCACGCGAGCCTCGGGCGCCGTCGCCTACATTTCCAGCCACGACCCCAACCCGGACCACCTGCTCGACTTCCTCACCAACATCCATTCCGAGGACTTCCAACCGCTCGAGAACCAGGACTACCAGCCCGTGAGCAACGACAAGCTCCAGCAGCAGGCTGTGAACGCGGGGGTGCCGCAGGACATCGCGAGCAAGGCGTTCGGCGGGGAATACAAGCCCTGGCTGCAGGCGGTGGCGCAATACACGCTGCGCCGCAACGAGCTGAAGAACACGACCGGCGAGTTCAAGGGCAAGACCACCACGCCGCTCGTGCTCATCAACGGCGCGATGATGGACATCTCCGCCATCTCCGATCAAGGGTTCACCTACAAGCAGGCCATTCTGCAGGCGATTGGGCTCACCAACGACGAGGTGGGTGTGGTCGGCGTCCAGCCTGAGATTGGCTCCAACGGCCAGCCCAAGTACCCGAAGCAGACTGCGTAGGTTGCGTTTGTGACGCCAATCGTAGGGTTTGCGTCGCATCTGCAATGTGTGGGTCGGCGTGTGTTGCGTTTGTGACGCCAACTGTGCGTTTTGCGTCGCATCTGCCATGTGGGTGCGTGCCGGGTTGCGTTTGTGACGCAGGTTCTGTGTTTTGCGTCGCGTTTGCAGCGTGGGTCCGCGTCAGGTTGCGTTTGTGACGATAACTGTACGTTTTGCGTCGCATTTGCAATTTGGATTCACGCCAGGTTGCGTTTGTGACGCTAATCCTGGGTTTCGCGTCGCAAACGTAACGATTGAAGGTAGTGGTGCTGCGTTCGTGACGATTGTCGCAGGGTTGGTGCCATTTTTGAGTTCGTGGTCCATTCTCGCTTGTGCGCCTATTGCATTTGTGACGGTGACTGAGCGTTTTGCGTCGCAAATGCAATGGTTGGAGGCCTGGATGTTGCGTTTGTGACGGTAATGGTGTGTTTTGCGTCGCGTTTGCAACATGTGGGGATGCGCGTGTTGCGTTTGTGACGCTAATCGTGGGTTTTGGGTCACAAATGCAATGGGGCCTATTGCTGACTGGTGCCTAAGCGATAGGAAACGTGCAGGGGCTGGGGCAGCTGAGACGAGAAACGGGATTGGCGAGGCTTCGGTATGGCCCCGGCAATCCCGTTTATGTATTTGCCAGACAGCCCCGAAATCCCGAAGACAATCGGCCGCTAGTTCATGGAGCGTATAGCCTGTGGACTTAGGGAGTCCGGCAAACCCGCGAACTCAGCGAATCCGCAGGCCTGCTGCTTAGCTGCTTAGCTGCCCAGCCTCGAAATCCCCGCAATCAGTCGAGCGAGTTCGGCTGGCCCTTCGCGCCGATGGACGGCATCTTGCCATCCTGCCCCACCTGCGCCTCGGAGAGCCCGAGCTCCTTGAGCAACGCCGCCTTCTGCGTCATCCCCAGGTCGTTGAGCTTGGCCATGTCCATCACCCTGCCGTTGACCGTGACCACCGGCGAGCTGAAGCTGCCCTTGTTCTGCCCGGACGGCGTCGCCAGCTCGGTGCGCTTGATCGTGTAGTTGTTGGCGGCAGTGATCCACTTGTCGTAGGTCTTGCTGAACGCCTTGTTGGCGATGGACTGCGGCACGCCGGCCTTGAGCGCCTGCGCCTTGATCTGCTCGTTGCTGGTCGGCTGGTATTCCGCGCCTTCCTTGGGCTGGTAGCCCTGCTCGTAGATGTTGGCGACGAAGCCCATCACCTGCGAGGTATCGGAATCGTGGCTGGCGACGTAGGTGATCGCGTTCGAGGCGCGCGTGGAGTACTGGTCGGTGGAGTCCTGATCGAGGAAGTTGAGGAAGTGGTAGACCAGGTTGATCTGCCCGGCGTTCACCATCTTCGAGAGGTCGCTGTCGATCTGGCGGTGCAGCGAGCCGCAGCCGGGGCACAGCGGATCCATGTAGATCTCGACGGTCGGCGCGCCGTCGACCTTCTTGTTCATGCCGTCTTTGGAGATGAGAAACCCGGCCTGGTCGGTGACGTTGTTGGGCCGCGGCTTGGTGCTTTGCAGCGTGGAGTAGAGGGAGGTGGAGCTCACCTTGCGCTCCGCGTTGCTTTTGGAGATCTGATGGAAGGTGACCGCGCCGATGATGGCGATGAGCGCCACGATGATGATGACGACGATGACGCCGATCGTGGTCTGCTGCTGGCGCTCGCGTGCCAGTTGCTCCTCGCGCGCCTTTTGCGCGGCGGCCTCGGCGGCGCGGCGGTTGGCCCGCGTCTGGCGTTTGCGGCTCTGTTTGGTGTTGGGCTGTGCCATGCTATCCCTTTTCCATCATGTTGAAAGACGTTTGCAAATATTCATGCACTGTTCGCCATGATAGCGTGTGCGAGAGAATTTGTGATTGTCCCTTTCGCGTCATAATGCGGTTTTGCTCACATCGTTTATGGGTTGCCGAATTCCTGCTTGCTGGCGGCGTTGCCATTGCGATTATTCGGGATCAGGATGGTCGCATGGGCGCGTTTGTCGTATGCCGGAGCGCCTTTGTTTTTGCGCTGTCAAACGAATTTGCCGTTAGATAAGTCGGATAATAAGTCGGATAAAGGGTTGCGTGGCTTTTGGCTTGATTATCTGTTTGCGGTTTGTGTGGCCTTCGCAGTTTACGCGGTTCATGAACTCGTGCGCTCACATCTGCGGGGTGGGCAGCGGGGTGAAGTCGATCTGGCGGCCTTGCGCCAGCAGGGCGATCGCGGCGGCGATGACCACGGCCCAAATGATGAGCATGACCCAGCGGCGCGCTTTCCATTTCAGGTGCGGTTTCGAGGTCCCTTTGCCATCGCCCAGCGCTTCGTCCGATTCATCCAGTTCGGCATCGTCGGCCTCGCCCAGTTGCGCCGGGCCCGGATTTTGCGCGTCAATCGCCGTCGCACCGTCGTCGGTCGCGCCTCGTTTCGCGCCCCACAGCGTCCCCATGCCGATTTGTATGATGGTCGGCCGGGCCGCGAAAACTGTGAGAATCCAAGCGAAAAGCGCGAAGGCCGACTCCATCACCCCGCTCCACGTGGGCCCGAGCGCGGCGGGCATCGCGATCATGAAGTTCCAGTTGCCGATGGTCCAAAGGGTGTCGACGGTCGGCAGCCCCGACACCACGTCGACGATGATGGGCACCATCCATGCGATCGCTATTATCATCAGTGCCCTGGGAACGGTGAAAATCAGCGCCTTGAGCACATGCCACGGCAGGCCGATCACGCGCAGGGCCGTGTCGCGCTTCTTGCGCACACCGCCGCGCTTCTGCTCGCGCCGCAGTTGGGCCAGCTCGCTATAGCCGATGGAAAGCAGAATCCAGACCAGCGCGACCATCGCGATCGTGGTGATGGTGGGTTGCGGCGCGGCGAGCAGGGTGAAGGGCACGGCGAGCAGCCACAGGGGCAGCGTGGAGCGTGAGATGATCGCCCGCCAGCGCACGTCCGCCGGATTCGGCGCGATGGGGTAGGCCGTGGCCATCGACGGCAGTTGCAGCGCCGACGGTGCCACCGCCGGGCTAGGGTCGGTGCCAGGTGCGGGCATGGGTTGTGGCTGTTGCCGTTGCTGGTACTGCCAGTAGGCCTCGCCCTCGTTCGTGCCCCGCAGCGCCGGTCTGCCCGCCTGCACCACGTTGTGGCCGAGCGCCGGGAATGCCTGTGTCAGTGTCTCCGGCGGCTGTATCGCCATCGTTTGCTCGCTTGGAGCGTCGGGGTTGCCGGTGTCCGCCGCGTTGGCCGTCATCGTGCGCGTGGCGAGCGGCCGCGTGGCCTGCGGTCGTACGGCATCGCGGCTCCCGTTGTTGGCGAGTACCTCGGTGGCGGAAGTGTCGCCTGAGTCCGCCTTCGTCTGGAGGATCTGCGTCATCGCCTCTTGGCCGGACTTGTCATCGCGCCACAACGTGCGCGGGTTCGAAGAGCTGGTCGATTCCTCCGAGTCCGATGCTTGATTGTTCCGCGCCGGAGGTGGGGGAGCGGAAGCCGCCATGCCGCCCGATCTAAAAGGGTGCATCGCCCCCTGGCCATTGCTGTTGTCTCCAGCGGTGCCGTTTTCGTTTCCGTCGGCGCCATTATTCCCGGCGTCCCCAGATGTCCCGGAAGCCCCGCCAAACGCGCCCATATCCATATCGTCGTCGAAGTCCTCGTCCCCCTGTGAGAACGGGTTCAGCGAATCCAGCGTGATCGCCTCCAGCAGCGCCTCGGGTGTGCAGCGCCGCGCCGGGTCGGGGTTGAGCGCCGCCCGGAACGCCTCAAGCGTGCGCGCCGGCAGCCCCGCGAGATCCGCGCTCCCGCTCGCCTCGCGCTCGAGCACGGCCATCATGGGCTTGGAGCCGAACACAGGCCGTCCGGTGGCCGCGAACGCGAGCACGCTGGCCAGCGACCACCAGTCCGTGGCCTCGCTGCTCTCCGCTCCGTCGATGATCTCGGGGGCGATGAACCCGGGCGTGCCCATCACCAGCCCGGTGCGCGTCACATGGCTTTCGCCCGCGCTCATGGCGATGCCGAAGTCCACCAAAACGGGCCCGGCGGCCGAGACCATGATGTTGGTCGGCTTGATGTCGCGGTGAATCACCCCCTGGGCGTGCACCGCCCGCACCGCCTCGATGAGCTTTCGCGCGAGCCGTTCGAGGTCCTCGCCCTCGTAGCGCCCGTTCGCCGCCACGTCGTCGCGCAGGTTGCGCCCCTCGATGAGCTCGGTGACGATGAAGGCCAGCGAGTCGTCGAGCTCCATATCCACGATCTCGCAGACCCCGGGGTGCTTCACACGGCGCAGGGCCATGGCTTCGCGGCGCAGGCGCTCGCGCGCGGTGACGTGTGGGTTGTGGCTGTGATGGTGGTGCGAGGGCTCGCCGTCAGGTTCAAGAACTTCGGTCGCGTTTTGTGCGTCGGCTGCGGCGTCTGTTCCGGCGTCCTCGCCGTCTCCGTCAGCCTCCTCCCCCTCGTCCTTGAGCGAGTCGCGCAGGATCTTCATGGCGTAGACCTGCCCGCCGTCGTCCTTCACGCGCCAGACCGACCCCATGGCTCCGCCTCCGAGCCGCGATATCAGCGTGTATCCGCCGACAATCTGCCCAGGTTCCAAGTCCAACGCGTTCAAATCGCTCATGTTCCCCATACTACCGAGGTCGCCGCATCTGATGGAGATTGTCGCGTCGGATTGAGTTGGAGTGGATGATGTTGGGCCTGCCGGCGTCGGCTTCGCGGTGGTTTAATAGGGTCGAGGTTGCGGTATCGCGGTTGAATATACATATGACTTAAATGTATTTAAAAGAAGTTGTGAATTATCGATAAAACGTAAAGCGTGTTGTTTTTATTTGATTTTGTATATTATTTCAAAGCTTTGAATCGTTGGTATGAAGGGTGTTTATATAAGTTCTTCGTGTATTTTTTATTGCATGATTGTTTGTGGAATTTGTTGACTTTCGTACGATTTTTAGGTTGATTTAGGTGTTTTTATTCTCCTGTAATGCTATTCTGGTGGGCAGTTACTGTCAGTTTGTATGGCTTATGCATCAAATGGGGGTCGAGTTTAGCATGTCTGGGAGTGGTAAGGCTCTGAAAGTGGCCGCGGTGTTGGTCGCCGCGCTGTCACTAGGTCTTGCGATGCCCGCCGCGAGCGCTGGTGAGGGTACCGGAGCCGCGGGGGGGGGTGGACTCAAAGCTTATTAGATTCCGATAACGATTCGTCTGGTTTACCAACCGGCGACGCGCCCGTAGGCGCGCCGCCTTCGGCGGTAACACCAAAATCTCAAAATTTTTCGGCGCCGCAAGCGGCGCCTAACCTCTTACCTCGTTCCCAGCCCGCCGTCGGTCCGCAAGACGCCACGTGCGAACATGAAGGCGAACACAGCTGGGGCTCCACCAATCCCTTGCAATGGAGCGAACATGTCGACGGCGACGATTGCGTCCTTGAGTTCAAAAGCGGCCGTGTGCCCAACCATACAGGAACCGACGCTGACCCCGGTCTGCCTTGGACCAACGACTCGGTTACCAAAATCAAGGTGGATAGCGGTGTCGTCATCGGCACCACAGGCGGACGCTACCTCTTCAGCAACTTGCCCGATCTGAAGTCGGCGGACGTTTCCGGTCTCGATGCTTCCGCCGCGCGTGATATGTACGGTGTGTTCTGGAACAACCCCAACCTCACGTCCATCACCGGGCTCGAGAACTGGAACACGAGCAGCGTCACCAGCATGAACAGCATGTTCGACACCTGCACCAGCCTCACCAGTGTCGACCTCAGCAACTGGGATACTAGTAGGGTCACCGACATGGGCAGCATGTTCGGCAACGACGGGGCACTCACCACCACCGGCATACCAGGCCTTTCCATCCCGCTGGACGCCGACCAGACCAGCATGTTCGATGGAAGCCCGAACGTTGTGCACTGCACCCATCCCGGCACGCACAACTGGAGCACCCTTACTTGGAAAGAGACACTTACCGGCACCCTGGGAAACACCGAATGTGTGCTTGAGCTGGTCAGCGGCCAAGTGCCTGACCATGCCGGAACTGACGCCGATCCGGGACTCCCATGGACTGGCGACAACATCACCAAAGTGAATGTTGACAGTGGCGTGACGTTAGGACAGACTGGAGGGCGTTACCTTTTCAGCAACCTGCCCGACCTCAAATCTGCAGACGTTAGTGGTTTAGGTACTTCCGTCGCGCGTGATATGTACGGTGTGTTCTGGAACAACCCCAACCTCACGTCCATCACCGGGCTCGAGAACTGGAACACGAGCAGTGTCACCGACATGACCAGCATGTTCGAGGACTGTCCGAAACTCCAGAAGCTCGACCTGTCCAACTGGGACACGGGCAGCGTCACCGACATGCTCGAAATGTTCTGTAACGATGCCGAGCTCACCACTACCGGCATACCCGGCCTCACCATCCCCTCGGAAGCAGATCAAACCAGCATGTTTGATGGATGTGACAAGCTCGTCCGCTGTGAACATCCTGGCGAATACAACTGGAGCACGCTCACTTGGAAAGAAACAATGGGAGGTACTCTCGAAAATCCACAGTGTATCCTTGAGCTGGTCAGCGGCCAAGTGCCTGACCACAACGGAACCGACGCCGATCCGGGACTGCCCTGGACTGGTGACCACATCACCAAAGCAATCATTCATAACGGCGTGAGCTTAGGGGAGACTGGCGGTCGTTACCTGCTCAGTAACCTGCCTATCCTCACTACCGCAGACGTCAGTGGACTCGACACTAGTCAGGCCCACGATCTCTACGCGGCGTTCTGGAACGACCCTAACCTGAAGGCCATCATCGGACTGGATCACTGGGATACCGGCAACGTAGAGAACATGAACAGCCTGTTCGACACCTGTCCTAAACTCACTGGGGTCGATCTAAGTAGCTGGGATACCGGCAGCGTCACTGATATGGGTAGCATGTTCTGTAACGATGCCGAGCTCACCACCATCGGCGTGCCCGGCCTCACCATTCCCTCGGAAGCGGATCAAGCCCGTATGTTTGATGGATGCGTCAAACTCATTCGTTGCCAACATCCGGGCGAAAACACTTGGGGCACTACCGATAAACTTCACTGGAAGGAAACCTTTGGAGGTACCACCGAGAACCCTGAATGTGTCCTCGAATTGGAAAACGGCCAGGTGCCTGACCATACCGGGACTGATTCCCATCCTGGCCTTCCTTGGACTGGAGATAATGTCTCCAAGGTGATTGTCCGTAATGGAGTCAGTATTGCAAACACCGGTGGCCGATTTTTGTTCAGTAATATGCCCAGCCTTACTAGTGCTGATGTCACCAATCTCGACACTTCAACTGCTCATGATTTCTACGCCGCATTTTGGAATGATCCCCAACTCGAGTCCATTGACGGCCTCAGTAACTGGAACGTATCGAACGCCACAAACATGAGCGGTCTCTTCCAGAGTGACGCAAAACTGACTACGGTGGGAAACCTGTCGGGCTGGCGCACAGGCAATGTGACTACGATGGACGACATGTTCTCTGAAGATACTGCCTTGGTTGGTGATTCTGATACGGGAGCTGACCCCACTCCGAATGGTAAGATGCTGAACCTGTCAGGCTGGGACACGGGTAGAGTCACGGACATGCGCTACATGTTTTACGGTTGCTCGTCATTAGAGTCACTTGACATCTCAGGCTGGGACATGGGGTCGGTGCCGCAGCGTGGCCGCTACGATGGTGTGAATAAAACGCACACAGGTGAGTATTACATGAATTACGGGATGCTGCAAGACGCTTCTTCGCTATTGAAGTTACGTGTTGGAGAGCAGGTAAATTTGAGTCCGGGTGACGATACACTATGCTGGACGTCAGTTGGCTCGATTGTGTGCGACTCAGTTCCGTATAGTCACTATTCGTTGTGGCAGGATGGTGGTGCGTCCTCGTCGGACCCAGTGTTCGAGGACGTGTCAGGCATTTGGTCGGTGCGAGGTACCAAGAGTTCAAACGCGGGGTTGGGCGCTACGCCGACGATGACTGACCCCACCTGGCTCTATCTCGTCTCTACTACCTACGACGCCAACGGCGGCGACATCACCACCTGCGCCGACCCGGTGCCCAGCACGAAGATTTGCGAGACCGCAACCAAAGCCAATAGCCGCCTCAATGGCTGGAAAGATGGTGACGGTACCTCGAGGGCGTTCGGTTCGACGATTCCATGGAAGGTGCCCGGCAGCAAGCTCACTGCGCAGTGGCAGACGCTCGATCCGCCGGGTATCAACAAGGTCACGCCTCATTCGGATGGCACGTTAAGTGTGCATGGCAATTTGCCGGGTGGCACACTCGATGGGGATAAATTCACTACTTATCCATACGTGGCCGAGACCGGCGGTACGGCGGGAACTCCAGCTGTGAGTGACACAGTGACTCCCGCTACTGCCACCGCACCCAGCGACGCGCCTTGGAGCATCGACTACACCACGGCCACCAACCCGTATCCGTCTGATGACGTTGGCTCGGGTGTGTCTTACTGGTTCACCTCCACGCTTACGCAAAAGGACAACACTACCTCGGCTGAGTCCGACCCGCGTACCAAGCTCACCATCGACACGGTCGCGCCCGGTCTGGCCGACACGCGCACCGCGGAGCGCAGCACCTCTAGTGGCTTGGGCGTGAAGGCGACCGTCAGGGGCGTCGCCTGGACCAGCGGCGACCAGTCAGCCCAGACCAACCGGGCCGTGGAGGCCGACGATCGGATCGTGGTCACCTGGCCGGACGGCACGAGGAGCGGCGCCAAGGCCGACGGGTCGCCGCTCGACGCGGGCGACCCGGGCAGCATCGTCACCGGGTCGGACGGCTCGTTCGTGGTCGATGTGCCGGCCGGCACCGCTCTCAATGGCAGCAACGCAACCGTTGCCGTCTACGACAACGCTGATGGCCCCGGTACCAGCACAGCCCACCCGGCGGGCTACGAGAACAAGGCCAACCACAGCTCTGTCATCGTGCGTCTCACCCCGCCGACCGTCAACAAGCTGCCCATGACCGGCAACCAGTGGCAAGCCAGCAACCTCATCCTGCTCACTGCAATCGCCGCACTCTCCATCGCCACGAGCGTCTACGCCCAATACCGCCGAGCACGCCACTGACCACCTACTGGTGTGCGCTGCGGCATCCACCACGGCCGTAACGCACACCAGATCAATCACCGCCATGGCTTATCACGGAGAGAAACTCATCACGGCCCACCACTGAGAAGCTCACCACCAACTACAACTGAATAAACTCACCATCACCAATCACCACGCTGGGGTTTCGTCTTCCCGGTTTCCAACGGCGGGAGGTGAAATCATACCTTATATATGGTTCGTGAAACCAAACGTGCACGCCACTGGATTGGTGTGGCGTGCACGTTGTTGGCCGATGCTGGAATCGGGCTGGTCACTCCTTATTATTACTGGGCTTGCTGGATTTCAATCCGCACATGTCGTCGCCTTGGCCGTCGAGGGCGCTGGCGGGGGAGAAGTCGAGCAAGTTGCTTGACTGACTGAGGTTGAGCGTGACCGCGGGCTTGTCGGTTGCGCTAGTGTCTGTATCCGTGCCGACTCCGGCCGCAACGTTTGCGTTCGCGTCAGCATTGGCTTCAACTCCAACCGTAGCGTTCGCACTCGCGCTGTCGCCAGCTCCAGCTGTAACGCCCGTGCTGGCAGCGGCCGCGCCATCCTCAACCGTCCCACCATGCTGCTCCTTAATATCCAGCTCGTTCTCGTCGCTGTCGACGAACTCCTTGCGGCCGTGGTAGAGGTCCTGGTCCAGCTCGTGCTCGGTGGCGGCCACGATGACGGCGGTGTTGGCCGCGCCCGCCACGTTGAGCGCCGTGCGCCCCATGTCCACGATTTGCGAGATCGGCTGCGAGATGGCGATGAACGGGATCGGCAGGCCCATTGCGGCGAACAGCGAGGTGGCGGTGATGGTGGCCGTGCCGGGCACGCCGACGGTGCCGATGGAGACCAGCAGCGTCAGGCCCACGAGCATGAGGTATTGCAGGGGCGAGTAGTTGAGGCCCATCGCGTTGACGGCGAAGACGGCGAGCAGGGTGGGCCACACGCCGGCGCATCCGGGCATGCCCAGGTTGGCGCCGAGGCTCGAGACGAACGAGGCGATGTCGCCGGGCACGCCGCCGCGCCGCAGCTGCCGCACGGTCACCGGGATGGTGCCGATGCTGCTCTCAGAGGTGAACGCCACCACGCCTGCCGGCCAGAACATCTTGAAGAACGGCAGTGGGTTCGTGCGCGTCGTCACGCCCAGAATCACTGGCTGCACCACGAAGAGCTGAAGCGCGATGGCGATATAGGCCACCACGAGCACGAGCAGCAGCGGAAGAAGCGTGGCGAGGTTGCTGTTGCTCACGGCCGCCGCGATCAGCGCCAGCACGGCGTAAGGGGTGAAGCCGACCACGATCTGCGTGGCCTTGGAGAGCACCACGTTGCCCGCGTCCACGAAGGTCTTGAACGGCTTGACCGCTGCCGCGCCCTTGGCCGTGGAAGCCGCGCCGTTGTAGGCCAGCGCCACGAGGATGGCGAAGATGACCACCGGCACCACCTGGTTGGCGGCCCAGTTGCTCACGAGGTTCGAGGGGAAGAGGCCCACCAGCGTGCTCAGCGTGGACGGCACGTGCTTGGCCTGGTAGTTGGTCGGCAGCTTGAAGGTGAAGCCCTGGCCCACGCGGAACGCCAGCGCCAGGCCGAGCGTGAGCAGTGAGGCGGTGAGCGTGTTGAGCAGCAGGAAGATCACCGTTTTCACGCCGATGTTGCGCAGGCGCAGCGAGGTGCCGAGGTTGGTGATGCTCGAGATGACGCTGAAGAGCAGCAGCGGCACCACGATGGCGGAGATCGCGTTCGACCACACCATGCCGAAGGCGGCCACAAAGGTGGTGTGGCCCTTGAAGACGAGGCCCAGCACGATGCCGAGCGCCGTGGCGATGATGACGCGGGCGCTGAACCCGGCCTTTTTCTTGATGCTCAGGGCCGCGAGCCCCGCGAAAAGCAGCACGGTGACGCCGAGCGCCACCCATTCCCATTCGATTGCCGTCATGATCTGGTATTCCTTTCCGAGGCCGCTGGAGGCGGTGGGCTCGTGTGGTTTGTTTGATGGTTGATTGGTTTGTTGATTGGATGTTTTGGTGTCTTGGATGCGAGGGATGTCTGGGGCGTCTTGGACGTCTTGGATGTCGGAACCCACGGCCGATTTTCCGCAAACGGTGCGGATGGCTGGGTGCCGAGCGCGATAAAAGAAACTGCTGAATCAGCCGTTTTGATATGGGATTCCCTATTTCGGGACTATTTATTATCTATTAGTCGCAAAAATGAGGCGCAGATGCAATTCGCGATAGCAAAGTCGATGGTTTCAAATGCTCAACGCATAATGAATCAACCGATGAATGATCCGCGAATCCCGTATTCAAAAACGGCGTGCAAGCGCGCTCAGCGGCGACAACAGGACATCGCGGGCAGGCAGAGAAGACAACGCTGGCCGGAGATGGGCTCAGCGGCGTTGCCTGTGAATAGAATTTGCGATGTCATGGTTGTGATGGTAACGGTGGTCGCACGAAAACGCAAGTTTTCGGTCGCATCGTGATGAAGAAACGTAAGAAACTCCGATCAGGCGTGGTTCATTCGGCGCAATTCTGTTTCACTGCGCGCGACGACGCTCGTCTGTACGGCAAGGGGAAAACGATTGACGCGAAGGAATATCCTTTATTGTGATAACAATCACGTTACCGTGCTTGGCCGATGCATAGCATTGTCCCAAAGTTGAAAATGCTTGCAATATCAACGATTCTCACGTTTTTAGCAGGGCAAGAGCGAAAGATTCAATGCAATAATTAGACATGAATCTATACTTTGATGAGATAAACACAGCAAACAATTTTCTACAATACGTGAATAAGGGCACTGAAGCCCTAACACCACGAAAGGATTCAATGATGAAAGCTGTTCGCATTTATGGTCAGGAAGATGTTCGCGTAGAGGACGTCAGCATTAACGATCCGAAGCCGGATCAGGTACAGATCAAGGTGAAGGACTGCGGCATCTGCGGTTCCGACCTGCACGGATACACTTCGGGCTGGGGCCTGCCGACGCATCCGCACCCGCTGACCGGCAAGACCGTCCCGATCACGCTCGGCCATGAGTTCTCGGGTGAGGTCGTCAAGGTCGGCAGCGCCGTCACCGATCTCAAGGTTGGCGACCCCATCGCCGTCGAGCCGCTGCTCGCCTGTGGCAAGTGTGAGAACTGCCGCGCCGGCAACTACAACTTCTGCAACAACGTCGTCGCCGAGGACGGTGCCGGCAACTTCCTCGGCTTCTCCGAGGACGGCGGCATGGCCGAGTTCTGCAACGTCGATGACGTCTTCGCCCACAAGCTGCCTGAAGGCATGAGCTATGAGCTCGGCGCGCTGTGCGAGCCGGTCTCCGTGGTCTACGAAGCCATCAAGAAGTGCGGCCTGCGCGAAGGCAACACCGTCGCCATCATGGGCGCCGGCCCGATTGGCCTGATCTGCGCCATCTTGGCCCGCATCGCCGGTGCCAACAAGATCTACATCTCCGATCTGGCCGAGAACCGTCTCGCCAAGTGCCGCGAGCTCGGCTTCACCGACGTGCTCAACCCGAGCAAGCAGGACGTCGCCGCCGAGATCAAGAAGGAATGCCCCAACGGCGTCGACATCACCTTCGAGTGCGCCGGTGTGCAGCCCACCTTCAACACCGCGCTGAGCGTCACCAAGCGTACCGGCAAGCTGCAGATCGTCGCCCTGTTCGGCCGCCCGCTGACCATCAACATCACCGATGACGTGATCATGCAGGGCATCGACATCTACACCACGCTCTGCTATCAGAACAGCTTCGACACCGTCCTGGGCATCATCAACAACCACAAGGACCAGTTCGAGCCGGTCATCACCAAGAAGGTCAGCCTCGACGACGCCATCGAGGGCATCAAGGCCCTGGCCACCGACAAGGACCAGGTCAAGGTGATGATCTCCCCGGAGCTCTGAGCTTTCGCCTGAGCTTGAGTTTGCTGGCGGGCGCCTCGTGTCATGTCGTCGCGTCCGCTGAGGCGAATTCTCCCAACGCCTTTGGCGGCTGGTGCGTTCCGGTGGCCTTCGCCGGCCTCGCATCAGGCGCCAAAGGCGTTTTCGCATGCTTGCGGTGGCAGATGTGAAAGTGGTGGAGTGAAAGCAAGCGCTCTTCGGGATCCGGCACCCACTTAACTTCGCTCAAATCACGCCCCAATCGCCAGTACGCGCCGGAATCTCAACGTTTTATACTTTTCGCGGGATTTTTTAAGTGGGTGTCGCCGCGGTTAAGTGGGTGTTGCCCCTCCGCCGCCCGCTATTCGGACTTTCCAAGCGTGCGCAACGCCTGCGGCTTTATGGTGTGAAAACCGGATGGACGTTTCGATGAGTGCGCCCGAGCACATCGTTGTGTCCGTCTCATGCGTTTGGCGAGGTCGTTTGGCGAGATGCCGAAAGCCGCCAGCGCTTGATGAGATTCGAAAGGAAGTGTTTCATGGCAGTTGACAGCAACAAGCAGCGGATCATGGACATCGTCGACGAGAAGAAGGGCGAGTTCATCGAGGCGGCGGACCGCATTTGGGAGACGCCGGAGACGCGTTTCACCGTGCCGAAGTCGGTGGCGCAGCACTATAAGGTCCTCGAGGCCGAGGGATTCGACATTCAAAAGGGCGTGGCCGGCATGGATTACGCCTACATCGCCACCTACGGCTCGGGCAAGCCGGTCATCGGCATCACCGCCGAATACGACGCGCTCGACAACCTGAGCCAGGAGGCCGGCAACCCCGACCGCAAGCCGCTCGTCGTGGGCGCTCCCGGGCAGGGCTGTGGCCACAACATTCTGGGCACAGGCGCGCTGGGAGCCGCCGTCGCGCTCAAGACGCTGATGGAGGAGAAGCACCTCAAGGGCACGTTGAAGCTCTTTGGCTGCCCGGCCGAGGAGAGCGGCTACGGCAAGGCGTTCATGGCCCGCGATGGCGTCTTTGATGACGTGGACGCGGCCTTCACCTGGCACCCCTCCGACACCACGGCGGTCGCCGGCGGATCGGGCCTTGCGGTGATGCAGGCCAACTTCAGCTTCAAGGGTGTCGCGGCCCACGCCGCAGCCGCTCCCGAGCAGGGCCGTGACGCGCTCGACGCCGCCACCCTGATGACCGTGGGCGTGCAGTTCCTGCGCGAACACATCATCGACGCCGCGCGTATCCACTACGCCTATCTCGACGCCGGCGGCCAGTCCGCCAACGTCGTTCACCCCACGGCCACGCTCTACTTCTTCGTGCGTGCCCCGTTCCTCGACCAGGCCAAGGATATCTACGACCGCGTCGTCAAGATCGCCAAGGGCGCCGCCATGATGACCGACACCGAGCTTTCGATTGACTTCGATTCCGCGTGCGCCAACTACGTGCCGAACCACCCGTTGAGCGAGGACATGGATAAGAACCTTGACCTGGTCGGGCCGCTGGAGCTCACCGCCGACGAGCTGGAGTTCGAGCGCAAGATTCAGGCCAACAACCCCAAGGGTTACGAGGGTCCTCTCGCCGAGCGCCTGCAGGCCGCCGACCCGAGTATGAGCAAGGAGGAGGCGCAGAAGATCGCCGCTTCGAGCATGGCGCTGCGCAAGTTCCCGCTCATCTACACCACCGACACCAAGGGCCAGGCGTCTACCGACGTCGGCGACGTGAGCTGGTGCACCCCCACGGCGCAGTACTACGGCGGTTTCGAGCCGCTGGGCACGCCCGCGCATTCGTGGCAATGGGTGGCCAACGGCCAGTCCAGCGTGGCCCACAAGGGGCTCGTGCAGGCCGCCAAGACCATCGCGCTGACTGCATACGACGCCCTCACCGACGCCGATTTGCTGGGCGAGGCCAAGGTTGCATACAACGAGCAGTTCAAGGACAAGCCGTATAAGTCGGTGATTCCGCCGGAGACGCATCCGCACGGCTGAGCCGGAATCTGAGCACATCTGAATACCCTCGGATACGCGAAAGGCTGGCGGCCCGAACCCTAGACATTCCCCTTGAATATGTCGGGTTCAGGCCGCCAGCCTTTCGCTTGCCTTGGCCGCTACGTCAACCTGTTTGGAACGTTGACGTCAGCGCGCCTGGCTGTGCGTCGAGCTCGTTCAGCTCTTCGACTCGTCGCGACGTACGATCTCGCTGGCGATCTCCTGGATGCTGCAGAGCTTGAGGGCGTTGGCGCCGCGGATGCCGCTGGCCTCCTCCTCGCTGAGCACGTGGGTCTTCACCAGCGCGTCGACGGGGTTGATGCCGTAGCCGCGTGCGATGGCGATGATCTCGTCAGTGGCGAGGTCATCCATCTTGAACCGCTTGTAAAGCGTGGCGTAGGGGATGTCGCTACGCTTCGAGATCTTGTTGATCGAATCACTGTGGGTGATCTGCTTCAGCCACTCGATTGGGCTTTCGTTTGAATCCATATTCATGCTCCTGATTATCTGCGATAAACCTTAATAATTAAAATGCGTCTGTCGCAGAATATTGTGTAAAAATAATCCTTTTGATTGGTTTGCCTGACGAATTGTAATAATTGGGAAAACCAAATGCGCAAACGCACTGGAAAATATATTAATCAGGTAAAGCATAATTTTCAGCCCTGAGAGGTACGTTTTGGCCCGATAGACTATTTGTAATGCGTTTTGGAGAATTCATAGGCCCACTTTTCCTATCGAAATAGCGAAAAATACGAGAAATGTTTCTATTCGTTCCTGATAAGTATGGGAATTGTGAAGGTTTCCTGAAGGGGGTCAAAATGATGTCTTATTGCGTTTTCTGCATTGTTACATCATACTTT
Source organism: Bifidobacterium sp. ESL0790 (assembly GCF_029395435.1). Classification (NCBI taxonomy): domain Bacteria; kingdom Bacillati; phylum Actinomycetota; class Actinomycetes; order Bifidobacteriales; family Bifidobacteriaceae; genus Bifidobacterium; species Bifidobacterium sp. ESL0790. Next base: position 98,410 of record NZ_CP113915.1, read on the forward strand.
AAAAGCGTTTCCGTCGCATTACCTTTTGGTGGTTCGTCGAGAATTTGACGTCGTTGATAACCGCATGAAATAAGGCGGGCAATCGATGTTAGCGGCATAGTGGAGTGCAAAAATACCGTCGAATTGCGTCCCAAAAAGATATAAGGGTTGCCGTTTCGATTGGCGGTGATGTTCGCTGGGCGTATATTGGCGCTCGAAAAGTGTTCAGAAAGCGTACAGAGGGCGTTCGCGAGGCGTTCAGAAAGTGTGGCGAACCTCGCAAAACCCTTATGAAAAGCGGCCTGATCGTCCTCGCGCAACTCCGAACTATCCATTCCGATATTTCGTGACCCACAGACTTGCGCTATCTGTCCAATTCACTTATCGAACCGTGGATATGTAATGCGTTGTGAGTGTCGTCACACGTCGTGTTCGTGGCCGTAATGCTTAAAGGGGAGGCCTCCGCCGGACACAAAATCCAACGGAGGCCCGGCTGCGATTCAGACCCTACCGGTTCAGAACATTTGGCCTATGGTCAATATGCCCAATATGGCGAAACCGGCACCTGCAAGCCAGAGGGGCGCCATGGTCAAGACAAAACAAATACTGGCCGTCCTCTTGCTCAAATTGCCTGCCAGAATGCGAAGCAACCTGAACACCTCTGCTATTAGACAGGAAAATGGTCCTGTCGGCCCTCCTTGAGTGCTCACGGTTTACACTCCTTTCATTAGCCGTGGAATTGTTCTGCTCCAAACGGATCCGACTCCGAATGGAACGTTTATAAGCATATCGTAAGAGAGTTGATTTCGACAAAAATGTAAATACTGTCTAGACACGCTGCGAGATGAATGATCTGAGATAAATATTTCTGCTGTGCTATTCTATGAATAGTGGCTGAAGCTTTCCGACCGATTGCCAATTGAAGGTCGTGATGGTCGTCAAAGTTTTTAGGCAGTCGAGGCTGAGGTCACAGGCTAGCTTTTACTAGCTAAGGAATTGTTCGGAGCCGTCGCGAGGCGGCTCCTTTTTTCTGTCACGTTTTTCGTAGCACATCGGTGCCATAAGTGTATAGTTGGAATTGGCTCGACGGAGAGAGTACTTCGTGGGGCGTCATAAATGAATGAAAGTGCGGAAATCCAAGGCCGAAGCTGGCTGTTGGGTGGATGCAGAACCTCTCACTCGGATCGTTCGGCACGTACCTGCCGATGAAAGGAACATTATTATGGCAAAAGTCGTATTCGACCATGTCACCCGTATCTACCCCGGCAACACCGAGCCTTCAGTCTCGAACCTCTGCCTCGACATCAAAGACGGCGAATTCCTCGTGCTCGTCGGCCCCTCCGGCTGCGGCAAATCGACGACGCTGCGTATGCTTGCCGGCCTTGAGGAAGTCAACAAAGGCAAGATTTTCATTGGTGACACCGACGTCACCACCATGCAGCCCAAAGACCGCGATATCGCGATGGTCTTCCAGAACTACGCCCTCTACCCGCACATGACCGTGGCCGACAACATGGGCTTCGCCCTGAAGATCGCCGGCGTGCCGAAGGACGAGATTCGCCAGCGCGTTGAGGAGGCCGCCAAGGTCCTCGACCTCACCGAATTCCTCGACCGCAAGCCGAAGGCGCTATCCGGTGGTCAGCGTCAGCGTGTGGCCATGGGCCGAGCCATCGTGCGTAAGCCGAAGGTCTTCCTGATGGACGAGCCGCTTTCCAACCTCGACGCGAAGCTGCGTGTGCAGACCCGTACCCAGATCGCGGCCCTGCAGCGCCAGCTCGGCGTCACCACCCTGTACGTCACCCACGACCAGACCGAGGCCCTGACGATGGGCGACCGCATCGCCGTCATCAAGCTCGGCGAGCTGCAGCAGGTCGGCGCCCCCACCGAGCTCTACGACAAGCCGCAGAACGTCTTCGTCGCAGGCTTCATCGGCTCGCCGTCGATGAACATCAACACCCATCCGGTGGTCGACGGCAAGGCGAAGATCGGCGGCGACACCATCGATCTGCCCGCCGAGGCCGTCGACAAGCTGACCGCGGACGACAAGGGCCAGATCGTCGTCGGGTTCCGTCCGGAGGACGCGGATCTTGCCGCCGCCGACGAGCCGAACGCCTTCTCGCTCAGCGTCGCCAACGTCGAGGACCTGGGCTCCGACGGCTATATCTACGGCAACATCATCACTGATGGCTCCGTCGCCGAGCAGGCCGCCACGATGTCCGACCAGAACAAGCTGACCACGATTCGCGTCAACCCGCGCCAGCTGCCGAAGGTCGGCGAGACCGTCAAGATCAAGATCGACCCGACCAAGATGCACCTCTTCTCCCAGGCCACCGAGCTGCGCCTGAACTGAGTGCCTTCTTAGCCGACTCCATTTTCGAACCCATGCCGCGCGTTTGCTGTGGCATGGGTTTTTGCGTCTTGAAATGGGCTGGCTGGTTAGGCGTTTTTCGCGCTTTTTGTGGGTGATACCAGACAATGTTTTTGGGCATGGAAGGCAATATATATGTGCGCGAAATCCAATGTCATTCATCGCTTGTCTGCACTAGATTGGAGATATGGAATTGACTGGGAATGCGCAGCTGGACCCGCGGGCGTTGAAGGCGACGTCCGTCTCGGTGCCGGCGGATGACGGCGAGGCGGCCGAGCCCAAGGCGCTCAAGATCACCGCGACCAGCTCCAATCCGAAAATGTTCACGCTGCCGTGGGAGAAGCCGCTGGCGAGCTGGCCCAAGGACCTGCTGGCCAACCTGCCGCGCGGCATCTCGCGCCACGTCGTGCGTTTCGTGCATGTGGGCGACGAGATCTACGCGATGAAGGAGATCACCAGCCGTGTGGCCGCCCGCGAATACGAGCTGCTGCGCCGGCTGCAGAAACTGGAGCTCCCCACCGTCGAGCCCATCGCCGTGGTGACCGGGCGGCACACGCGCGAGGGCGAGCCGCTCGAATCGATGCTGGTCACCCGGCAGCTCAAGTTCTCGCTGCCATACCGCGCGCTGTTCGCCGGCAATCTCCGCCCCGACACCGCTGACCGGCTGATCGACGCGCTCGCTGTGCTGATGGTACGGCTGCATCTCGCCGGCTTCTATTGGGGCGACGTGTCGCTTTCGAACGTCCTGTTCATGCGCGACGCCTACGCTTTCTCCGCGTTCCTGGTCGACGCCGAGACCGGCGCGCTGCACACCTCGCTTTCGCCCGGGCAGCGCAATTACGATATGGATTTGGCGCGCACCAACATCATCGGCGAGCTGATGGACCTGAGCTCCGGCAAACTGCTGCCCGACGAGGTCGACGAGGTGGAGGTCGGCAACAGGCTGCTCGAGCGCTACGATTCGCTCTGGAACGCGCTCACCGGCGAGGAGGACTTCGGGCCGGACGAGATGTGGAAGATCGAGAAGCGCGTCAACAAGCTCAACGATCTCGGGTTCGACGTCGACGAGCTTGAGGTCAAGACCGTCGACAACGGGCAGCGCGTGTTGGTGCGGCCGCGCGTGGTCGACGCGGGGTACGCCTCGCGTAAGCTGCTGCGCTTGACCGGCCTCGACGTGCAGGAGAACCAGGCCAGGCGTTTGTTGAACGACCTCGACGCCTACCGCGCTTCGACCTGGCGCGATGGCGAAGAGCTCGAAATCGTCGCCACCGATTGGATGCGCGAGGTCTTCGAGCCCACCGTGCGCATGATTCCGCGCGAATACCGCTCCAAGATCGAACCGGCGCAGTTCTTCCATGAGGTGCTTGAGAATCGTTGGTATCTCGCCGAAAAGGCCGGGCATGACGTGCCGACCGCCGTGGCCGCGAACGACTATATCAAGCGGATTCTGCCCAAGTACGACCTCGACTCGAAGGCGATCGCGGAGATCAACGGCGACGCGGATTCCGGGGTCATCGACGAGAGCTCGACGTTTGACGATCCTGCTGGCGTGGCTGGTGACGGTGCGGCCAACGGGGGTGAGGCTGGCGCGGGAGCCGACATTCCCGACACGGTCGGCGCCGACAACGACGAGGTCGACAACATCGGCGCATCGCTTGGTTTCGCCGATGACGTGCCCATCGAAAAGATCGCGTGCGCGCGCAATGCCGCCGAAAGCGCGGATGGTGCGGATGACGCCGAAGGTGCGAAGGGCATTGCCAAGCAAGGCGCTAAAGGTGTGAAAGACGCGGGTACTCGCAACGACGATGATTGGAGCGAGGCCGCCACCGCCGTCGATGATGACTACGACCCCGACGAATACGACCAAGACGCCGCCGTCTGGAGCCACTGAGGGGTAGTTGTCGCAACTCTCTTAAGCCGTCCGGATACCCGAAGGGCCGGTACCCGAATTCGGATACCGGCCCGCGGCACTTCAAAGAGGACAAGGAACAATGCCCTATTGATTGCGGCATCATCTGCTAAAGCTTATAGCCCGACTTTATATCGCAGATGAGTAGCGTGCCGTATCAACAACATTCATTATAACGCATTCTGAAGATTCGGCAGTTCATATATGATGAAATTCATCGCTTATCCTATGTAGCGTAGGTGAAAGCGATCGTATGAGCTGCCCGGCTCATACGCCGTTGCCGCGTCATTCGTGGCGCGGCACTCAACGGAAAGGCAGCGAAATGCCTGAGGAGCAGAAAGGACCTGGCGGAAGCAACTATCTCCATGAATTCGTCGTCGCGATTCTGGCGGTTTTTGTCTCGAGAACCGACAGTGTCGTGGCCGACATCATTTTGGTGGCTCTCACCGGCTACCTGGTGATTATGGATTATCGGGATAGGCGCCGCCGTTAGGTAAAACCTGCTCGGGCCGAGTTTTATTAGCGCCCGGGCAGGCCCTTTCTTCCAGAAATTATTCTGTTCTCTATTTACTTTTTACTTTTATCCGCTTTGGCGGCCGCCTCGCGGCGGGCGCGGGCGACGGCGTAGAGACTGATGCCCGCGGCCACCGAAGCGTTGAGCGACTCCACGGTGCTGCTGATGGGGATGCCGGCGATCGAATCGCAAGCCTCGCGCACCAGGCGGCTCAGGCCTTTACCTTCCGAACCGAGCACGACCACGAGTGGGTCGCTTTCGAATCCGCTTTCGCCTACGAGCGCGTCGCCGCCACCGTCGAGGCCGACCACGTAATAGCCGCGTTCCTTGAGCCCTTCGATGGCCTTGGTCAGATTGACCACACGCGCGACCGGCAGATGGGCCGCGGCTCCGGCCGATACCTTCCAAGCCGCCGCGTTCACCGAGGCGGAACGGCGCTCGGGCAGGATGACCCCGTTGGCGCCGAATGCCGCGGCGGAACGGATGACGGCCCCGAGATTCTGCGGATCGGTGACGCCGTCAAGCGCGATGAACAGCGGGCGAGCACCGATGCGGGCGCTCTGCGAATCCGCCTCTTCCATCGCGTGCGACTTCTTTTCGGCGCGGTCGGCCAGCTCGTTCAGCGACGAATACTGGTAGGGCTGCACCTTGAGGATGATGCCTTGGTGGTTGCGCGAGTGGGCGATGCGGTCCATCTCCAGCCGGTCGGCCTCCAGCAGGTTGAGCCCCTGCATGCCGGCCAGGCGCACGATGTCGCGGGTGCGGTCGTCATGTTCGATGCGGTTGGCGATGTAGAGCTGCGTGCTGGGCACCCCCACGCGCAGAGCCTCGAGGACGGCGTTGCGGCCGATCACCAAGTCATCGGAATCCGAAGTGTATTTGGCCGCGCGACGACGTGCCGCCAGCCTGGGGTCGGCGAACTGCCGCTTCTCGTTACGCTTTTTCGCCTTGTAAGCCTTGTGGTATGTGCGATCCTCGGCACGGGGCGTCGGCCCGCGGCCCTTCAGTGCATTGCGATGTTTTCCGCCCGAACCTTTGACCGGGCCCTTCTTGTTAGCCATGCTCCCATTGTCCCAGCACCCCGCGCCAACCCCGCTAACCCGGCCCGCGCGCCAGCCCATCCGGTCTCCATCCGCAAGGGGCCTGATTCAGTGAAAAAAGCGCCAAAATCCCCCGATAATGACGCTTTTTCCACTGAAACAGGCTGTTACTGCAGGGAAAGCACCTTTTTGGGCGTATTTTGGTGCTTTTCTCATTGGTTGGCACCGTGAGGGGTGAGCCGTCTGAGCTCAGTCGTTGATCTCGGCGCAGTAGAAGTGCTCGTAGGAGCGCGAAGGGGTCGGGCCTCGCTGGCCTTGGTAATGGGAGCCGACACCGTCGGAACCGTAGGGGTGGGCGGCCGGTGTGCTCAGTTCGAAGAAGCACATCTGCCCGATCTTCATGCCTGGCCACAGCTTCACCGGCAGCGTGCTCACGTTCGAAAGCTCGAGCGTGATGTGCCCCTCGAAGCCCGGGTCGATGAAGCCCGCGGTGGAATGGGTGAGGATGCCGAGCCTGCCCAGCGAGCTCTTGCCCTCGAGTCGCGCGGCCATGGTCGCGTCGAGCTTCACATATTCCCAAGTCGAGGCCAACGCGAACTCGCCCGGATGCAGGATCCACGGCTCGCCCTTCGGCACCTCGAACTGCTCGGTGAGGTCGCCTTGGTTCTCGGCCGGATCCACATAGGTGTACGCGTGGTTGTTGAACAGGCGGAAGTATCGGTCGAGCCTCACGTCGATCGAGGCCGGCTGCACCATCTCGGGGGTCCATGGCTCGAGCGAGATATGGCCGTCGGCTTGGGCGCCCAGAATGTCGCGATCGGACAGCAGCATGATGAATCCCCCTGCGCTTGAATTGTGGTTCTGCTCTCAGTGTAGACGTTCGCTTGGTCTTGCGTGGATTTAACGTGGCGGCGTGGAAGGAGCGACAAAGCAGGCAAACTTTGATAAAGCGTTTTATCTATAGCTTGGTTTCGTTGAAATTGCAACGAAAATTGGTGATTTTATATCACTGATTGTGACGGTAAATATGGTAAATCGCTTTATCGTGGATGGCGCGAGTGGTGTGGGAAATGTGAATAAAGGCCGGGAACGCGTTATTTTCAGCGAATTTTCAGGCTATTTAGCCGATTCACTAAGTATTGGGGAGTTACATAATAACTGTCAGCAAGAGCTGGCCGAGGACTTGGATTTCGGTTTTCGATAACTTAACCTTTCTTCTTCTCTCCTTTCTCGCCCCGGTGTTAACGCACCGGGGTTTCTCTTTTTCTCGGGCACTTTCCTGAGCAAACGTGACATTGGTCGTCAACAAATGGCCGGTTTCCAGCATGGCATCGTTTTCATGCCGGAAACATGACGTTGAGCGCTCGCCAGTGGCTTGTTTCCAGCGTCCTGTAATTTGCGTCCCCAAAACGGGCCGTGGGTGGGGCGTCAGTGGCCCGTTTAGGCATAGTGTCGTGTTTCTGCCCTTTTTGGACCGTTAACTGATGGCTGTCTGATGATAGCTTTGCCCGTTAGAATGGCATTATTCGTACTTTGGCGACGGTGTTAGTACATTCCTAATCTGTGCCAGATTAAAGGAGGCGCTATGCAAGACGACTTCGATTATCTCGCCGATCGAGCCGGGGAGCCGAGCCGATCTCGCGTTGAAGTCGGTGACGACGCTGGCGTCGCCGTTCCCGGTCTTACGCGCCATCATAAGAACAAGTTTCTCGTAGCCCTTATTGTGCTTATGGTAACGGCTGTGGTCGTGGTCGCGCTGGTGATGTCCCTTGGTGTTTTGACTGGCCACAAGAAGGGTAGCGGCGCGGCGTCAGCCTCGTCTTCGGCCCCATATTCCAGCGTCACGCAGATGAAAAAGGGCATGGAAGCGAAAGCCGGCACGTGCTCGGGAGGCTGGAACGACGTCGACGCGAGTCAGTTTCCTGGGGTCTCGGCGGTGTCCGTCTGCGTTTCCGGCCGCTACGCCTTCGTGACATTCGAAAGCAAGACCGCCGCGACGGTTGACGGCCCCGTGGTGCGTTCCAAGGCCGGCGGTCTGCTCAACCAATATCTTGGCGGCGGTGGCGATGCGGCCGCCGATTACCGCTTGCTCGATGGCGGCCAGTGGATGGCGGTCGGCGACAAAAGCCAGATGACCGCGCTGCAGAGCGAATGGGGCGGCAAGATCGAGACTCTCGGGGACTCGCAGTAAGGCCGCGAAGGCTTGTGTCAGCCGTGATGGTTGGTTGTGGCTGAGTTGTTAACTATCAGCCATTCGTTGTCGGCGTCGATTTATATCTGCGGCAGCGTTGTGCCGCCCGGCGAAATTCGTTGTATGACTGTTGGGTTTGCCGCCTATCATTGAGGCATGAGCGAAGTTGCGAATGAGACGAATAAGAACAATGGCGACGACGATGGTCTGATTGGCCGCCAATCCCCTGATATTCCTGGGCGCTTCGGCGAGCCCATGTCGGTCGGCCACGTCCAATATTCGCACGGCGGCGGCAAGGCCGCGCTTTCGCGTCCGCTGTTCCTGTGTCTGCATGGCTGGGGTTCCAACGAGGCCGATCTGGCGGACATGATGCGCTACGTCGCGCCCTACAACGATTTCGCCTCGCTGCGTGCTCCGCTGGTGCTGCAGGAGGAGGGGCCGGGCGAGTTTGGCTCCGGTTCCGGCGCGTTCAGCTGGTTCCATGAGGGCGTGCCGACCGGTGATGACCTCGACCGCGACATCTTCGCTGCGGCCACCGCCGTCGACAACTGGGTGGAAGAGCATATCGAATCCGGTCGCGACATCGTGCCCATCGGCTTCTCGCAGGGCGCGGCGCTCGCGATTCATTTGCTGCGCGTCAATCCGAAGCGTTATCGCGCCGTCGTCGCGCTCTCTGGTTTCGTGGCCCGTGGCTCGGTGCCCGGCACCGCTCCCGCCGACAGCGAGCTTGATGTGTTTCAGGTTCCGGTGTTCTACGGCTATGGCGACCGCGATTCCGTCTTGCCGAAGTACGAGCTCAAGGCCACGTGCGCCTGGCTTGAGGAGCATACCTGGCTCACCGCGAAGGACTACCGCACCCTAGACCACGCCGTCAGCCTCGAGGAGTTCACCGACATCCGCCAGTGGCTGGTCCTCAATAACATCTCCTCCGGCATCGAATAGCGCTTCGCCTAGCCGATGAGAGCGCGATCTATCGAGCGCGAAAGAGCGATGGGGACCCAACTGGAGTATGTTTTTTCAACACCAATAGCCCAGTGAGCTTCTCGTAGCTGAAGTGAGCGCGAAGTATCGAACGCGAAGGATGCAGGTCGAAATTAGTGTGTTCGCGCAGTCAGATACCGTTATAACTCAGCGTCTGCGTCGACCTGCATCACATACACATTCCTTCTCAAATACTTCGCTTGGCCCCTGGTAATCTCCCCATCCTCGAGCATGTTCTGAATCTCCTCGAGCTCAATGGCGAAGCTTTCGTGCTTGGCCTCGTCGATCCGAGAGATGGTGTCGGCGCTGCGGTTGAAGTTCCCGCGGCTGCGCAGCTCGGCCAGCGCGCGGCGATAGTCGAGGATGAGCAGCGAGCAGTATTCGATGGGGTAGTTGCCTTCGCGCATCTCTTCGTAAAGCTTGTCGATGACGTAGTTGATGGCGTCGATCTGTGTGGAGCGCATGTAGTTGTAGATCTCGTTTTCGGTCAGGATCGGCGCGCTGCGACGGATCTTGTGGTTGGCCCGCCTGGCCAACGTGACGATGCGCCGCTTCATCCGATGTGCGCGTCCGCGTATCTGCGAGACCGCCGGATGGTTGTTCTTCTTGTCGTTGGTGTGGCGCAGCGTGTCCATGATTTGGTCGAGCATGCGCTCGCACGCCTCGATCTGCAGCTCCTGAGCGTGCTTGTCCATCGTCTCGTCGGCCTTGGTGGTGTTGAGCCGTTCCTTGACGTAGTCCTTCTCCCAATGCAGCGCGTCGATCTGCAGCGCCTCAAGCCTCGTGTTGTCGATTGATCCCATGCGCTGGCGCAGACGGGTGATGCGCCCGTTGTACGAGTCGATGATCGGCAGCAGCACGCTGCGGTTCTCGTCGGTAACGCGGTTGCTGAGCTCCTCGACGGTCCTGCGCAGCACCTCGATGCTGATGGTTTTGAGCTGTGAGTCCGTCTCCGCGGAATCCTTGCTGGGCGCGAGCAGCGGCAGCATGAAGTTGGCGAGCAGCAGGGTGACCACGATGACGCCGGAGGCCACGAATATCAGCTCGTTACGCATCGGGAACGCCTCGCCCGTCTGCAGGGTGTAGGGGATGGTGAACATCAACGAAAGCGTGATGGTACCTTTTGCCCCGCCAAAGGTCATCACCGCGGCGTCACGCAACGAGCGCGGCTTGCGGCGGAACCGGTTGCCGTCGGGGTCGCGTTTGGGCGCGGCGATGAGCCAGACCCACAGGAACCGCACGATGATGGCGATGACCGAGACCAGCAGGATGATGGCCACAAGCATGCCGTTGCTCACCACATGGTCGTCCCAGCTGGCGCGCATGGCGCCGGGCAGCTGCATGCCCAGCAGGATGAAGACGGTACCGTTGAGACTGAACGAGAGCACCGACCACACGCTGCTCGAGACGATGTTGGTTCGCGCCGCGTTCGGGCTGATGCCGGTGTGGTCGAAGTGGACGGTCAGGCCGAACGCCACCACGGCGAGGATGCCGGAGACGTGAATCAGGTCGTCGGCGGCGAGATAGACCAGGAACGGCAGGAAGAGCTCCATCAGGATGCGAGTGGTCATGGTTTCCCAGCCGAGCCTGCGCACCAGGCCGAAGATCCAGTTGGCGAGCACGCCCGCGAGCAGGCCGATTACGACGCCGCCGACGAAGGAGAGGATGAATTCCTTGGTGGCCGTGGCCATGGAGAAGCTGCCGGTCACTGCCGCGAGGATGGCGAACTGGAAGCCGATGACGCCCGATGCGTCGTTGAACAGCGATTCGCCTTGCAGGATGCCCTTCTGTTCCTTGCTGAACGAGGCCTCGCTGGAAAGTGAGGAAACCGCCACGGCGTCGGTGGGTCCGAGCGCGGCGCCGAGCGCGAAGGCCGCGGCCAGGGGAATCGCCGGCCATACGGCGTGCAGCGCGAATCCGATGATCACCATCGTGCCCAGCGCCAGCCCGATGGCCATGGGAAGCGAGTATTTGAGCGTCTTGTATAGCGTCGGCTTGTCGATTTCGTGCGCTTCGAGGTAGAGCAGCGGCGCGATGAACAGGACCATGAAGAGGGCCGGGTTGAGCTTCACGTCGGGGAACGAGGGCAGGTAGGTCACCGCCACGCCCAGCGCGATCTGGACCAGCGGCGTGGATATTCGTGGGATGAACCTGCTGATGAACGACGAGAGCACGACGGCTCCCAGGATGCACAGGATCAGCTCGAAAATTTCCACAGACTACAGTACCTTTCTCGTCGTTGCGCCCGCCGTCTTTTGGCGGTTTGTGTGTGATGATGCCGGTTGACTCGCTCCAGACGCAGGTGCTTATTCCAGTGCCGATGCGCGTCGGCTACTTTCGCATCCGTTCGGCTTCGTTGTCTGGCTGTGTTCGAAGCCGGCGTCCAGTGCTTCCGATTGTCTCCACACGTCGGGCCGGTCGTTGAAAACAACCGTGGCCAGCCACTTCTTGCGGTCTGTGCGTTGTCACTCGGAGCTTTCTTCCGAGACCTCTGGTCGCTGTTGCCGTGTCCAGTCACTTCCCGCTGCCTGGGCACTCGTCACCCGGAGTCTCCTCCGGAGCTTCCGCTTGCCGCTGCCGTTTCTGCCGTTTTTTGACGTGGCCTTTTTGGAGCTAGTCATCTTGCGCTGTGGCATCCGACATCATCGTTTGCAGTTATACATATACTTACATTTTTCACTATACATGACGCTTGTTTGCCCTAGCGCTTCGTTACGCCCCGAGCGTTCCGCCCGCTCTTCGGCGGCGTATTTCGAGCAGATTGGGTCTCGACGTTATCTGTTTTTCTGTCGTTGCTGCTTCCGACGGCATATTTCGGACGGGAATTCGTGATATTCGGTCCGTTCGTTGCCATCAAGGGTTTATGTTGGCAGAGTTCGGATATTCTTGACCCGGTTCTCGTCTGTTCTCTGCCGTTTGGAGGTTCGCTGACATCGCGGTCAGCAGATTGAGATGAGTTCTTTTAATTGCTTTATCGCTGAGGTTCATGGCACCAATAACGGGACGCATGTTTATACACTGGGAGCTATGAATATCAAGGACGCGATGGGCGAGGCACTGCGATTGGCCCGCGAGGCCGCAATCGAAGGCGAGGTGCCGGTTGGTGCGGTAGTGTTGGATGCCAATGGCAACATCATCGGCCGTGGCCGGAACCGTCGCGAGATTGACGACGACCCGCTGGCCCATGCCGAGGTGGAGGCCATGCGTGATGCGGCCACGCGGCTTGGTGCCGCCGCGAATCGCTTGACGTCCAATAAGAATGACACAAATACACGTAGTAATTCCGCCAGAGATTGGGATTCGGCTTCAAAGGACGATATGCTTTTCGTGCCGGCCTCCACCAATGCAAGGCCGCGCTCGCAAAAGGGTTGGAATCTCGCCGATTGCACGCTTGTGGTCACCCTTGAACCCTGCCCGATGTGCGCCGGCGCCGCCCTGCAGACCCACATCGGCCGCATCGTGTTCGGCGCGTGGGATGAGAAACTTGGCGCATGCGGATCGGTCTGGGACATCCCGCGAGACCCGCACATCGGCGCCCAACCCGAGGTCTTCGGTGGCGTGCGCGAGCAGGAATGCGCCCAGCTCCTCACCGATTTCTTCTCGGCGAAACGGTAGTGGCATTATCTTCATATGTTGGTTTGTAATGAATTCGTGAAGAACTCGTCGTTTTTGCAGCACTAGTGAGCGTTTTGGGCCTTTTTGCCGTTCCCTGCTATGCCGAGAATAAGTGTGGAATACCGCATCGTTGGAATTCCGCCGTTTTGTAATTTCTGATTCCAGCAGACGCCATATCAATGCAGCACTAAACTTATATTCCGAATATTTCAGCGGTTAGTGCTGCATTCATCGACGTGGTTGTGTCCCTGGCGCGGCTGCACCCCCCTATTATCCGAATAAGTATGATGATGTGCTGTTCGCACGGTTATTCCGAATTATGGAATTATGAAAAAAATATGCGTATCGCCTATTTCCGCGCGAGCTTCGGCCCAACGCCGGGTGTGATCTTAAGCGCCGTCCACGCCGAACGCAGCATGATGATAAAGAGGTATGCGGCGAGCAGATAAGCCCCCAGCCGTGCCGAAATGCCTTCTGCGATTCTCGCGCCAAACGGCGTGGCCACGGCGGCCGCGATGCCCAGTATCAGCCCGTTGCGCAGATGGACAAGCCCACGCTTCCAATTGGCGATGGTGCCGGTGATGGCGCTGGGAAACATGGCGAGCAGCGAAGTCCCGCGCGCGATGAGGTCGCTGGCCCCGAAGAAGAGCGAAAGCGTGGGCACGGTGATCGCTCCGCCGCCGATGCCGAGCAGCGCCGAAAGCATGCCGATGATGATGCCGAGGGCAATGAGCAGAATGCCTTTGACGACGGTGATGTGGATTGAGGAGTGGCGTGACGGCGTGAACACCAGCTGCGAGACCACCATCACGGCGAGGAACGCCACGAAGAACCAGCGCAGGAAAAGTTCGGGCAGGCGCGAAAGCAGCCAACTGCCGATCTGAGAGCCGATGATTGTGCCGACCACCATGAGCAGCGCCGCCAGCCAATCCACATTGCCCGCCGTCGCGTACGAGACCACGCCCGATATCGAAAGTGGGATGATGGCCGCCAGCGAGGTAGCCGCCGCGTGGCGTTGGCTCATACCCAGCCACACCAGCGCCGGCACGATGATGGAGCCGCCGCCGATGCCGAAAAGCCCGGAGAACGCGCCCGCCACAAGCCCCACGACGATCATGACGACGATTTGCTGGGTTTGGCTGCGCTTGGCGTCCGGCTCAATTTTCGGCTCGCCGTTTTCACCGCCATCGGTTCGTCGCTCGTCCGTTTGCTCGCTCATGCCCGCCTTCTGTCGCTGTCGCCTCTGCCGGCTTTATCGTCCTTATTATCCCGTCGCCGCGGCCACGACGTCTCCGTCGCGCCGCCGATGACCCGCTATGCGAACCATGATAGGGCGGAATCGCCGATTATTGGGCATATCCGACTTAATATGACCGCAGAAAAAGAATCCCGCTGGAAAACGTACGTTCCAAAGTCCGAAAACGTACGCTTTCCAGCAGGATTCCTTGATTATTCAGACCAGCACCCCGTCGTCCATGAACTTCTGCACATCCGGCTGCAGATGCTCGTAACGTTCCCGCGTCCCGTCGAAGTCGACGAAGAAAAGCTTGTACCAGGTCAGGAACGTGAAGATGTTCCAGATTTGGCGGCGCGCGTCCACTTTGCCGTCGAAGTTGTCTTGCAAGAGCGTCAGAATCCGGTCCTGCTCGAAGAACTGAGCCACCCAATCCTCAGAGAAGAGCGCCCGCACCTGCGCGCAATACTTCTCCTCGCGCAGCCACGCCTTGATTGGCGTCGGGAACCCGAGCTTCGGCCGCTTCGACCATTCCTCCGGCAGGTGCCGGCTGGCGGCCTTGCGGAAGATGTCCTTGGAATCGTGCTCGTTGAGCAGCTTCGAGGAGGGGATGGTGTTCGCCAGCTCGGCCACCTCGCGGTCGAGGTAGGGCACGCGCAGCTCGAGCGAATGCGCCATCGAGATCTTGTCGGCCTTCTGCAAAATGTCGCTGAACATGAAGTGGTGCAGGTCGATGTACTGCATCTGCTTGAGTTCCTCGGCGCCGGCCACCTTGTCGAAGTCCTCCTGATAGATGCCGTTGACCGTCAGCGAATTGCGGTATTCCGGCTGCAGCACATTGTTGGCCTCCGAGGAGCTGAAGATTGTCGGCTGCTCCATCGTGTAGCCCCAGGCCTGCCCGGTGTAGTACTCGCGCGGGTGCGCGGCCTGCGTGTAGATCTGGGTGCGTCCCGGGAAGTTCGGCAGCGTCTTGGCGGTGCTGGCGATCACCTTGCGGATGCCGTTGGGCAGCTTGTGCACGCCCGAGGCGAAGTCCCAGATCGCCTTGCTCTTGGTGTGCACGCCATAGTTGATATAGCCCGCGAACAGCTCGTCCGCGCCCTCGCCGGAAAGCACGACGGTCACCTTCTTGCGCGCCAGGCGGCAGAGGTACCACAGCGGAATCACCGACGGGTTCGCGTCCGGCTCGTCCAAGTGGTATTGCATCTCGGCGAAGTCCTCGAACGCCTCGTCGCCCTTCACGCTGTATTGGTTGAAATGCAGCCCCTCGTGGTCCGCGAGCTCCTTGGCCTTGCCGGCCTCGTCGAACGGTCCCTCATCGAAGTTGACGCTGAAGACCTCCTCGGGCCGCAGAATCGAGGTCACGTAGCTGGAATCCACGCCTTCGGAGAGGAAAGCGCCCACCGGCACATCGGCGATGTGGTGCGCCTCGACGGACTCCTCGACGGTTTTGTCGATCTCGTCGATGGTCTCCTCATCGCTGCGCTGGTAATCGATATCGTAGTGCGCATCCCAGTACTCGTGGATGTCGAGCTTGTCGTCCTTATATTCGAACCAATGGCCGGCCGGGAAGCGGTAGACGCCCTTGAAGAACGTCTCCTTGAGGTCGTTGTACTGGTTCATCAGGAACGGCTTGACGGCCTTCTCGTTGAGTTCCTTCTTGAAGTTCGGATGCACGAGGAACGACTTGATTTCGGAGCCGATAATAAAGGTGCCGTCTTCGTGATAGTAGTAAAGCGGCTTGATGCCGAAGAAGTCGCGAGCGCCGAACATGGCTTTTTTGTTGTCGTCCCAGATGAGGAAGGCGAACATGCCGCGCACGCGCCCGAGCAGCCCTTCCATGCCCCACTCTTCATAGCCGTGCAGCAGCACTTCGGTGTCGGCCTCGGTGCGGAACGTGTGGCCGGCCGCCAGCAGTTCCTTGCGCAGGCTCTTGTAGTTGTAGATCTCGCCGTTGAAGGTGATGAGGATGGACTCGTCCTCGTTGAAGATCGGCTGCTTGCCGCCCTTGAGATCGATGACGCTCAGGCGCCGGAAGCCCATGGCCACCTGGTCGTTCGTGTAGAATCCGCTGCCTTTGACGTTGGGTCCGCGATGCTGGATCATCTTCATCATCGACTGGATCGTCAGGTCCTTGTCAAGCACCTTGCGGTCAGAAAAAGCGATGATGCCGCACATACGTCCTCCTACGGTTTGGGTTCACATTCATGCGTTCGCCATGCGCGCTCGCATTCATATATCTGTTGCTTCTCACAAGGATAGTGGTGGTTCTGTCAATTCAGCTGAATTTCTTGTGCCCACTTGGTGGAGAAAGGGGCGCGCGGTGCGTGGCTGGTTTCGTTCGGATTTCGTTGACACCCTGACGATGCTCATGCGATACCCCTAGTGGCACCCTCATTGATACCTGCAAAGATTCCGACGACACCCTGACAAGGGGTTCCGTTGATACTTCACCGACCCCTAGGTGGTACCCGCTCCACCACCCTTGAAAAACCCTTGCTATACACGGCCTTGTGAGAAGTAGTTCACAAACTACACGCGATTAACTTATAATAAAGGTATAAATGTGACCTGTTTCGACTGGGAGCGCAGGTCGTGATGTGGTTTCGCGCAGTGCGTGCCGCCGATCGCGGCCGGGGATGTCTGGTTCTCTTGCGGCTCGTGTCAATCCGGGTTGTCGGTTTCGCTGATGAAATGTGAGGTGTCGGGATGACTCGTTTGATAATCGTTTCCAACAGGCTGCCTATGTCGCTGTACGCCAGGCCTGACGGGACGTTTGCGCTCAAACAGAATATCGGCGGTCTTGCCACGGCCATCGGCCCTTACCACAAGGCCCACAACGATTGCTATTGGTTCGGCTGGAGCGGCATCGACCCGCAGACGCGCAGCAAGGAGGAGGTCGAGGCCATCACCGCCGAGTTCGAGCGCCAGCGTTGCATCCCGATTTTCCTGAGCCAGAAAGAGATTGACGGCTATTATGCCGGTTACTCCAACGACACGCTGTGGCCGCTGTTCCACGATTTCGCGCACGAGGCCAAGTTCGACCCCGAGACGTGGAAGGTCTATACCCAGGTCAACGAGAAGTTCGCCGACGCCATCGCCGAGCGTCTGCGCCCGGACGACACGGTGTGGATTCAGGACTACCACTTGATGCTCCTGCCGAGCATGCTGCGCGCCCGCTTCCCCAAGCTGCGCATCGGCTGGTTCCTCCATATTCCCTTCCCGAGCCCCGAGATCTTCCGTCAGCTGCCCAATGGCCCGGACTTGCTGCGCGGGCTGTTGGGCGCCGACCTGCTCGGCTTCCACACCGTCGATTTCTGCGCCAATTTTATGGCCGTCGTGCAGATGCTGCTCGGCCTTGAGGTCGGGGAGAACGGTCGCGTCGCCGTCACCAACAAGATCCTCGGCATTCCCGAACCCGCCTCATCCGAAGGGCAGAAGTCCTCGGCCGGCGCCTCGCCCGATAAGCCCTCCAGCACGGATTCCGCCGACACCATCGCCGCCAAGGCCGCCCAAGTCCCGAAGCGCTTCGTCACTATCGACGCCTTCCCGATCGGCATTGATTACAACCTCTACCGCCGCACGTCTCACTCGAGTCTCGCCAAGGCCATGCGCAACGGCATCGAGGCCGCCAGCGGCAAGCGCACCCGTCGACTCAAGACCTCGCTGACCGCAGAATCCCAAGCCGCCCTCGAGGCCAGGTCCACCGGCAGCCAGATCAACACCGACAGCCAAGACGAGCTTCCCGAGGTGGCGCTCGCCCAATCCGTCGCCGCCAACGGCAAGAACATGCCGAATAAGGACGTCGTCTCGGTCGATCGCCTCGACTACACGAAGGGCCTGCCCGAGCGTCTGCGCGCCTTCGCCCTCATGCTCGACCGCTACCCTGAGTGGATCGGCCACGTCACCTATTACCTGCTGGCCACCCCTTCGCGCGAGGACGTCGAGACGTACCGTCGCCTCAAGGACCAGGTCGACCAGCTGGTCGGCGAGATTAACGGCAAGTATTCCCTGCTGTCGTGGACCCCGATCCACTACATCACCCGTTCGCTGCCGATCAAGCCGGTCTGTGGCATCTACGCGGCCGGCGACGTCGCGCTGGTCACCCCGCTGCGTGACGGTATGAACTTGGTCGCCAAGGAATACCTGGCCTGCCGCGATGGCCGAGATGGCGCGCTGGTCCTCTCCGACATGTGCGGTGCCGCCCGCGAGCTCGCCGACGCCTATATCGTCAATCCCTACGACATTGACGCGGTATGCGAGGCCCTGCATTCGGCTCTCACCATCAACCCGGACGAGGCCAAGCGCCGCAACAAGACCATGCAGACCCGCCTGCAATACCGCACCGCGTCCCTGTGGTCCACCGAGTTCCTGAGCACGTTGCACCAGGTGAGCGAGCCAACGCTGGCCGACCGCCGTCTGGAGAGCCTGCAGCGCGACAAGCTCGTCGACCGCTGGGGCAAGTCCCAGCACAAGCTGCTGCTGCTCGACTACGACGGCACGCTCACCCCGCTCGTCCGCACACCCGACCGCGCCAAGCCCAAGCGCCGTCTGCTCAACCTGTTGCGCCGCCTCGGCTCCCAGCCCGACGTCGACCTTTATATCGTCTCCGGCCGCGACCGCGACACCATGGAGAACTGGCTGGGCGACCTGCCTGTCGGCCTCATCGCCGAGCACGGTGTCTGGCGCAGCGATGTCAAGCAGATCGACGCCAAGGAAGATTCGTATCTCGCTAAATCCACGTCGATTACCGGCCCGTCCGGCCGTGTCTGGCGTCGTGCCACCAACCTTCCCGATCCGGCCGTGTGGCGTCCGATCATCGAGGGCATCATGGAGGAGTCGGTCGCGCGCGTGCCCAAGTCCTTCGTCGAGCACAAGTCGAGCACGTTGGCCTGGCATTACCGCCGTTGTGACCAGGCGCTCGCCGCCACCGAGCGCGAGAACCTGCTGCGCAAGCTTCACGAGGTCTGTGGCAAATACGGCCTGATGACCATGGAGAACTCGAAGGTCGTCGAGGTCTGCCCCGTCTCCATCAGCAAGGGCCTGGCCGTCGTGCCGCTCGCCCAGAGCGACCGCTACGATTTCGTCCTTGCCGCCGGCGACGACACCACCGACGAGACGATGTTCGCCGCCGTTCCCGATGACGGCTCCATGCAGAGCAGCTTCCATCCGCGCTCCTCGCGCCCCGACGACGTCGGCGTCCTCGCCCAGATCGACACGGCCATCTCCTCGTGGACGATCAAGATCGGCGCGGGTGGCACCAAGGCCCGCACCCGCATCGCCGACCCCGCCGAGATGCTGCGCCTGCTGGGCTACCTCGCCACCGAATCCGATGCCGTCGCCGCTGAGAAAGGATTGTGAGGGCTTGCGTGGCCACTTTTTTCTAAGCGTCAAAAAGTGGCCACGCAAATGAACATCGTTAAAATCATAATCGTTGAAATACCAACGATTATGATTTTTTATTGGCTTGAAAAATGTTACATTGGTGGCCACTTTTTAAAATTTCCTAAAAAGTGGCCACGCGTTTTATGAACAACCCGCCACCTTATTCGTCTTCCCTGTCTTAAACTGCGCTTATGGAACAAGCAGACGTCATCAAGGCATTGCAGCACGATCACGCGGCCGAGCTCAAAAAGGCCGCCAAACGACTCGAAGGTACGGCCCATCACACCCCGATCACCCCGTCCCCGGCGCTGTCGCAGGCCACGGGTCACGAGATTCTCCTGAAGCCTGAGAACCTCCAGGTCACCGGTTCCTTCAAGATTCGCGGTGCCTACAACAAGATTGCCTCGCTCTCCGACGACGAGCTCGCGTGTGGCATCGTCACCGCCTCCGCCGGCAACCATGCCCAGGGCGTGGCCTACGCCGCCCGTGAGCGCCATGCCAAGGCCACCATCGTCATGCCCGAAATCACCCCGCCGCTCAAGGTTGATGCCACGAAGTCCTACGGCGCCAACGTCGTCCTGCATGGCGACCTCTTCGATGACGCGGCAGCCTACGCGGCCGAACTCTCCAAGCGCGAGGGCATGATCTACGTCCCTCCATTTGACGATTACGAGGTGCTTTGCGGCCAGGGCACCATCGGCCTTGAGATCCTTGAAGACGTCCCGAACGTCACCGATGTCGTCGTCCCGCTGGGCGGCGGTGGCCTCGGCTCCGGCGTGGCGCTTGCCATCAAGACCTTCAAGCCCGAGGTCCGCGTTATTGGCGCGATTCCCGAGGGCTCGCCCGCGTTCAAGAACTCGTTCGCGGCCGGCACCGTCGTTCCCGCCGACAAGGTGGTCACCTCCGCCGAGGGCGTCGCGGTCGGCCATCCCGGCGACCTCACCTTCGCGATCCTGAACGAGTTTCTCGATGACCTGGTCACCGTCTCCGAACGCGACATCAACGAGATGATCCTTCTGATGCTCGAGAAGCACAAGCTGGTCGTCGAGGCCGCCGGCGCGGTCTCCCTGGCCGCGCTCGAACACTTGAACCTGCGCTCGCGCGTCTTCGCTTCGGCCAAGGGCAAGCACGTCGTCGTCCCGATCATCTCGGGCGGCAACATCGACACCGTCACCATCGGCGCCGTCATTCAGAAGGGCATGATCGCCCGCGGCCGCATCATGAATTTCGAGGTCGAGCTCCCCGACACCCCCGGCCAGCTGGTCAAGGTCGCCCAAGTGCTCGCCGCCGCCCGCGCCAACGTCATCCAGCTCGACCACGACCAGTTCAAGGCCTCCGGCCACTACACGGATTCGGTCTCGCTGGGCGTCACCGTCGAGACGAACGGCCCCGAGCACATCGCCCAGGTCTTCGCCGCCCTGAAAGAGGCTGGTTTCGACCCCAAGCGCATCTACTGAGGTTCGCGTTTCAGCAGTATGCAATGAAAGAGGCCTCGCCGTAGCATTAAACCGCGGCAAGGCCACATTTTTATTACCTTTGTATTTGGTCTTTCACATATGGATTTCCAATACTCGCGAAACTCGCCTGACCATATCAAGGCGATTCCGCGACGGCAAGGTTAATCAACGGCAAAAATATTGATATTGCCAAGGTCCTTGGTTACGGTTGCCAAGCTAAAGCTGATCTCATACAGCAGCAGGTTCCCGTCGGCCGCGCGCAAAGTGTTCGCGTAGTCCGGAATTTTGGCGATGAATTTGTCCGCGATCTCATCGATGCTTTTCCTGCTTGGTCGAGCAATCCCTTGTGCCTTCACATGCGCGTTGCCGCCATGGGGAATGGTCGTAAAAGCGACACGAGCATTCGCCTGCATTTCCTTGACTTTGTTATTGTCTTTAAACGTCGCAAAGTAAAGGATGTTGTCGGCAGGTTCGAAATAAAAATTGACGATCCGCACGTCCGGAATATCGTCGACCGAAGTGGCCAGCGCCATCTCCGTCTGTTCCGCCAGAAGTCGGTAGAACTCTTCCTTCGTGTTCATGGACATTACCTATATCGCCTCCTTTAATTCAGCATTTTTTCATAACCGCTCATGGTTTCCGCAAAGGCGATATAAACAGGTTTCGTCGGCATCTGTCCACTCTTCTGTTTCGCTTTTGCTTTTGACCCGCGAATCCTACTTCTTCGCTTCGGCAATGGTCTCGTCCACCAGCTCCGGCAGCGCCTTGGCGATGTCGTCGTGGATGAGCCGTGTGGCGATGTTGTCGTACTGCGTGCGCCCCATGTTCATAATGGTCATCGGCACCCCGGCCTGCACGGCGATTGGCGCGAGCGACGCGGCGGGAAAGACCTCAAGCGTCGAGCCGATCACCCAGAACTCGTCGGCCTTGGCCACCCGCGCCATCGACTTCTCCATCGCGCCTTCGGGCAGCATCTCGCCAAAATAGACCACGTCGGTTTTGATGAGTCCGTTGCAAGGCATGTTCCCGCTATACGGCAGCTTGCGGTGGCAATGCGGATCCGGCTCGTTGTCCAGGTTCGCCATGATGTCGGCGGTGTCGTATTTCGCGTGGCACTTCATGCAGTGCGACGTCCCGATGGTTCCGTGCAGGTTCACGATCAAATCGCTGGAATTGCCGGCCTTCTCGTGCAGCGCGTCGAAGTTCTGCGTGGCGAGCAGCGTCAGCAGTCCCGCCTTCTCCAGCTTCACCAGCGCCTTGTGCGCCTCGCCCGGCTGCGCGTTCCACACCGGCGACGCCTTCTGCCAAGCCCACGAATACTCGCGCGCCTTCTTGTCGCTCATGAACGCGTCGATGTCGTAGACGCTCATCTGGTCCGGGTGCTTGGTCCACACCCCGTCAGGCCCGCGGAAATCAGGGATTCCCGCGGAGGTCGAAATGCCGGCTCCGGTCAATACCGCAATCTTCTTAGTCATATATATAGCCTTACCACGTCCGCCTCGCCCGCGCAGACTCATCTTGCCATTTTGCCCAGTTCCTTCGAACAGCGAGCAGACAATTAGGAGTGCATTCAGTTCAGGGTCGGAATTCTTCGCAGCTCCGAAGGCATAGCTCGCTACGTCATTCTGCGGGCGTCGTCTTTCGTAGGCTTCTATATAACCCAGCAGACTTGGATAGACGCTTCGTCAAGATGGGCGTGAGTTGATTCCTGTTGGTTCTGCCGTAATCTCCGTTCGATCCGTTCTGCCAATCTGTGCTCGGAATCCTACCGCTCGTTGCCGCAGTTCGCGCCTCAGCAATGAATACGCAAACTTCCTGCTTCCTATATAAGAAGTAAGAGAAGTATTAGAGACATATATGTATTAGAGACCGGCATGCATATGAGGACGTCGTAATTGCCGGGGCTTAAATGCCATTTGCTAGGGCCGTAAGACATTATTCCCGCACCGCCTAGTTGCGATGGCATGAATATCAACGGAATGCGAGTGTAGGCGCTCCTTTTATTTGGCATGACATGCTGATTCTCACTAGTTTGAACTTTGCATTTCAAGAATTTAGGTCTACACTGATTGAGACACAGTAAATATGCGCATTGGCAACACGCCGAGGGAACCGCATCACTGCAACGGTTCCTAGCTCTTTTGCGCCCTTTGATTTGCGCAAACTCCGAAAGTCGCGTATATTTACATCTTGCTGCTCAGCACGGCAACTTCAACTCCCAAGAGTTTGAAATTGCTTGTTGGTGTGGTGGTGGTTTGAGAACTCAAGAGCGTGTTTGTACTACTTTTTTTAAGCTTTTTTGATTGCCAGTCCGGCGCGTGCCCCGTTTTGGGGTGTCCTAGGGGGCTTAATTCGTGTCGGGGTTTTTAGTGTGGACCATTCCCCCTTATGGAATGGTTCCGTCGATTATTATGAGAGTCATTTGTTTGGTTCTCTTCGCATTTTTTGTGGAGGGTTCGATTCTGGCTCAGGATGAACGCTGGCGGCGTGCTTAACACATGCAAGTCGAACGGGATCCGGAGTGCTTGCACTCCGGTGAGAGTGGCGAACGGGAGAGTAATGCGTGACCAACCTGCCCCATGTTCCGGAATAGCTCCTGGAAACGGGTGGTAATGCCGGATGTTCCGCGTGATCACATGTGATCGCGGGAAAGGGTTACCGACATGGGATGGGGTCACGTCCTATCAGCTTGTTGGCGGGGCAACGGCCCACCAAGGCTTCGACGGGTAGCCGGCCTGAGAGGGCGACCGGCCTCATTGGGACTGAGATACGGCCCAGACTCCTACGGGAGGCAGCAGTGGGGAATATTGCACAATGGGGGGGAACCCTGATGCAGCGACGCCGCGTGCGGGATGAAGGCCTTCGGGTTGTAAACCGCTTTTGTTGGGGAGCAAGCGAGAGTGAGTGTACCCTTCGAATAAGCGCCGGCTAACTACGTGCCAGCAGCCGCGGTAATACGTAGGGCGCAAGCGTTATCCGGATTTATTGGGCGTAAAGAGCTCGTAGGCGGTTCGTCGCGTCTGGTGTGAAAGCCCATCGCTTAACGATGGGTCTGCGCCGGATACGGGCGGGCTTGAGTGCGGTAGGGGAGACTGGAATTCCCGGTGTAACGGTGGAATGTGTAGATATCGGGAAGAACACCAATGGCGAAGGCAGGTCTCTGGGCCGTCACTGACGCTGAGGAGCGAAAGCGTGGGGAGCGAACAGGATTAGATACCCTGGTAGTCCACGCCGTAAACGGTGGATGCTGGATGTGGGGCCCATTCCACGGGTTCCGCGTCGGAGCTAACGCGTTAAGCATCCCGCCTGGGGAGTACGGCCGCAAGGCTAAAACTCAAAGAAATTGACGGGGGCCCGCACAAGCGGCGGAGCATGCGGATTAATTCGATGCAACGCGAAGAACCTTACCTGGGCTTGACATGTTCCGGATCGCCTCAGAGATGGGGCTTCCCTTCGGGGCCGGTTCACAGGTGGTGCATGGTCGTCGTCAGCTCGTGTCGTGAGATGTTGGGTTAAGTCCCGCAACGAGCGCAACCCTCGCCTTGTGTTGCCAGCGGGTCATGCCGGGAACTCACAAGGGACCGCCGGGGTCAACTCGGAGGAAGGTGGGGATGACGTCAGATCATCATGCCCCTTACGTCCAGGGCTTCACGCATGCTACAATGGCCGGTACAACGGGATGCGACACGGCGACGTGGAGCGGATCCCTCAAAACCGGTCTCAGTTCGGATTGGAGTCTGCAACCCGACTCCATGAAGGCGGAGTCGCTAGTAATCGCGGATCAGCAACGCCGCGGTGAATGCGTTCCCGGGCCTTGTACACACCGCCCGTCAAGTCATGAAAGTGGGTAGCACCCGAAGCCGGTGTCCGAACCCTTTTGGGGCGGAGCCGTCTAAGGTGAGACTCGTGATTGGGACTAAGTCGTAACAAGGTAGCCGTACCGGAAGGTGCGGCTGGATCACCTCCTTTCTACGGAGAATTCAGGCCACTGTCTGGTGGCCGGTGTCGGACCGCCATGGGACGTTCCCATGGGCCTGGTCCTGCTGGTGTGGAAGAGATCATTGAAGTCTTATGTGGTATGGGCATGCTTTTGGGCTCCCGGATCGCCACCCCGGCCGTTTGGCCGGTGCGATTCGATGCCTTCCATGGATGGGCGTCCCCGGATGGGGTCCCTGATGTGGTCGTGCGTGGTGGCTTGAGAACTGGATAGTGGACGCGAGCAAGAATTTATCTTGCTTTGTTAGATGCAATTTTATAGACCGGTCTCCGATTCTTTTTGGATCTGGGGATTTGGTCGATCGTTTTGTGATCATTCTATTGTGTGATGATGTGTTGTCCAGGATTTTTTTCGCATTGGTCCTTGCGGCACGCAACCTGTTTGTGTGGGTGTGTGTTGCTGGTAAGGGCGTATGGTGGATGCCTTGGCAGACAGTACCGATGAAGGACGTGTGGGGCCGCGATAGGCCTCGGGGAGCCGCCGACAGGGCTTTGATCCGAGGATTTCCGAATGGGGGGACCCGCCAGCCGTCATGGGCTGGCACCGCGTTCGCGCGGGGGGTACGCAGGGAAGTGAAACATCTCAGTACCTGCAGGAAGAGATATTCCGTGAGTAGTGGCGAGCGAAAGCGGATCAGGCCAAACCGGTCGCGTGTGATAGCCGTCGGGCGTTGCGCGGCCGGTGTTGTGGGACGTCTTGTCCGGTCTCCGATGGGGCCGGCGGGAGTTAGAAAGAAGCGTGTGAGGCGAACGGGATTGAATTCCCGGCCGTAGAGGGTGATGGCCCCGTAGCCGGTCCCGCGCTTCCTCCCGATGGGCGTTCTCCCAAGTAGCACGGGACTCGTGGAATCCCGTGTGAATCAGCCCAGACCGTTGGGTAAGCCTAAATATACCTGTCTGACCGATAGTGAACGAGTACCGTGAGGGAAAGGTGAAAAGCACCCCGGGAGGGGAATGAAACAGTTTCTGAAACCATGCGCCTACGAACCGTCGGAGCCTCCTTGCGGGGTGACGGCGTGCCTATCGAAAAATGAGTCTGCGAGTCAGTGGCACGTGGCGAGGCTAACCCGTCGTGGGGGAGCCGTAGCGAAGGCGAGTCTCAAAAGGCGTTTGAGTCGCGTGTCCTGGACCCGAAGCGGGATGATCTAGCCCTGAGCAGGTTGAAGCGCGGGTAAGACCGCGTGGAGGACCGCACCCACCTAGGTTGAAAACTGGGGGGATGACTTGGGGCTAGGGGTGAAAGGCCAATCAAATTCCGTGATAGCTGGTTCTCTCCGAAATGCATTTAGGTGCAGCGTCGCGTCATTGCCCCCGGGGGGTAGAGCTACTGGATGCTTGAGGGTCCGTACAGGATACCGACAGCAACCAAACTCCGAATACCCGTGGGGTCTACCGCGGCAGTGAGTCGGCGGGGGATAAGCTCCGTCGTCGAAAGGGAAACAGCCCAGACCGTCGTCTAAGGTCCCCAAGCGTGTGCTAAGTGGGAAAGGATGTGGAGTCGCATAGACAGCCAGGAGGTTGGCTCAGAAGCAGCCACCCTTGAAAGAGTGCGTAACAGCTCACTGGTCTAGTGGTTCCGCGCCGACAATGTAGCGGGGCTCAAGCACGCCACCGAAGACGCGGCAGTAATTGTTTACTGGGTAGGAGAGCGTTCCGTCCTGGGGCGAAGCGGCCATGCAAATGAGCCGTGGACCGGGCGGAAGCGAGAATGCAGACATGAGTAGCGAAAGGCGGGTGAGGATCCCGTCCGCTGGATGACCAAGGGTTCCGGGGCCACGTTCATCGTCCCCGGGTGAGTCGGGTCCTAAGGCGAGGCCGACAGGCGTAGTCGAATGGATGAACGGGTTGATATTCCCGTACCGGCGCAAGACCGACAGGACCGAAAGTCGGGTACTAACCTCCCGCCTCACCGAGGCCTTCCTTCGGGTTGGCTGACGTGTGGTGGTTGGGACAGACCTTCCGGTAGGTCAGCGCAGGAGTGACGCGATGGGAGAGCCGGCCGCGGCGGTGGTAGTCCGTGGCCAAGCGTGCAGCCAGTACCGTAGGCAAATCCGCGGTGCGATATGGCGAGGCGCGATGGTGGGGCCCGTTGGGGCCGAATCCGGTGGTTCCCGTCGCCGAGAAAAGCTTCGGCGTGAGGGCTTGCGGCGCCCGTACCGCAAACCGACACAGGTGGTCAGGTAGAGAATACCAAGGCGATCGAGCGAATCCTGGTCAAGGAACTCGGCAAATCACTCCCGTGCCTTCGGTATAAGGGAGACCCGCTGCGGTGAAGGGCTTCGCGCCCGGAGCGGCGGCGGGTGGCACAGACCAGGGGGTAGCGACTGTTTACCAAAAACACAGGTGCATGCGAAGGCGAAAGCCGCTGTATATGCACTGACGCCTGCCCGGTGCCGGAAGGTTAAGAGGATCCGTCATCCCTCCTTGTGAGGGGGCAGCGGTGAATTCAAGCCCCGGTAAACGGCGGTGGTAACTATAACCATCCTAAGGTAGCGAAATTCCTTGTCGGGTAAGTTCCGACCTGCACGAATGGCGTAACGACTTCCCCACTGTCTCGACCAGGAGCTCGGCGAAATTGCAGTACGAGTAAAGATGCTCGTTAAGCGCAGAAGGACGAAAAGACCCCGGGACCTTTACTATACCTTGGTATTGTCATTAGGTCCGGACTGTGTAGCATAGGCGGGAGGCTTCGATGCGGTGGCGCCAGCCATCGTTGAGCCGAAAGGTGAAATACCGCTCTGTCCGGATCTGGTGTCTAACCTCGACAAGTCATCCTTGTCAGGGACAGTGCCTGGCGGGTAGTTTAACTGGGGCGGTTGCCTCCCAAAGGATAACGGAGGCGCTCAAAGGTCCGCTCAGCCCGGTTGGCAATCGGGTGTCGAGTGCAATCGCACAAGCGGGCTTGACTGTGAGACTGACGGGTCGAGCAGGGACGAAAGTCGGAGATAGTGATCCGGTGCCGGCGCACGGGCGCGGCATCGCTCAACGGATAAAAGGTACCCCGGGGATAACAGGCTGATCATTCCCAAGAGTCCATATCGACGGGATGGTTTGGCACCTCGATGTCGGCTCGTCGCATCCTGGGGCTGTAGCAGGTCCCAAGGGTTCGGCCGTTCGCCGATTAAAGCGGCACGCGAGCTGGGTTCAGAACGTCGTGAGACAGTTTGGTCTCTATCCTCTGCGCTCGTTGGAATATTGAGGAGACCTGCCCATAGTACGAGAGGACCTGGGTGGACGAACCTCTGGTATGCCGGTTGTCACGCCAGTGGCACGGCCGGTTGGCTACGTTCGGAAGGGATAACCGCTGAAAGCATCTAAGCGGGAAGCCTGCTCCGAGATCAGTATTCCTTGGGACCTCGAGTCCCTGTAGGCCCCAGGTTAGAACACCTGGTCGATAGGCCGGACGTGGAAGCCCCGCGAGGGGTGGAGCTGACCGGTACTAATGGCCGAAAGGCAATCACACAACCCCATCCTTTGGTGGTGGGGTCCGTGGGGCATCCTCTGCGATTGATCTCCAGACAGCACTAGCACTCTGGAATCCACACAAGACATGCATCCAACATCGCGTCCGCTGTCCGGTCCCCAAGCCGCCACATCCCACGGAGCCCAGCGCTCCGCGCATAACCAAAGATTTGCGGCGGCCATAGCCCAGGGGAGACGCCCGGTCCCATTCCGAACCCGGAAGCTAAGGCCTGGCACGGCGATGGTACTGCACCCGGGAGGGTGTGGGAGAGTAGCCCGCCGCCGCATTAACACTTCAGGGAGGCCCCGGCCGGATCCACACGATCCGCCCGGGGCCTTTCCGCACACCCGCGGGGCCACGGGCGCGTCCGGGGCCGCACGCCATAGGCGGCGTCCCCCCCCCGCCGGAACCACGCGGGCCACACGCGGGCCACCGGCGGCCCGGCCCCCGGTCCTAGGCGCCACAACCCAACCCAAACCCGATTTCCCGCTCTAAGCAGCTGGTAGGCGCGTGGCACGCTTCATGATCTTCGTGACCTGATGCGGGAGGGACGAATGTTCGAGGAGAGATATTCGTCCAACGCCTTAGTTGGTCGTAAAGCCGCTTCCGATAATCTGTGGCCAACATATGCTCTAAGAGTCAAAAGCCAGCGTTGCGTGGTAGCCTCTGAGGTCATCGATGATCTGCGAGCCGCAGCAATCAATGTGTTCCGGGATTATTGCTGATGGTTTTCAGTCTCAAGGTTGTTCGGCCGTGAAGTGGTCTAGGCCATATCGAAAACCGTCGAGCAAGAACTTGGTGGCTTCTTCGGAGATTTCCGAATGGGGCACGAGGGCGTCAAAAACATGGAACGCTCCAGGAAACACGCGGAACCTGGTTTCGACTCCGGCATCTGCAAGACGTCGCATAAACGAGACGGTCTCATCATGGAACGGTTCGATATCCCCGACGAAACTTAAAGTCGGCGGCAATCCGGCCAGATCTTTGGTTCGGGTAGGCGCCGCATAACTCGGTACTGAGTCTGTTCCTCTGAGCCTTCCCAGATACATGTTCCAACACAATCTGTTCGAGGCGGTATTCCATACTGGGGCATCGTTGTCACGTGAACTCGGGGTCTCTCGGTCATCAAGCATGGGGCAGATTGGTACCTGGAACGCTATATTTACATCTCCCCGGTCCCTGGCTAGCAGACTTACGGCTGCGGTGAGGCTTCCGCCAGCACTGGCGCCGGCGACGACAAGTTGATTGGAACGTATTCCGAGGGCGGCGGCGTGCTCCTTCATCCACAACAAGGTCCAATAGCAATCTTCCAAGGCCGCGGGATAGAGCGCCTCCGTCGATTTACGATAATCAGGAGCCACCAGCACGGCACCCGTCGCGTCCACGATCTTCTCAAAATAAAAAGCCTCAAGTTCCGGATTCTCCAACGCGAAACCACCGCCGTGAATCCACAGCAGACCTGGAGCGTTGAAGGCCCTTCCTGGGTTATGAAATCTCATGCCTTTCTGCTTCCGGGGTCGATATACGCATATCCGAAGCAGCGAGCCATCAGGCCGACGAAGATGATGCTGCTCGTAATGAAGATGGGTGTAGTTGACACCTTTCAGCAAATCGGTCACGCGATTGGCCCAGACGATCGACGACGGCGTGAAGTATGGCAAGACCCTGCGTACCAGTTTTCCCATTGGACGCAGTTCGGGGTTGATCATCTCGTCGCTGATATGTGTCATTGGTCGACCTCGCTGAATCTGGTTGGGGAAGCTGTTGATTTTCGCCCACGAAACGTAGTTGTTTCTGGAACAATCCGCTCGATGTTTCTCCAGCTATTGTAAAACGGTTAAGCGGGAATGAGGGCTATCGTATAGCCAATCCAGTCGGGAACGATGTATTGTCGCTTATCTGCTGTCCGCCTTTTCATGAAGCAATGTGATAGTGGACAGAACTATGACGGATTGCGCAGGGTTTATCTACAGGAGGACTGCATATCCTTGCTGCCAGTATTTAATCTATAAAATGTGCGTTGCCTCAAGTAAGCCAGTCGGTTCAGTGGCAAACATAATGTCCCTTATCGGATTAACGCCATATTCGCGTTAGGCCGCCATCAGCCATATCCCCGATAATAGAAACAACCTGAGCTGTGGCAAGTAAGGCGATAGTAGGCGTGACACGTCGTTTTAGCTGATGAATAATCCCGTCCCGCTCGACTCGCAATGGTATGGGCTTTGCCTACACACCCTTATAAGACTGCCAGTTTCAGCTCAATTTCAGCGAGAGAATAACAAAAGCATACTATTGTGCGACATTGTTCTATAATCGAAAATGAAATAGGAAAGAACTTACATTGCACAACGCAAAGGAAAGGAACCGCCATGGCCACCGTCACGGTTCGCGTCGATGAGCAGACGAAGAAAATGGCTTCGGCGCTCGCGGAAGAGTTCGGTTTCGATCTCTCGTCGGTCACCAGGGCCTTTTACAAGCAAATGATCCGCGAGCAGGCAATCCCACTGAATCTCAGTCGCGAGCCCCAGCCGAACAAAAAAACTGCGGCGGCCATCCGCGAGGCCAATCAGATGCTGCGTTCCGGTGACAGGGGCTTCACCAGTTCGGACGCGATGTTCGACTCCCTGGGAATCTGAGCGGAAGCATGCCTATGCTGACCGCGCACTATACGACGGCTTTCGCCCGCGATGTCAAACGGATGAAGCGCAAACACGAGGATACGCATATACGTGACCTTAAAACCGTCATCAATCTTGTTCTCGAAAACACTGAAGAGGCAAAAGCCGAATTGAAGCGCCGACACCGTGCCCACTACCTAACTGGCGATTGGTCGGGTGTCCTCGAATGCCATATCGGCAATAGTGCCGACCGCCTTTTGCTGTGGGAGACCGCTGATGGTTCGGTGGTGTTCGTCAGGGTCGGCAGCCACGACGAGCTGTTCAGATAGAGGCTAACCGGTTCGGCGGCCCGCTGTTCTCGGGAGAAGAGTAGCGGGAGGGGAACTGCCTTAGCTTCTGAAGTGCCAATGCTGCCGTCTTTGCTCCCCAGTTCTTTGTGTGCCCCCCCATCTATGCGTTTATGCTTGAATTTGGAATCGATGTTGATCTCAAGCAGCGGAAATGTAACAAAAGTGCTTTCATAAACGGGATATAACTGTTGAACACGCCGAAAAATCGGATTCGTTGAATCTTTTTACCGGTTATTTCCGGTAATTGTGACCAGGGAATGGCGAGGAAACCGGAAACAACCGTATTTTCGACACGCCGGAAAATCGTTGAAATTTCACCGAATTTTGACCTTTTGTTCGAATACGACTTGCGCGTATGGGCGACCTCGTGTAAGTTATCTACTTGCTGCCTGACAGCGACAAGAAATCTTCAAGATAGCTTGAAGTTGTTGGTGTGGTGGTGGTTTGAGAACTCAAGAGCGTGTTTGTACTACTTTTTTTAAGCTTTTTTGATTGCCAGTCCGGCGCGTGCCCCGTTTTGGGGTGTCCTAGGGGGCTTAATTCGTGTCGGGGTTTTTAGTGTGGACCATTCCCCCTTATGGAATGGTTCCGTCGATTATTATGAGAGTCATTTGTTTGGTTCTCTTCGCATTTTTTGTGGAGGGTTCGATTCTGGCTCAGGATGAACGCTGGCGGCGTGCTTAACACATGCAAGTCGAACGGGATCCGGAGTGCTTGCACTCCGGTGAGAGTGGCGAACGGGAGAGTAATGCGTGACCAACCTGCCCCATGTTCCGGAATAGCTCCTGGAAACGGGTGGTAATGCCGGATGTTCCG
This sequence comes from Bifidobacterium sp. ESL0790, assembly GCF_029395435.1. Classification (NCBI taxonomy): domain Bacteria; kingdom Bacillati; phylum Actinomycetota; class Actinomycetes; order Bifidobacteriales; family Bifidobacteriaceae; genus Bifidobacterium; species Bifidobacterium sp. ESL0790. The sequence goes on from NZ_CP113915.1 coordinate 130,326, forward strand.
CGTGATCACATGTGATCGCGGGAAAGGGTTACCGACATGGGATGGGGTCACGTCCTATCAGCTTGTTGGCGGGGCAACGGCCCACCAAGGCTTCGACGGGTAGCCGGCCTGAGAGGGCGACCGGCCTCATTGGGACTGAGATACGGCCCAGACTCCTACGGGAGGCAGCAGTGGGGAATATTGCACAATGGGGGGAACCCTGATGCAGCGACGCCGCGTGCGGGATGAAGGCCTTCGGGTTGTAAACCGCTTTTGTTGGGGAGCAAGCGAGAGTGAGTGTACCCTTCGAATAAGCGCCGGCTAACTACGTGCCAGCAGCCGCGGTAATACGTAGGGCGCAAGCGTTATCCGGATTTATTGGGCGTAAAGAGCTCGTAGGCGGTTCGTCGCGTCTGGTGTGAAAGCCCATCGCTTAACGATGGGTCTGCGCCGGATACGGGCGGGCTTGAGTGCGGTAGGGGAGACTGGAATTCCCGGTGTAACGGTGGAATGTGTAGATATCGGGAAGAACACCAATGGCGAAGGCAGGTCTCTGGGCCGTCACTGACGCTGAGGAGCGAAAGCGTGGGGAGCGAACAGGATTAGATACCCTGGTAGTCCACGCCGTAAACGGTGGATGCTGGATGTGGGGCCCATTCCACGGGTTCCGCGTCGGAGCTAACGCGTTAAGCATCCCGCCTGGGGAGTACGGCCGCAAGGCTAAAACTCAAAGAAATTGACGGGGGCCCGCACAAGCGGCGGAGCATGCGGATTAATTCGATGCAACGCGAAGAACCTTACCTGGGCTTGACATGTTCCGGATCGCCTCAGAGATGGGGCTTCCCTTCGGGGCCGGTTCACAGGTGGTGCATGGTCGTCGTCAGCTCGTGTCGTGAGATGTTGGGTTAAGTCCCGCAACGAGCGCAACCCTCGCCTTGTGTTGCCAGCGGGTCATGCCGGGAACTCACAAGGGACCGCCGGGGTCAACTCGGAGGAAGGTGGGGATGACGTCAAGATCATCATGCCCCTTACGTCCAGGGCTTCACGCATGCTACAATGGCCGGTACAACGGGATGCGACACGGCGACGTGGAGCGGATCCCTCAAAACCGGTCTCAGTTCGGATTGGAGTCTGCAACCCGACTCCATGAAGGCGGAGTCGCTAGTAATCGCGGATCAGCAACGCCGCGGTGAATGCGTTCCCGGGCCTTGTACACACCGCCCGTCAAGTCATGAAAGTGGGTAGCACCCGAAGCCGGTGTCCGAACCCTTTTGGGGCGGAGCCGTCTAAGGTGAGACTCGTGATTGGGACTAAGTCGTAACAAGGTAGCCGTACCGGAAGGTGCGGCTGGATCACCTCCTTTCTACGGAGAATTCAGGCCACTGTCTGGTGGCCGGTGTCGGACCGCCATGGGACGTTCCCATGGGCCTGGTCCTGCTGGTGTGGAAGAGATCATTGAAGTCTTATGTGGTATGGGCATGCTTTTGGGCTCCCGGATCGCCACCCCGGCCGTTTGGCCGGTGCGATTCGATGCCTTCCATGGATGGGCGTCCCCGGATGGGGTCCCTGATGTGGTCGTGCGTGGTGGCTTGAGAACTGGATAGTGGACGCGAGCAAGAATTTATCTTGCTTTGTTAGATGCAATTTTATAGACCGGTCTCCGATTCTTTTTGGATCTGGGGATTTGGTCGATCGTTTTGTGATCATTCTATTGTGTGATGATGTGTTGTCCAGGATTTTTTTCGCATTGGTCCTTGCGGCACGCAACCTGTTTGTGTGGGTGTGTGTTGCTGGTAAGGGCGTATGGTGGATGCCTTGGCAGACAGTACCGATGAAGGACGTGTGGGGCCGCGATAGGCCTCGGGGAGCCGCCGACAGGGCTTTGATCCGAGGATTTCCGAATGGGGGGACCCGCCAGCCGTCATGGGCTGGCACCGCGTTCGCGCGGGGGGTACGCAGGGAAGTGAAACATCTCAGTACCTGCAGGAAGAGATATTCCGTGAGTAGTGGCGAGCGAAAGCGGATCAGGCCAAACCGGTCGCGTGTGATAGCCGTCGGGCGTTGCGCGGCCGGTGTTGTGGGACGTCTTGTCCGGTCTCCGATGGGGCCGGCGGGAGTTAGAAAGAAGCGTGTGAGGCGAACGGGATTGAATTCCCGGCCGTAGAGGGTGATGGCCCCGTAGCCGGTCCCGCGCTTCCTCCCGATGGGCGTTCTCCCAAGTAGCACGGGACTCGTGGAATCCCGTGTGAATCAGCCCAGACCGTTGGGTAAGCCTAAATATACCTGTCTGACCGATAGTGAACGAGTACCGTGAGGGAAAGGTGAAAAGCACCCCGGGAGGGGAATGAAACAGTTTCTGAAACCATGCGCCTACGAACCGTCGGAGCCTCCTTGCGGGGTGACGGCGTGCCTATCGAAAAATGAGTCTGCGAGTCAGTGGCACGTGGCGAGGCTAACCCGTCGTGGGGGAGCCGTAGCGAAGGCGAGTCTCAAAAGGCGTTTGAGTCGCGTGTCCTGGACCCGAAGCGGGATGATCTAGCCCTGAGCAGGTTGAAGCGCGGGTAAGACCGCGTGGAGGACCGCACCCACCTAGGTTGAAAACTGGGGGGGATGACTTGGGGCTAGGGGTGAAAGGCCAATCAAATTCCGTGATAGCTGGTTCTCTCCGAAATGCATTTAGGTGCAGCGTCGCGTCATTGCCCCCGGGGGGTAGAGCTACTGGATGCTTGAGGGTCCGTACAGGATACCGACAGCAACCAAACTCCGAATACCCGTGGGGTCTACCGCGGCAGTGAGTCGGCGGGGGATAAGCTCCGTCGTCGAAAGGGAAACAGCCCAGACCGTCGTCTAAGGTCCCCAAGCGTGTGCTAAGTGGGAAAGGATGTGGAGTCGCATAGACAGCCAGGAGGTTGGCTCAGAAGCAGCCACCCTTGAAAGAGTGCGTAACAGCTCACTGGTCTAGTGGTTCCGCGCCGACAATGTAGCGGGGCTCAAGCACGCCACCGAAGACGCGGCAGTAATTGTTTACTGGGTAGGAGAGCGTTCCGTCCTGGGGCGAAGCGGCCATGCAAATGAGCCGTGGACCGGGCGGAAGCGAGAATGCAGACATGAGTAGCGAAAGGCGGGTGAGGATCCCGTCCGCTGGATGACCAAGGGTTCCGGGGCCACGTTCATCGTCCCCGGGTGAGTCGGGTCCTAAGGCGAGGCCGACAGGCGTAGTCGAATGGATGAACGGGTTGATATTCCCGTACCGGCGCAAGACCGACAGGACCGAAAGTCGGGTACTAACCTCCCGCCTCACCGAGGCCTTCCTTCGGGTTGGCTGACGTGTGGTGGTTGGGACAGACCTTCCGGTAGGTCAGCGCAGGAGTGACGCGATGGGAGAGCCGGCCGCGGCGGTGGTAGTCCGTGGCCAAGCGTGCAGCCAGTACCGTAGGCAAATCCGCGGTGCGATATGGCGAGGCGCGATGGTGGGGCCCGTTGGGGCCGAATCCGGTGGTTCCCGTCGCCGAGAAAGCTTCGGCGTGAGGGCTTGCGGCGCCCGTACCGCAAACCGACACAGGTGGTCAGGTAGAGAATACCAAGGCGATCGAGCGAATCCTGGTCAAGGAACTCGGCAAATCACTCCCGTGCCTTCGGTATAAGGGAGACCCGCTGCGGTGAAGGGCTTCGCGCCCGGAGCGGCGGCGGGTGGCACAGACCAGGGGGTAGCGACTGTTTACCAAAAACACAGGTGCATGCGAAGGCGAAAGCCGCTGTATATGCACTGACGCCTGCCCGGTGCCGGAAGGTTAAGAGGATCCGTCATCCCTCCTTGTGAGGGGGCAGCGGTGAATTCAAGCCCCGGTAAACGGCGGTGGTAACTATAACCATCCTAAGGTAGCGAAATTCCTTGTCGGGTAAGTTCCGACCTGCACGAATGGCGTAACGACTTCCCCACTGTCTCGACCAGGAGCTCGGCGAAATTGCAGTACGAGTAAAGATGCTCGTTAAGCGCAGAAGGACGAAAAGACCCGGGACCTTTACTATACCTTGGTATTGTCATTAGGTCCGGACTGTGTAGCATAGGCGGGAGGCTTCGATGCGGTGGCGCCAGCCATCGTTGAGCCGAAAGGTGAAATACCGCTCTGTCCGGATCTGGTGTCTAACCTCGACAAGTCATCCTTGTCAGGGACAGTGCCTGGCGGGTAGTTTAACTGGGGCGGTTGCCTCCCAAAGGATAACGGAGGCGCTCAAAGGTCCGCTCAGCCCGGTTGGCAATCGGGTGTCGAGTGCAATCGCACAAGCGGGCTTGACTGTGAGACTGACGGGTCGAGCAGGGACGAAAGTCGGAGATAGCGATCCGGTGCCGGCGCACGGGCGCGGCATCGCTCAACGGATAAAAGGTACCCCGGGGATAACAGGCTGATCATTCCCAAGAGTCCATATCGACGGGATGGTTTGGCACCTCGATGTCGGCTCGTCGCATCCTGGGGCTGTAGCAGGTCCCAAGGGTTCGGCCGTTCGCCGATTAAAGCGGCACGCGAGCTGGGTTCAGAACGTCGTGAGACAGTTTGGTCTCTATCCTCTGCGCTCGTTGGAATATTGAGGAGACCTGCCCATAGTACGAGAGGACCTGGGTGGACGAACCTCTGGTATGCCGGTTGTCACGCCAGTGGCACGGCCGGTTGGCTACGTTCGGAAGGGATAACCGCTGAAAGCATCTAAGCGGGAAGCCTGCTCCGAGATCAGTATTCCTTGGGACCTCGAGTCCCTGTAGGCCCCAGGTTAGAACACCTGGTCGATAGGCCGGACGTGGAAGCCCCGCGAGGGGTGGAGCTGACCGGTACTAATGGCCGAAAGGCAATCACACAACCCCATCCTTTGGTGGTGGGGTCCGTGGGGCATCCTCTGCGATTGATCTCCAGACAGCACTAGCACTCTGGAATCCACACAAGACATGCATCCAACATCGCGTCCGCTGTCCGGTCCCCAAGCCGCCACATCCCGCGGAGCCCCGTGTTCCGCGTATAATATAAGATTTGCGGCGGCCATAGCCCAGGGGAGACGCCCGGTCCCATTCCGAACCCGGAAGCTAAGGCCTGGCACGGCGATGGTACTGCACCCGGGAGGGTGTGGGAGAGTAGCCCGCCGCCGCATTAACACTTCAGGGAGGCCCCGGCCGGATCCACGCGATCCGCCCGGGGCCTTTCCGCACACCCAAGACCACACGCGGCCCACAGGCGGCGCGGCCTGGCGCGTCCGGTCCCCGGCCGGGGCCACCGGCCCGACCCCACCGCACACAAAGCCCTCCGAAGCTCGAATGGCGTATTCAATTTCTAGCCAGGACCATGCGGTTCCGCCTGCGACACCCACAACCTCGGCAACCAGGGAGCCGGTCGGCCCTTAGTCCGGGACGGACGCCACAGCCCCGTTAGGTTCGTGGCACCGGCGGCCACAACCAACGACATGACGGGGATTCCGACACCACGCAACGGATACAAAAAGACACAAGTCTTGGCTCCGCCGACGGGGCTCCCGATGCCGTGGAGACGACAAGCCGCAAGTCCCGCCCGGGCCCGGATGGTGTGTCCGATTTCTTATTAGAGCTATGTTGTTCGGCCTGTAACACGCACAACCGGATCGGGCAGACGTTTTTTCGCTTTGGGTAGTGCCTTTCAAAATGAGTCTAGCTATTTATAATGGTATTGGTTTTCACAATGGGGAATGAAGACTTTTAAGGAGAAAATATGAAGTATTCGGAACTGGGCACATCTGGCGTGATGGCGTCGCGTGTGGCGCAGGGAGTCATGCGGTTGCACGAGAAGAGCGCGGATGAGGCGCGAGAGATCGTCAAGACCGCTCTTGACGGTGGAATCAATTTCTTTGATACCGCTGATTGCTATACGGCTGGCGCGAGCAGCAGGCGGCTGGGACAGGCGTTGCAGGATCTGGAAGCGGATCGTAGCAAGATCTATGTGCAGACGAAATTCGGCATCTATCGCAACCCTGAAAGCGACCAGATCACCCGTTATGACTTCTCCAAGAAGCACTTGCTGGAGGCGCTTGACAGCGAGCTGAGGAACCTGCAGACCGATTACGTCGACTTCGTGTTGCTGCATAGGCCCGATACCTTGGTTGATCTCGATGAGTTGGCCGAGGCGTTCAACGAGCTGCAGAGCAGCGGCAAGGTGCGGCATTTCGGCGTGAGCAACGTCAATCCGATGCAGGTGGAGATGCTGCAGAGCGCGGTCGGGCAGAAGTTGGAGGTCAACCAGCTGCAGTTCGGCTTGGGGCACACCGGCATGGTGCAGCAGGAGATCCACGTCAACATGACCGATGCGCCGAGCGTCGACCACGATGGCGGGCTCATCAGCTATTCGCGCCTGAGGCATATGACGATTCAGGCGTGGAGTCCGTTCCAGTTCGGCTTCTTCGAGGGTGTGTTCATCGACAATCCCAAGTTCCCGGAGCTCAACGCGACACTGCAGCGTATCGCCGACAAGTATGGCGTGACGAAGAACGCGATCGCCGTGGCTTGGATTCTGCGGCATCCGGCCAATATGCAGGTGCTGTTGGGCTCGATGACGCCGAGCAGGATTGAGGAGATGATGGCTGGCACCGATGTGAGGATTACCGCCCAGGAGTGGTATGACCTTTACATGGCCGCTGGCAACGATTTGCCGTAACTTTTTGCATTGTGCTTTTGACGGGCGCATGGCTTATACGACATCCATATGAGTCATGCGCCCTTTTTATATCTGGCTGCCATCTTGGAGGGCTTGGACGTGATAGGGTGCCTGATTTAGCATCTCAGATGCCGTCTGACGTCACAAAACAAGGTCTTAGACGTGACTTTTGCAGTGATGCGATGAACTTTACACGTATTTTTGAGTCCATGCTGCTGGCCATATCTCGACATTACGCATAGTGGTTCCGGCAACTGGCGTATCGTCACCTGGTTTGTCTGATTCGCGCCTGTCGGGAAGAAGTGGATATCTGACGGCCTGTGGTGGATGCGGATGCACAGCGGGTCGGAATGGGTTGTGGATATATGACGGTTGATGGTGTTGATGCATGCTTATAAGTCGGTTTGTGGCACGAATGCGGAGTGATGTCGATGCTAGAGATTCCTGTGACGGGGAAGGCGTGATAATGACGAAGTGACAAGCGAAATGAGAAGTGTGGTGTGATTGACGACAACAGAGGCGTTGCTTTGTTATAGGGCCTGCCGTAAGGCTGCATTGCTAGAGTGGGGGAGTGCACTACTTCACCCCGAAACGTTGCGCCAGCTCGCGCAAGATCATGTACCACGACAAGGCCCAGGCGCAGCGCGCCGCCAACCAGGCCATGCTGGAACGTGGGGCCGAGCTGTGGGTGTACCGGTGCGAATACTGCGGACAGTGGCATCTGACGCATCACGACCCGAGTGACGAGCGTCTGCTATACGGGATGCGAAGCAGCCGAAAGCCGCGCTCGCGCAAACGTGGTTTCAAACCACGGAGAAAGTAAACCATATGAATGGCGCAGTGTTGCATTTGTGACGCTGAGTCGGGTGTTTGCGTCGCAAATGCAATTAGGTGGCGGACTGGATTGCATCCGTGACGCTAATTGGGATGATGACGTCACGAACGTAACTAAGTGGTGGTTGAGATTGCGTTTGTGACGTTAATTGGATGGTTTGCGTCACAAACGCGACTACAAAGGTGGCTCGGATTGCGAATGTGACGGTGAGCTGGGTGGTTGCGTCGCAAACGCGATGCAGATGTGGGCACGGTGGACGCTGTGATAGCTGTGAAGTGCTTGAGATTTTGGGCTTGGATATGAGTTGGGGACGCGGCTTGAGTGCGCGTCCCCTTTGAGAAACAAAATGTTGGAGATAATGGGCCTCGGTAGGTCTGTTTAAACCTGTTTGTTGGGCCTGAGAGCTGAGTCAGCGGTCGTAGCGGAAGCCTTGCGACTCGACCAAGGTCTTCGCGTTGCGGGAGAAGACACCGGGGTCGGTGGCGTTCTTGGTGATCTGGTCGCTGAAGGCGTCGACCGGGCGCTCGGTGTTGCGCAGGTCGTAATAACGGTGCACCGTGTCGTCAAAGGCGTCCAGACCGTCGGTGAACTCCGAGTCGTCAGCCGGATAGGCGTCGTCGAAGAACTGCGCGGAACGGTCCATGCGCGGCTTGAGCGCCGGGGCCTGATCGGGCTTGCCGATGGCCAGGCCGAGAATCGGATAGGTGAATTCGGGCAGGTGCAGCAGCTTGATGAGCTCGGCCTGGTCGTTGAGCACGGAGCCCAGCACCACGCAGCCGAGGCCAAGCCCGTTGGCGGCGGTCTCCATGGCGTGCAGCGCGAGCACGGCGTCATTCTGCGCCTGCACGAAGCGGTAGTTGGAGTTCAGCGTGAACTCGTCGGAGTGCACGTCGACGCCCTTTCGCCTGGCGATGGCGGCGTTGCGGTGCTCGTCGGCGATGAAGATGTAGAGCAGGGGAGCCTCGGCGATGTAGGGCTGGTGGCCGATCTTGGCGATGGTCTTCTTGAGCTCCTGACTCTTGACGCGAATGGCGGACCAATCGTTGAGGTACTGGCTCGACGGCGCGCGCTGGGCCGCCTCCTCGATCGCGGCGACAATCTCGGGGTCGATGGCCTCCGGCTTGAATTTGCGGATGGAGCGCCGGTTGAGCAGCGTCTTGATGGTTTCGTTCTCGAATGGTGTTGCTGAAGTATCTGTCATATTGTCATTCTCTCAAAAATCTAGACAACGTATGGCATTCCAGACGATATTTTTGCTGCGGGGAGATGTGAAGTTGGGAACAAAGGCATCATGTCTTGATGGCGGTTGCGCTCGCGACAATCAACGAATAACCTGCCTCAAGCGAAGTATTGCGGCGTATTTCCCTACGTCAGCCCTATTTTTCTACTTTCCGCCACGACGATGCTGGCGGCGCGTGACGAAAGCCTGTGACCCACGGCCGCCGAGCTCGGTGATGATGGCGGTGAACGCAGCCGAAAGCGCGGCGAAGGTCATGCTGGCCAGAAGGCTTTGCTGCTGGGTCTCTCCGTCGTTGAGCTTGGCGGATCCGTGACGGTCGACGACGGACTTGTCCCACACGGTCTTGAACAGCTTGCCGCCCACGATGCCGATCGCCGAAGGCAGTGCGACTTTGAAAATCTTGTCGCCCAGGGAATCCGGGTCGCTGATCTGTTTGCTGCGCATGGTGTTCACTTTCTCGTCAATGGCGTTGAGCTTGCCCACGATATCGTCCGCCGTGGAATGCAATGGGCTGGGGTCGCTTGCAGGTGAAGAAGGGCTTGAATATGGGGTTTGCTGAGAGTCTGGGCTGTATTGTGGCGTGGCGAGAGGTTCCGGCGAGGCCTGCGTCTCTTGTGCATCTTGCGCATCTGCCATGGCGGAACCTGCGTTGGCAAGCGTCGCCGCGTCTTCGGTCGCGTCCGCCTCGGCGCTCCTCGCCGCTGCAGCCTTGGCCGCCTTTTTGCTGTGGCGGGGGCCGTTGCCTTTGCCTTGTGATCCAACCATATCTCCATGATAGAAGAAGCTATTCCCGTCCGCTGGGCGAGGAGCGATGGCGCTGGCAACCACGGCGCGCTAAAGTGAAACCATGAGCGACTACATTACCTCTGGCAAAGATGCCTCGAAGGCTGGCTACCTGGTGCTGTTGCGCCACGGGCAGACCGCGTGGAGCGTGAGCGGGCAATACACGGGACGTACGGATGTGCCGTTGAACGAGGAAGGCCGGCGTCAGGCGCTCGCGGGCGGCAAACGATTGCGTGAGGCGTTCCCGGATGGTTTCGGGCGCGGGCGCATTTTTTCCAGTCCGTTGCGTCGTGCCAGCGAGACGGCGCAATTGGCGGGTTATTCCGATTTTGAAACGCTTGACGACCTGATGGAATGGGACTACGGCCCTGCCGAGGGGCGTCGGCGCGAGGAAGTCGGTGCGGCGCTCGGGCACGATTGGTGCGTTTGGGACGAAGGGCCCGAAACGTTGCCGGCCCGAATGCGGGGTGATTGGGTTTGCACCCTGCCGAGCCGCGAAACGGTCAATGTCCACAACGGCGTCGGCGAGACCGTGGAAGAGGCCGCCGTGCGTGCTCGTCGTGTCATCGAACAGGTGACGCCGATGATCCTCGCCGGCCACAACGTTCTGCTTGTCGCGCACGCCCATATCCTGCGTATCGTCACCACGCAATGGCTGTGCGCCGATCCGCACTCGGGCCGTCTCCTGCGTTTCGACACGGCTCACCATTCGGTGCTCGGCTACTACAAAAACGACCCCGTCATCGTTCGCTGGAACGTGTGAAAATCGGCATTGAATTTAAGTGTTTACGAGAATTAATAAGTGCCTGAAACCTTATGATTTGCAAGTTTCAGGCGCTTGTTTTATATTTTGAATTTTATTACTTATTTGTTCAGTTACTTGTCGAGTAGGAGCCAGGCGCTCGCGTCTTGCGGCAGACCGCCGTCTGCGGCGAGTTCTGCGGAAGCGAGCAGAATCCGGCCCTTCGGCAGGGCGACGGGAGCCGCGCCGAAGTTTGTAATACTCGCGAAAGTGGCTGGAGAGCCGTCTGAGACCGCTGGGCGTGTGTAGGCGATGACGTCGCTGCCCATATCCAGCCAATCGAAAGTCTCGTAATCGCCGGTCGCCGTCAGCTTTTCGGCACGAATGCGCATCGCCGCACGATAGAGGTTGAGCGTTGAGGTGGCGTCCGCAGACTCTTTGTCGGCCGCGAAATCCTTGAACCACAGGGGTTGCGGCAAGTGTGGGTCGGCCGATGCGCTGCCATCGGCGCGTGTGGCCGGTGAGAAGCCGAAGGACGCGCCCTGCCCGAAGTCCGGATTCCAATCGGCTGGTTTCGGCTCGTCCGAAGCGCTCCATGGCAGCGGTACGCGGCAGCCGTCGCGGCCCTTGTCGGTGGAGTTGCGGTTGGTGCGGAACGGCGTCGGGTCCTCGAGCCGGTCCCACGGAATGTTGGCGACTTCGAAAAGGCCGAGCTCCTCACCCTGGTAAATGTAAACGGAACCCGGCAGGCCCATCTCCATCAACGCGGCCGCGCGGGCGCGACGTGTGCCCAGTGGACGGTCCTCGTAATAACTCTCTCCATTGCGCAGGATCCAGTCCTTGGCGATCTGGTGCTTGTCGCGCGAGGGCACCTGCGGCAGCGCGTAACGGGTGGTGTTGCGCGGGATGTCGTGGTTGCTCATCACCCATGTGGAGGTGGAGCCGCCGCTCTGTGCCGCGCTTTGAAGCCCTTCGGTGATGGCCTGGCGCATCTGCCCGACGTTCCAATCGGCCTTCGCGAGCTCGAAGTTGAAGACCTGGCCGAGCTCGTCGGGTGAGGCGTAGAGATGCTGGTGCTCAGGCACCACCCAGGCCTCGCCGACCGCGAAACGCGGCGGATTGTATTCGTTGAAGACCTGGCGCCACTCCTTGTAGATCTCGTGGACCTCGGGCCTGTCCCACATGGGGTTGCGCCCGTCGTGGTTGACGTTGTTCTCCACGGGGAACTCGCGGCCCAGCTCCTCGAGCGGCCTGCTGTCGAAATCCTTGGCCAGTCCATGCGCCACGTCGATGCGGAAGCCGTCGGTGCCGTGGTCGCTCCAGAATCGCAGCGTCTTCTTGAAATCCTCGTGCACGTCCGGGTTCTTCCAGTTGAGGTCGGGCTGCTCGCGCGCGAAGATGTGGAAGTACCATTGGCCGTCGTCCACGCGCTGCCAGGCCGGGCCGCCGAATAGCGACTGCCAGTCGTTGGGCGGCAGCTCGCCGTTCTCGCCGCGTCCATCGCGGAAGATATAGCGGTCGCGCGCCTTCGAGCCGCGTCCGGCCGCCAGCGCCTCCTGGAAGAACGGGTGCTTGTTGGAGGTGTGGTTCGGCACGATGTCGACGATCACCTTGATGCCGGCTTCGTGCGCCACCGCTACCATCTTGTCGAAATCGGCCATGGTGCCGAGACGCGGGTCCACGTCGCGATAATCGATGACGTCGTAGCCGCCGTCGGCCAGGTCGGAGGGGTAGAACGGCGAAAGCCAGATCGCGTCGACGCCGAGCGCCTTGAGATAGTCCATTTTCTCGGTGATGCCCGCAATGTCGCCGATGCCATCGCCGTTGACGTCTTTGAAACTGCGTGGATAGACCTGGTAGACGACGGCCTGCTTCCACCAATCGTCGCGCGTGTTGTTGACGGTCATCGGCGTCCTTCCTCAAACTGGCATGAATTGAAACATGGTTGTTTTGAGTCTACCTCAATGGGGTATGCGCGTCTTTGGTGGGTTCGTTGCCGTTTTGTCCAACATGGGTGGCGGGAATATCGCTGGTTTTGATAGGCTCCCAGCTTGCGCCAACGTTATCCGATAGACTTATTCGCGTATTCGTTATGGAAATGACCAATGAAAGAGGTGTGGCATGGCGCTTGAGGATTCGCGCGATGATCAGGTGAATGGCCGCGAAGGCGACAATGACGGAAGCGTTTCGGGCGGTGCCGCCAACCCAAGCACCTCGTATCTCGACTACCGGCCGGATGGGGACGGCGCGGGCGTCGAGATCGACGGCGTCCCTAACGCGCGTGGCATCGGCGGCTATCCCACAGCGGACGGCCACAAGCTGCGTGACGGGCTCTTCTTCCGCGCCGCCGGCCTCAACTTCCTGGGCGAGCACGGCATCGATGACCTGCATCGGCTCGGCATCAAGGAAGTGGTCGACCTGCGCGACCCAGTCGAGGTCAAGCTGTGGTCGTACAAGCTGCCTGCCGACATCCACGTCGACCGCGTGCCGCTGCTCAAGACCAACCTGCACAAGAGCCAGGGCTTCAAGGAGATGACGAGCAAAGGCGTCGACATGGCCGAGATGTACCACGATATCGTCTTCGGCTCGGCCGAGCAGATTGTGCTCATCCTGCGCAAGCTGCTGCAGGACGACGGTCACCCCATGCTCATCCATTGCACGGCCGGCAAGGACCGCACGGGCATCACCTCGGGCATCCTCATGAGTCTGCTTGGCGTGGATGATGACATGGTCGTCTCCTGTTACGCCCAGTCCGGCGACAACCTCGGCGCCGCGTTCAAGAACACCGTCGTCTCGGGCCTGATGAGCGACAAGGGCGTGGGGCACATCTCGGCGGCGCAGACCGCCATGCTCGCCTCGCCGCCGGAGCTCATGCGCACGGTGCTCGCCAGCATCAAGGAGGAATACGGCTCCGTGGAGCGCTACTGCCTCAACAATGGCATGAGCGAGGACGAGGTCGCCGGGCTGCGCGAGATGTTCCTGGAGTAGTTGGCGGCGGCGCGCACCATTCGAGTGCCTTGCGATTTGTGCGTCATGTTGCCGTTATTTGTACCGAAAGCGGCTTTCGCGAATGCTACGTTTTCTCTGTGGCAAAGGGGCTCGCGGCGGGCCTGTTTGAACGGTAGGTGCGGCGCTCGCGGGCTGGTGATACCTCGCAAAGGGCTTGTTTCTTGAGTGAAGCAGGCCCTTTCATTATTGCTATACAGCGTTCGGGAATACAACAGGGAGGCATGGCACAACGGAACGGAAGCATAATCGTCCTGATATAAATGTCTCATTGAGCTGATAATTGATGCGCGACGGCGGCCAAGACGATAAACTGGAAACGACGTGTGCACGGGGTCGAGAACGCCCCGAACGCCCAAAGACGCGGCAACGTGACAAATGCCGCGAATGGGGCGCGCAAGCCGTTGGCCGCGAACGAACGTGCGTGGCGAGACGCGGAGTGCGAGCACGTGATTTGTCGATGTGAAAGGTAAACAATGGCGGAAGCAACAGCAAACATTGGAGTTGTCGGCCTGGCGGCTATGGGTTCGAATCTTGCGCGGAACCTCGCGCATCATGGTAACACCGTGGCGCTCTACAATCGTCACTACGAGCGTACCGACAAGCTCATGAAGGAGCACGGCAGCGAGGGCAAGTTCGTGCCCGCCAAGACCATCGACGAGTTCGTCGCCTCGCTCAAGAAGCCGCGCACGGCCATCATCATGGTCAAGGCCGGCGCCCCCACCGACGCCATGATCGAGGCGCTCGCCGACGCCATGGACAAGGGCGACATCATCGTCGACGGCGGCAATTCCTACTTCAAAGACACCATCCGCCGTGAGAAGGCCATCCGCGCCCGCGGCCTGCACTATGTTGGCTGTGGCGTTTCCGGCGGCGAAGAGGGCGCGCTCAACGGCCCGTCCATGATGCCCGGCGGCACCGATGAGTCCTGGAAGACCCTCGGCCCGATCCTGAAGTCCATCGCCGCGAAGGCGGAGGGCGAGCCTTGCGTCACTCACATCGGTGAGAACGGCGCCGGCCACTTCGTCAAGATGGTCCACAACGGCATCGAGTACGCCGACATGCAGCTCATCGCCGAAAGCTACGACCTGATGCGTCGCGGCATGGGCATGACCCCCGACGAGATCGGCGACGTGTTCGCCGAGTGGGACAAGACCGAGCTCAACTCCTACCTGATCGAGATCACCGCCGACCTGCTGCACGAGAAGGACAAGAAGACAGGCAAGCCGCTGGTCGACGTCATCGTCGATCAGGCCGGCATGAAGGGCACCGGCACCTGGACGGTCGAGACCGCCCTCGAGCTCGGCACCCCCGTCACCGCCATCGCCGAGGGCGTCTTCGCCCGTGGCCTCTCCGACCAGACCGAGCTGCGCGCCGGTGCCGCCAAGCAGGGCATGACCGGCCCCGACGGCAAGATCACGTTCGCCAGCGACGACGAGCGCAAGGCCTTCATCGAAGACATCCGCCAGGCGCTCTACGCCTCCAAGATCGTCGCCTATGCGCAGGGCTTCAACGAGATCAACGATGGTGCCAAGCAGTACGACTGGAAGATTGATCTGGCCGCCGTGGCACGCATCTGGCGTGGTGGCTGCATCATCCGCGCCCAGTTCCTCAACGTCGTCTCCGACGCCTTCGAGTCCGGCGCGGCCGACGTCTCGCTGCTCTTCGCGCCGTACTTCAAGAAGGCCGTCGAGGGCGCGCAGGATTCCTGGCGCCGCGTGGTGGCCAAGGCCGCGACCTGCGGTGTGCCCGCGCCGGTCTTCTCGACCTCGCTTTCCTACTACGACGAGCTGCGTTCCAAGCGCCTGCCCGCCTCCGTCATCCAGGCCCAGCGTGACCTCTTCGGCGCGCACACCTACGGCCGTGTGGACGAGCCCGGCGCCTTCCACACTCTGTGGGCCGAGGATGGCCGTCCGGAAGTGAAGATGTCCGACTGATTACGGACGGCTGATTACAGCTGATGGCCGCTTGAGTGACCATCAGCCATTTATATAGAATCCGGCCCCGCCGCGAACGTGATTGTTCGGGCGGGGCCGGATTCGTATGGTGTTTCGGTTGTGGTGAGCTGCCTGGCCTGGAGGTGGTGGTGTCCTAATCGGGGCCGGGGCTTATTTGCCTGTATTCTTTATTCCTCTTCGCCAGCCTTCCTTATCTGCGACCGGCCTTCACGCCGTGGGTCCTCTTGAGCGCCTCGCCGCTGACGTAGGCGAGCGACAGGGCGGTGACGATCACGGCCGCCGCAAGCCCGCCACGCACCCACAGGTTGTCGAATCCGGTGAATGGCAGGGCGTTCACCATGCTGGGCGTGAGCCGGACGGTGCTGGTGTACGACTCATTGCCCGTGGAGTCCGTGGCCTGGATCTTCACCGTGCCGGCTTGCATGTTGGCGGGCACCGCGACGGACCACTTGTTGTCGTTCCAAGTGATGCTGGAGCCCGTGCTGGTGGTGTTGTCGGGCCAGGTGACGGTGAGGCTCGCGCCCATCTCGGGAGCGCGGTCCGGGTTCGACGGCGCCGTGCCGCCCAGCGTCCATGTCGGCGTCTCGGGAGCCGTGCGTGTGGAGGTCCACAGTTTGCCGCCTAGGTTCGCCTCGCTGGTCAGGTAGCTGTTCTTGGTGTTCTCGATGCTCGGCGGCTCCATGTCCATATGCCTGTTGGCCTTGGCGACGCCGGTGTAGGCGGTCGGCGAGCCACCTTGCGGCAGGCCGATGCGCACCTCGAACGTCCAATCCTTGTCGGGGTAGGTGGTGAAGGGATAGGTGGCGTTGACCGGCACGTTGACCGTGATTGTCGATTCCGTGCCGCTTTCCGCGGCGGTGCAGCCCGTGGTCGCGTCCACGCCGGTGCAGAGATCCCTCGAATAGGTGACGGTGCCCGTGCCGAGGTCGGTGAGATCGGCGGTGTCGGGGATGCTGTTGTGCTCGGGCTTGGCGGTGATCTGCACACTGCCCCAATCCATGCTCGCGGGGCGGATGTGCGAGATCTTCACCTTCACCACTGAGCCAGCTGGCAGCTCGCCGTTGACGGTGGTGGGACTAGTGACGCTGTCGATGACAGGCGTGTAGATCAGCTGTGGCGTGACCGGTGCGGCCTCGTTGCCGAGGCTGTCGACGGCGTTGATGGTGACATTGTCGGTCAGATTGACGATGTCGGCCAGTGGTGTGCTCCAGGTGCCGTTGAGTACGTTGGAGCTTGTGGTGGTGGGTGCGGCTCCGCCGGGCCAGGTGAAGGTCAGCTGGTTGCCGGCTTTCTCGTGGCGAGGCAGCGGGATGACGGGTGGCTCGCCGGAGATGTCGGTGTCCCATTGCCCGGCTGCTGTGCCCGTGGTGGGGGAGGCGATGTCGGTGCCGACGTTCGCCAGCGTGCCGTCCATGGTGTCGCTAGACTGCCCGGTGACCCTGTACATGGTGGCCGAGGGCTTGATGACGGGCGGGGCGAAGTCGAGGTGGGTGGAATACGGCTCCCAGCCGGACTGCTCGCCCTCCACGCCGCTCAAGGTCTCGATGGCGGTGAAGGTGTAGTTGAAATCGGGGTAGGAGCTCTTGAGGAACGGGATGTCGGCCGCGTTGACGGTGAACGTCTTTGATATCCGGGCCTCAGGCGAGCCCGTGGCGATCAGGTCGTTGCCCGCGATGGTGTAGACCGGGAAGCGGTTGACGTCGTCCTCGTTCAGGAAGCTGTTGCGGCCAGATTTGGCGAATATCTTGAGGCTGCTGTTGGTCTTGGTGCCGTCGGGCACCTCGAATTCCACGGTGATGTCGACCGTCGCCCGGTTGTCGCTGGGAATCACCCCGGCGATCGCGTTGCCGTGTTGTGCCACGGCGGTGACCTCCGGCGTATCAGGCGACTTGAACCATTTGGCGTAGAACTTGATGGTGGTGTTTTTGACGGGATGGCCGGGGGTGTCCTCGGGGATGGTGTATTGGTCGTCGACCGTGTAGCCGCGGCCCGTGCCGTTAGCCTCGGTGTTCCATTCGATGAAGCGGTGGCCGGTGATGCTGTAGTGGTTCTGCGGCAGGTTGAATGACCGCGGGTTGGATGCTTCGCTGGGGAGTCCGGCGTAGACGTCCATCGCTCCGGTCACTCCGTCCATACTTGCGGGGTCGCTGTTTGCCGGATTGTTGGGCAGGAACTTGAAGGCCACGTAGCCATCGTGCACGTAGACCGTTGGCTCTGTACGTGTGGCGGGATTCGTGCCTTGGGAACCAAAGGGGGAGTTGGCGCCGACCACATTGCCTGACGCGTCTTTCTGCCCGACCATATCCCACCAGGTTCCATGCCAGGTTCCCACGGGGTCGACCTGGTACCAATCGGGAACGTAGCCCAGGTTATTGAAAGCGGCATTGTCGTATGCGCCGTTGCGAAAGTGTGTATTGGGGCCGAGTACGACGGCCTTGAGGGTGTTAGAGAAGCTATTGCCTCCAACGCTTGAGAACATGAACGACACATCCGTGACATTCGACAAATCGAAGCCGCTCATGTTGAGTGTCTCGAGATGCTCGGTGGCGTTGAACATCTGCTTGGTGCTTTTCACGCTTGAAGTGTCGAAGCCGCCGACGTTGACGTGTTTGAGGGCCTCGTCCTCGTTGAACATGTATTCCATCGTCTTGCAGGGGTGATCATAGTTGTTGTTGGTGTTGTTCCACACCGCCGGGCAGGTGGCCGGGTCATCGGCAACGGTGCCGACCTTGCTGGTGTCGAAATGCGAGACGTCAATTTCCGGCACCTTCGAGAGGTAGTTGAACATCGAATTCATGGAGATGACATTCTTGGTGTCGAATCCCGAGACGTTGAGTTGGGTGATGTTGTAATCGTCGCTGAACATGAACCTCATATTGCGTACTTTGGAGGTGTCGAAGTGACTGACGTCAAGGACCTGCAGGTTTGTGCAGTCGCTGAACATGCCGCCCATGCTGGTGGCCTGGCTGGTGTCGAAGCCGCTGACGTTCAATGTCACCAGGCTGCTATCGTCGCTGAACATGTATTGCATATTGGTGTCCGCGCTGGTGTTGAACTCGCTGACGGCCAGAGTGGTGACGCTCCAGCAATCGTCGAACATGGATTGGGTGTCGGTCACCGCGTGCATGTCGAAGCCGCCGACATCGAGCCTGGTGACGGTCTCGTTGTGCCAGAACATGTAGGACATGTTCGTGACCTTGCTGGTGTCGAAGCCGCTGACGTCGATGGCCGGAGCTTTGGCCACGTTGTCGAACATGGCTTCCATGTCGGTGACATTGCCGGTGTTGAAGTGGCTGACGTCCAACGAGGTGAGGGCGTTGTCGCCGTAGAACATGAAGCCCATGTTTGTGACATGCGAGGTGTCGAATTTCGGCCCGAATTTGATGCTGCCCAGATGGGATTGGCTTGGGAAGTCGTGGTTGGCGGCGTTGTCGATGCCGTCATCGACGTTGTCGGTGTCGAACATCATGTGCATGTTGGTGACGTGGCTCGTGTCGAACATGCTGACATCGAGGTCCTCGAGATTGTCGCAGTTGGCGAACATGGCCTCCATGTTCGTGACCTTCGAGGTGTTGAAATCCGGGCCGAACGTGATGTGCTGCAACGCGTAGGGCTTTTTGGGGCCGTTCGCAACGGTTGTGGTGGCAGGGCCCATGAACATCTTCCACATGTTCGTGACGTTGCTGGTGTCGATCCCCGTCAGGTCCACGCTCAGGAGATTCGGGTCGTTCATGAACATTTGCTCCATGCTGGAGGTGTTCTTGAAATCGAGCTTGTTGAGGCCGTTGATGGTTGTCAACGAGGCCATATTCGCGAACATAGAGGAGGCGGTGACATATTGGGTGAAGCTGCGATGAGGCATGTATGCCTCGAAGCTGATGGTGGTTATCTTGTCTTTGTCGACGTAACCGTTCCAATTGTTGCTGATCCAGGTGCTTGTGCCGTAATCGGTGACATGCAGGGTGCAGTCCGCGGTGACGTTCCAGGCGAGCCTGTCGTTTGACCCTGAGAGCGGGTTGTCGTATGGAGTGCAGCTGCCGTCCTGCGGCCCGACGGTGTTTTGGGATGGGGATTGTGGTTGTTGGGGTTCCTGAGGTGTCGTCGGTCCGTCGCTCGGCGAGGTCGGCTGCGTGTCCGCTCCCGCCGACGGACCAGGATCGTTGCTCTTGAGATTTGTGTCGTCCGCCGGTTTTGGCGCGCTGGGAGATTTCGGGGCTTGTTGAGAAACGGAGGAACCCGCTTTGGCGCTTGTGGGCCGGGAGCCGGGATTCATGGCGGAGGCGCTGACGAGAGGCGCGAGCATGCCGCAGGCCACCCCCGCGGCTACCAATATCTCTGTAATCCGCTTCGTCCTGCTCGTCATGTCACCACTTCCTGTCCAACGTGGCCGGCAGATCCACGCGCACAACTATCTAATTTCCACAATAGTTATTTTGCAATACATTTTTTATTGTTCATTAATAACGTTTTTATATAAAAAATCAAATTATGGAAACTTGTTTGCCGAGTTTGTTGGGTGAGGTGATTGGTGTTTGACGGTCAAGAAGCGCGGTATTACGGCATTTATCGATGGCGATAGGTCTGAGTCGAATGAGCGCGTCGTTTGTTGTTGGTTTGTCTGAAAATTACGGCAAAGCTTAAGATGTGTGACTAAATTTTCGCGCAGAGCTAAGCTATACCTCAAAAAGTATGATTTTTCGGCCTGATATAAAGGGAAACAGGCCGAAAGTCATCGGTGGATCAGGCCACCGCGTCGGCTGTGGTGAACCAGACGAATTCGTCTGTTCCCGTCGCAAAACTTGCCGGGTAGCTGGGATTGTCAGTCTGTGCGAAGACGTGGGCTGTGGCTTCGGCCTTGCCCGCGCCGCAGGTGAGCATCCAGGTGCGGCGGCTGCGGGCGAGCAGCGGGGCTGTCATCGAGATGCGCAGCGGCGGCATTTTCGGCGAATTGGATACGCCGACTGTCAAACGGTTAACAACGTTGATTTCAGGGTGCCCGGGGAAGAGCGACGCATAGTGGCCGTCGGGGCCCATGCCCAGGATCAGCAGGTCCATGGCTGAGGTGTCGCCGAGCTCGCGGCGCAGTTCCGCCTCGTAATCGCTGGCGGCCTTGGCGAGCAGCTCGTCGTTCTCGGCGTCGCTGGCCGCGGCGACCTGCTCCGGCGTGCGAAGATCCGGGGCCATCTGGTGAATGTTGCCTTCGGGCAGGCGTCCATTGGCCACCAGTTTGTCGAGGAAGCGCTCGCGTGCCTGCCACGAGCTGCGGTCCGGGTCGGTGGGGGCCACAAAGCGGTCATCGCCCCACCAGAAGTGGACGCGGCCCCAATCGATGGCGTCGACCAGCGGGTTGGAAGCCATATAAGTCAGTGCGTGCAGGACGTCGGAGCCGCCAGTGAGCGCGACGTCGTAACGGGCTCGAACGGGCGTGGCTGTCGATTCGTCGCCCCGCTCGCTCAGCCCGTCCAGAATGGCGAGCAGCGTGCGTTGCGCCGCCGCCTGGTCCACGGTTTTCGCGTCTTTATAGACTTCCAGCTTGCGATTGACCATGATGACTCCTCTCTAGTGCGCACAAGTCGGTAGATACGATTTTGGGATTGGCGGAAAATGGCCGTTCTTGAAAACCTATCTACCGACTTGTGCGTTGTCTCAGCCCTGAATCAGGCTCCAGCCCTTGCGAATCACGTCGGCGTAGACCTCGTCGGGGTCGATGCGGCGCAGCTCCTCGCTCAGGCAGTCCTCGAGCGAACGCAGCGGCATGGCCACGCGTTGCGGCGCCTGGCCGGGCTGGCTGATGACGGCCTCCTGCGAATCCGGGCGCTCCATGGCGATCACACCGTCCGAGCGCTTGAGATAGACGCCAGTGATGGCCTCGGCCCCGGAGACATAGCCGAGCTCGACCGGCACGTTGAGCTTCAGCGCAAGCCAGGCCGCGAGCAGCTTCAGCGGCAGATAGTCCGGCTGGCCGGTCACCTTGATGCTCTCAATGGGCAGGTGCGGCGGCTGGTCGATGGTGGTGGCGAGCATCGCGCGCCATGTGGTCACGCGGGTCCACGAGAAATCGACGTCCTTCGGGCTCCAGTTGGCGCGCAGCTGAGCGAACGTCTTCTTCGGGTCGTCCGAGCGCAGCGCGTCGGTGATACGGCTTCCAGCCATCGCGCCGAGCGGGTCCTGCGAGGGATTGGCGGGCGGATTGGTCGGCCACCAGGTGACCACCGGGGCATCAGGCACCAGCAGCGGCATGACCAAAGTATCGGTGTGCTGGCAGAGCCCGCCGCGCGGGCGCAGGATGATGACCTCGCCGGCGCCCGCGTCCGCGCCGAAGCGCACCTGGGCGTCAAGGTCGGTCTCGTCCTCGCCGGAATCGGTGACGTAGCAATCCGGCTCCTTGTTGATGTCGCAGAACGGCACTTCCTTGGTCTCGGGCACGATGGCGATGACGCGGCATGGGTGCTCGCGACCTGCGGAATTGGCGATTTTCAGCGCGTTCTCGAGCTCGCTCTCGTCGGTCGAGATGATGAGCGTCAGGACGCGGTCGTTGCCGGCCTCGCCGCGCTGCTGATGCAGTTCCTCGATCTTGCGCGCGACGGCGTTGGTCTGGGTATCGGGCATTTTGATGATCATGGCATCCTCCAATGGCGTCCATCACGCGCGAGCATTTCGTCGGCTTCCTTCGGGCCCCAAGTGCCGGCGCGATAAGGCTGCGGCTGGCCGAGCGTGGCCCAATATTCCTCGATCGGGTCGAGGATCTTCCAGCTCAGGTCCACTTCCTTGGTGGTCGGGAAGAGCGGCGGATCGCCGAGCAGCACGTCAAGAATCAAGCGTTCGTAAGCCTCGGGCGAGTTTTCGGTGAAGCTGCGGCCGTAGCTGAAGTCCATCGACACATCGCGGACCTCCATGGCGGTGGCTCCTGGCACCTTCGCGCCGAAGCGCATGGTGACGCCCTCGTTGGGCTGCACGCGGATGACGATGGCGTTGTTGCCGAGCTCGCGCACGGCGGTCTGCTCGAAGGGCAGGTGCGGGGCGCGCTTGAAGACCACGGCGATTTCCGTGACGCGCTTGCCCAAGCGTTTGCCGGTGCGCAGGTAGAATGGCACTCCGGCCCAGCGTCGCGTATCGACGTCGAGCGTGATGGCGGCATAGGTCTCGGTGGTGCTGGACTTGTCGATACCCTTTTCGTCGAGGTAGCCGCAGACTTCCTGCGAACCCTGCCATCCGGCGGAATACTGGCCGCGTGCGGTGTAGGCGCCGAGGTCCTTTGGCAGGCGAACGGCGGAAAGCACCTTCGTCTTTTCGGCGGTGAGGTCGGAGGCGGCGAAGCTCACCGGCTCCTCCATCGCGGTCAGGGCCATCAGCTGCAGCAGGTGGTTCTGGATGACGTCTCGTGCGGCGCCGATGCCGTCGTAGTATCCGGCGCGGCCGCCGATGCCGATGTCCTCGGCCATCGTGATCTGCACGTGGTCGACGTAATTGGAATTCCAGATTGGCTCGAACATGGAGTTGGCGAAGCGCAGCGCCAGCATGTTCTGCACGGTCTCCTTGCCGAGGTAGTGGTCGATGCGGAAGACCGAGCTCGGGTCGAAGACCTCGGAGACGACGCGGTCGAGTTCCTTCGCGCTCTCGAGATCATGACCAAACGGTTTCTCGATGATCACGCGGCGCCAGGCGTCGTCGCTCGACTTGGCCAGTCCGGAATCGGCCAGCTGCTTGGAGACGATGGGGAAGGCGCTCGGCGGCACGGACATGTAGAACGCATGATTGCCGCGGGTGCCGCGGTCGCGGTCGAGTTCCTTGACCGTCTCGCTCAGGCGCTCGAAAGCCGACTTGTCGTCAAACGTACCCTGCACGAAGCGAATCCCCTTGGCGAGGTTCGTCCAGGTCGACTCGCGGAACGGCGTGCGGCAGCGGGCCTTCACGTTCTCCTTGACGAAATTGGCGAACTCCTCGTTGCTCCACGGACGACGGCCGAAGCCGGTCAGCCCGAAGCTCGGCGGCAGCAGGCCACGATTGGCCAGGTCGTAGATGGCGGGCAGCAGTTTCTTTTTCGACAAGTCGCCAGTGACACCGAAAATCACCAGGCTGCATGGCCCTGCGATGCGTGGCAGGCGCAGGTCGCGTGGGTCGCGCAGCGGGTTCACCCAAGAAGTTTGTTCAGTCATAATGCCCAGTGTAACGGTGAAAGCCGCCAAGCGTATAGCTCTCCGCGATAGGTGGTCAAGGTGTCGTGCGAATCACAATTACAACGTCGTAACCCCACCTTTTACGGCAGTTTGTCATGTGGGCCGACGTGGACGAAGACGGTGCTGAGCCGTGCTGTTTCGAGTCCGCTCAGCCCTCCTTCTCCATCGAGTGGCGGTGTTGGATCTGGTGCCGAAGGCCCGAACGGCGGTGCGAATGGGGCGTCAATGGGCAGTGGCTTGTTTCCACCGGCGCCGATACGGCCGATGTGGCGGTCATTTCAGGTGCGCTTGCCGTGGTCGGGTTTGCCATGGCTTTGGCAGGTCAGGTATGGCGGAGGGGCCGCGCAGGATTTGTTCCTGACGCGACCCCTCTATGTTTGCTGGGCTATGGCTGGTGATTACCGCGTGGCGTCGGTGTCGGCGCGGTGGCGGACGATGTCAAAGCGGTTGCGGCGGGTGAGGGCGAGGATGGCGAACAGTGCCAGCAAAAGCAGCAGGAAGAAGATCCAGAGGGGCGCCTGCCGGGTGGTGCCGGCTGTGGACAGGGCCATGGCGTCGTCGCCGACGCACTTGTAGGCCGCGGGCTGGATGCTGCCGTCGCGGTAGACGACGGGCTCGCACTTGGGGTTCGTCTTGTGGGGCGTGGCCCGGCGGGGGGCCGGGGTCGCGTTGGAGTCGCGGCCGAGCGTGCTGGGTGTGATCCCGAGCGTGCCGGGCGCGGCGAACGCGGGTACGGCGGGCCCGATGCCGCCGTTGCCGTTCCCGTTGCCATTGCCGTTGCCCGGGTTGGCTCCGTTGTTACCGCCGTTGCCGTTGTTGTTCCCGGGTGTGCCGGGCTTCGGTGTCATCGGAACGTTAATTGTGCCTCCTGGCTTCGTGGGCGGCACCAATGGCAGCTGGCCTGACATGCTCGGCGGCAGCGGCAGCATGCCGGGATGATGGCTCGCGCTTGATTCGATGGTGCCTCCCGACACCGTGGACGGCATCCAGGCTTCGTACAGGGTCATGTCGGGGATGCTGTTCGGGTCGTCGATGTCGCTGCCTGCTTTGTACAGCTTGTACGGGTTGGCCGTGCCGGCGTCGAGGTCGGTCAGCGTGCTGGCAGAGCTGGTGGAGTTGTCCGGGGCGATCCATCCGATGAACTGATAGTCCTGCACGGGGTTGCCGTTGTTGTCGAGGAGCGTGAACTGGCTTTGGGGCGCCTTGACGACCATATTCATGACGACGTCGTCGTCGGCGGATTCAATGGCGTCGGGAATCGAATTGAAGGTGGCCGTCTTCTGCCGGTCTCCGGCGATGTGGGTGCCGGCGGGCAGCGGGATGAACGGCTTGAAGGTCAGGGTCAAGGGCTCCTGCAAGACATAGACGCCGGCCCTGTCCGGGGCATTGCCTTGGGTCCTGGACGCGAGACTTGCGTAAGGGTATGCGACGGTCGGGTCGACGTTCTGCGAGGCGGTGCCTCTCACGGGGACCTGCATCCACTCGTGCTTTTCGGTCGAGTTCAGATAGGGGTAGAACGCGTCTTCGTCCAGCTTGGTATTGTCGCCCAGATTCAGCCTCGACAGATTCGGGCACTTGGCGAACATGTCGTACATATCCGCCCCGACGCTGCTGGTGTTGAAGTTGCTGAGGTCGAGGCGGGTCAGCCCGGAGCAGCCGTTGAACATGTCCCTCATGCGGTTGACGCTGCTGGTGTTGAAGTTGCTGAGGTCGAGGCGGGCCAAGCTGGAGCAGTTTTGGAACATGCTGCTCATGTCGGTGACGCTGCTGGTGTTGAAGTTGCCGCCGAGGTTGAGGTTGGCCAGGTTGGTGCAGTCGTAGAACATGTTGCCCATGTTTTTGACGTTGCTGGTGTTGAGGTTGCTGAGATCCAGGCTGGTCAGGCTGGAGCATCCTTGGAACATGCGGCCCATTTCGGTGACGCTGCTGGTGTTGAAGTTGCCGCCGAGGTTCAGGCTGGTCAGTCCGGAGCAGCCGTAGAACATGTCGCTCATGCTGTCGACGCTGCTGGTGTTGAAGTTGTTGCCGAGGTTCAGGCTGGTCAGTCCGGAGCAGCCTTCGAACATGTCGCTCATGTTGTAGACGCTGCTGGTGTCGAACTTGCCGCCGAGGTTGAGGCTGGGCAGCTTGGAGCAGCCGTCAAACATGCGGCTCATGTTTTCGACGTTGCCGGTGTTGAAGTTGGCGCCGAGGTTGAGGCTGGTCAGGCTGGAGCAGTTTTCGAACATGCTGTTCATGCGGTCGACGTCGGTGGTGTCCGCGGAGCCCAAGTCGATGCTGGTCACCTTGTCAAGCCCGCTGAAGAGCCTGCTCGAGTTTCCGGGGAGCTCGATGAGATTGTCGCCGGAGAACGTGATCTCGGTGGCGGTATTGAGTCCGGGGAAGGCTTGGAACTTGCCCTTGCTGAGGGATGCGTCGCTGGCGGTTGCGGTGATGGTGAGCTTGCAGCCGCCGTTGCCGTTGTCGGAGAGCTGTCCAACGACGTTGCCGCCCAAGGAACGGGTGGTGGTGTCGCAGGTGCCCTGCGCGGAGGGGAGCTGTGGCTCGGCGGGCAGTGGGGTCTCGCCTTGCGCGGCCGGTTGCGCCGCGGGGGCGGTGGTCTTGTCCGGCTGTGCCGCGGGGGTTGTGGTCGTGTCCGGCTGTGCGGCCGGGGCGGTGGCCGTGTCCTTTGCCTGGCCGTCGGGTTGCGTCGCAGGCGCGGTGGCCTGCGTCTGGTCGGGAGCCGCTGCTTGGCTCTGTGTCTGTGTGTCCTGCGGCTGGGTGCCTTGGATGTCCTGGGCGTTGGAGAACGCCGGGACGGCGAGCATGGCCGCCGCGGCTAGGATGCCGGCCGCCGCCTTCATCGGTGTACGCATCTTTTCCTCTTTCCTCATTACTGCCAGCGGATGGACTGTCGTGTTGTTGCTTGGCATTCATCCGAATTAGTATTCTCTGTTATTTCTAAATATACCAGAAATTGTGTTACATATAGAGATGGTCGCATTACCTTTGACGGATCTGGGCCTCGGTCGCCCCTTTGGCTGGCCTACGAGGACTTGAAACGTTTGTATTATTGGTCGATTCGTCTGGGGTTCAAAGGTTGGGCGAAATCGGTCTGCTCTGTCCGCTTTTCTGCCCATGGCGAACGGGAAGGATGGTTTATTGCGATTCCACAGCCGATTCGTTTGAAATTCCGCCGCCGATACTCTCCGCCGCCGGCGTCGGGAGTCTTCGCCCGGATATGGCGACGCCTATCCACATACACAGGGGGCGTATGGCCTGGTGTTTTGATGAGGCGCGACAGACGTCGGGACGGGTATTGCGTTCGCAGTCCGCCGCTTCAATGCCGTTGGCAATATAAATATAGGGGCTCTCGCCGGAGTTGTTCCTGGCGTGGGCCCCTATATATTGGTGTCTTCCTTTACCGTGCGGCTTCCATTGCGCGGTGGCGCACGACGTCGTAATGGTTGCGGCGACTGAGGCCGAAGACGGCGAACAAAGCCAACAGGAGCAGCAGGAAGATCCAGAGCGGTGCCTGCCGGGCGGCGTTGGGCGCGGAGACGGCTGCCATGGTGTCGTCGCTGGCGCACTTGTAGGCCGCGAGGCGACTGCCGCCGGTGTAGAGGGCGACGGGCTCGCATTTGGGGTCCGTCTTCCTGGGCGTGGCCTGCTGTTGGACCGGGGTCGCGTTGGAGTCCCTGCCGGGCTGCAGCGCCGCGTTGGGGCCGGTCCCCGTCGCGGCCACGGGCGAGGCGATGACCGGGATGGCGGGCGTGAGGCCCGAGCCGCTGCCGGGTGTGCCGCTGGAGTCCGAACCGGAGCTCGAGCCAGGTGCGGGTTCGTTGGCTGTCCAGATGGCGTAAAGGGTGACGTCCCCGTCGTTGAGATCTACCTTATGTTCTTGCTGGTGCAGGGTCCCGGTTCCGTTGGCATGGCTGCTCCAACCCTGGAACGTGCAGCCGGCCGTGGAGCAGTCACGAATCGTGAACGGGTTGGCCGGGACGGTGTCGCTGCCGCCGATTACGGGAATCGTGGCGATGGTTCTCGCAACCGACCCGCTCGAGTCGCGGACGGCCACGTTCGTCGCGGCCGCGGTCTCGACGGGTGTGCCCATGAAGGGAGTGGCGGGGGCGACGTCGGTGCCGGCGGGCAGGTTGGTCGACGGCTTGAGGATGAGCGCGTGCTTGGCGATGCGCACGTAGGTGCCCGCTTTGGCCGGGTCCGTGCCCATGGTCCTGGCCATAAGGCTGGCGGAGGTGTAGTGCGTGACGCTCGACCGGTTGACGGAGGCCGAGCTCGTGCCCGGCACCTCGGCCTGCACCCAGTTCGCCACCGCGGAGCCCCCCGCCATGGTCTCCGGCAAGTCCGCGTTGGCGTTCAGCTTCGTGCCATCACTGACTGTCAGCTGCCGCAGGCCAGAACTGCCGTCAAACATATGTTCCATATCCCCGACGTTGGCGGTGTCGAACTTGGCACCCAGATCCAGAACGGGAAGTTTCGGGCAACCGCCGAACATATAACTCATATCGGTGACGTGGCTGGTGTCGAAGTGGTTGCCGAGGTTGAGGCTGGCCAGGTTGGCGCAGTAGAGGAACATCCAGCTCGTGTCGGTCGCGCTGTGGGTGTCGAAATGGCTGAGGTCGAGGCTGGACAGCTTGCCGCAGTTGTAGAACATGCCATACATGTCGGTGACGCGGCTGGTGTCGAAACGGCTGAGGTCGATGGTCGGCATGTTGGTGCAATAGGCGAACATCCACTCCATGTCGGTAACGCTGCTGGTGTCGAGATGGCTGAGGTCGAGGGTCCGCAGCCCAGAGCAGTGGCAGAACATGTAGTCCATGTCGGTGACGTGGCTGGTGTCGAAGCTGGTGATATTCAGGCTCGTCAACCCGGGGCATTTGTCGAACATAAAGCCCGTGTTGGTGGTTTTCCTGGTGTCGAAGTTGCTGAGGTCGAGGCGGGTCAGCCCGGAGCACTCGGCGAACATGCCACGCAAGGTGGTGGCGTTGCTGGTGTCGAAATTGCTGACGTCGAGGCTCGGCAGGCTGGAGCAGCCGGCGAACATCCAGCTCATGTCGGTGGCGTGGCTCGTGTCGAGATGGCTGACGTCGAGGCTCGGCAGGCTGGAGCAATCTTGGAACATGCCGCACATATTGGTGGTTTTGCTGGTGTTGAAGTGAGTGACGTCGAGGCTCGGCAAGCTGGAGCACTTGATGAACATGGCATTCATGTTGGTTACGTTGCCGGTGTTGAAGTGAGTGACGTCGAGGTGGGTCAGCCCGGTGCAGTTGGCGAACATGCTGCGCATGGTGGTGACGTTGCTGGTGTCGAAGTGGTTGCCGAACGTGATGCTGGTCAGCTTGGGATTGTAGGCGAACATCTCGCTCATGTCGGTGACGTTGCTGGCGTCGGCGGAGCTGAGGTCGATGCTGGTCACGTTATCCATCCAGTCGAAGAGGGCGTTGGAGTTCTGCGGAAGCGTGGTGGTGTTGGGGCCGGCGAAGACGACCTTGGTGATGATGTTCATGACGGGCGGGAAGTGGAACGGGTTCTCCCTGCTGAGGGTGCCGCCACCGGTGCCTGCGGTGATGGTGAGCATGCAGCCGCCGTTGCCGTCGTCGGAGAGGGTTCCGGTGACGTTGGTCCCAACGGACTGGGACATGGTGCCGCAGGCGCTTTGCGCGGATGGAAGTTGCGGGGTTTCATCCTGCGTTGTCGGCAGCTGTGGTGCCGTCTGACGCAGGGTGGTCGTGGATCCGCCATTCCCACCCTGGGATTTGGTCTCGCCTGATTGACTTGGTGTGGTTGTCTGCGATTGCGGTTCTTGCGCCTGGCTCTGGGTGACGTCCTCGGTCTGGGCGCGCTGAACGTCCTGAGCGTTGGAAAATGCCGGGATGGCGAGCATGGCCACCGCGGCTATAAGACCAATTGCCGCCTTCAATGGTGTACGCATGATTTTCCTTTTTTCTGGCTTTTGCTGGAGATGCCGGCGTGGTTTGTGAGCCAACACCTTGAGCTAGTATTCATTGGCATTGACTACTCTACAAGGAAATGTGATACATTATTCCTCTTTTGCGGGCGGCTCTGCCCGGGCTTGCGGTTCCGTTTCGCGACAACGCCCGGAAACCATGAAAGACCTGCGGTTATGTCTGGTTTTCCCCATATCGCGGCCGAGTATCGTGGCGATGAATTTTTCGATTCGGGCGTGATGTGCCTATATATTTTTGTTTGCGGATCAAAGCCGGCTAGATAAACTGGCACTCATGAACTTAATACATAAATATGATGGTTGAAGATAAAAAATCTGCACCAGTCGGCGCGTTTTTCGCTAAAAATGAACAGGCCATGTGCTTCATGATCGATTTGTGCCGTCGGTGGTTCGTTTGGGGCTCCGTTTGTCTCTCCCTGATTGTCTGGGACGCGCAGCTGGTGCACCCAAGAAGTTTGTTCGGTCATAGTGCCTAACGTGACGAGAAAGCCGTCAAGGGTACGGCTCTCCGCGATAGGTGAGCAAAGTGTCGCCTGAATCGCAATTAGGCGTTAAACGTTCGTTTTTACAGCAGTTTGTCGTGCGAACCGGTGCGGGTGAGAACGAGTTGCAGCTCTGTCTTCTCGATACGGTAGATGATTAGCCAATCGCCATCTAGATGGATTTCCCGATAGCCCTTCCATTTTCCTTTGAGCGCATGATCTCTATATCGAGTGCGCAGCAAATCCTTATTTTGTTGCAACAGTGCATTTATCCCAGTTTGCATGATTGTTTTGTCGTAATGTTTCTTGAGCAAGGAGGAATAGTCGCGTTTAAATTGTGGGGTCAACAGGATCGATTTAAGCATTATTGAGTTCCTCCATCAGTTCGTCGACCGAGTTGAATGTCTTACCGATGTGGTGCTCTGCTTCGTAGCGGGCTCGTGCGTTGATTGCGTCACGCTTCGGACGGAAGGGCAGGCCTTGGTCGCTGATGACCTGACGAAGGAAGATGTTGATGGCGCCGCTCATATCCAAGCCGATGCTTTTGAGCACCTCCTGCGCTTCCTTTTTGACTTCTGGATCGGTACGTACGGCAATGGTTGCGCTACTCATAGTAGCCTCCTTGTATATCGTTCTGCAATACTATGTATAAACAGTAGCATGATTAATCAATTTCGTTCAACCTTGTTGTGGGTATGAATGAATTCACTTTTCGAGAAGGTATTGAAGCGGATGCGGGATGCCTTCGCGCGGCGCTGGAGTCGACTTTCACGTTTTCTTGAGAACACCAATGTTTTCAAAGGTTCTGTCTGTATTATTAGCCGTTCCTTTGCCGGGAGTCTAGGGGTATTGTGCTGGCTGCATAAAGCCTGAAAACCGTCATATAAATGCTGTATTTCAAATTAAAGGGGATAGGTCTTATGGACTGATAAATCGTTGGCGGGAACGTACGTGCCGATGACCCTATTGAGCATGATGTGCCTGTCCGTGGATGGGAGTCGATGTTGAAGGCGATAGCGACGGTAAAGGTGAAAACGATCGCGGCGGCCGTGTCGGTCATAGCCCTGTGTTGTGTGGGAATGACGTCCGGCCAAGTGGCGCAGGCCAGCGAGGTCGGCGCCTCTGCCATGGCACCGGAATCGCCGTCCGCGCCTACACCCCCACCCGCGCCTGCATCGAAACAGAAGTCCACATCCACATCGAAACCGACACCTGCATCTACGTCGAAATCCGCACCCATACCCACGCCAGAGTCGGAACTTGAGCCACGGGGTGGTGGTATCGCGCCTCGTGGGGACTACATATATATGGACGGGATTTCGTTTCGGCAGCCGATAACCGATGGCGACGTGACCAGTGGTGGGGTCAAGCTCAAGGGACAGGGCTACCGACAAGCCCACGGCGAGATACTCATCCTTGCCGCCGAGAAGATCACGCCTCCTACCGGAGCTCTACACGTGCTCGCCGATGCCAGTGGACAAGGTTTCATGTTCTACGACGAGTCCTATAACTCAAGATATTTCCAGACTTTGGCGTCCGAAGGCGAGAACGTGCGCTTTACGGCGGCGATCTATTCGACGTCGAACGTGCAGCTTGCTTCGGTGACCAATGATTATTTCGTGGATCTGCGTGCCGACGCACCTGTGGTGAGCGCCACCTATGTGCCGGCGGACACGAAGTTCCACGTGGTCGCCACCAGTTCGGACGCCGATACGGTGTCCATATCCTATCGCTGGATTGACGCGGGTGGTTCCGTGATCGGCAGCGCCGTGGAGGAGCCGAATTCCGTCGTTTCCGGGTCGGCCATGACGCTGACGAGGGACTTCACCGACGCCGCTATTCCCACAGGCGCGACGGCCATAGAAATGCAGATGAAGGATGATGACGGCAACACGTCGGCGTGGACGAAGACGGTGCTGAGCCGTGTCGTCCCCAGTCCTCCGAGCCCTTCCTCGCCTTCGTCTTCGGGTGGCAGCGCCGAGCCTGGCGCCAGTGGGCCGAATGATGGTTTGAAGCGTGGGGCCAACGGGCAAAACCTTGCGGCGACTGGAACCGACACGGTCTCCGTGGTGGCCATTTCCGGTGCGCTCGCCCTGGTCGGACTCGCCTTGGCTATGGTGTCCGCTGCCTATCGTCGGCGGTAGGCAACAGGCCCGTGCATTATGAGCTCATAGGCCATAGGTAGCGCCGGCGGATTGGCGAGTTTATGGCCAATTATTCCGTGATGCCTTATTACTTGCATTGCCTGCCCGTTGTTTTCAGCCCTGCCGTCTCTCCCTGCCGTCCTATTGCTCCGCCGCGTGCTCGGCGTTGGTGGGTCGATGGCGGAGCTGGGTTCTGAGAATAATCAGGGTGGCGGCGCCGGCCAAGGCGACGATTGCCGCAATCGCTGGGAGCACGATGGAGCTGCCGCTATTGGCGAACCGGCCCGGCCTCGCTGGGCCTTGCCCTGAAGGCGTCGCTCCCGGAGCCGGCGTCTCGCCTTGGGGGTGCAAGGCCGGCGGCTCGTCGACGAACTGCACCGATCGCGTGATGCTGCCGTTGTAGCGCACGCCGGGGGTGCAGGCGCAGGGAATATTGTCGTCGAAGGTGAGCGAGACGGTGTGCGTTCCACGGCTCAGGCCCCTCCACGTCACGGTTCCGCTGGCGCTGTCGTAAACGCCTGAGGACGGCGTGATGCTGCTGGGCGTCAAGTACGCCCCGCACTTGGTCTTCGCGGTGGTAAGGCTCAGCGAGGTCACCGGCCCGGCGTTCGGCAGCGTGACGTCCTGGTCCGTGAGAATGACGCTGCTGACGTCGGGGATGTCGTTCAGCGGTGAGACGTCGAGGAGCCGGTTATGGCTCAGCGTCACCGTGCCGCCGACGGTGGGCGCTTGCCTGATCAGGGTTTTGAACGGCGTGATATCGCTGATTTGGTTGCCGTCCAAGTTGAGGTCGCCGCTGTATTTGCCGGCGAAGACGCTGCTGTCGCTGATGTGGTTGCCCGCGAGGTTGATGTTGACGGCGGTCAGGTCCTGCAGTCCATTGGCGTCGGTGATGCCGTTGTTGCTGAGGTTGAGGTTCGTCAGGCTCCGCAACGGGATGTCGGAAGGATTGGGCCGGGCGAACGGCCGCAAGTCGGTGACGCGATTGCCTGCCAGGTTGAGGCTCGTGACGTTGTACAGCCCTGCCAGCGGCGTGACGTCGGTGATGGCGTTGCCGCTCAGGTTGAGGGTGACGAGGTTGCTGATGGTGGAGTTGTCCAGTTTCAGGTGCGTGACGTCGCTGATGCGGTTGTTCGCCAGGTTAAGCGTAACGAGCTCCGCGCCGTGTGAGCCGAAACGGGGGCTGTTGATGTTGACGATCTTGTCGAGCGGCGTGACGTCGGTGATGTGGTTGCCGCTCAGGTCCACCGTCGTGAGTTTCGTGAGGCTGCTGATTTGCGGGACGGCGCTGATGTTGTTGTCGGCGAGGTAGAGCCGTTGCACATTCGTGAGATATTCGAGCCCGGTGAGGTCGCTTATGGACTTCCCTTCGGCGTCGACCTGGACGGTCCTGTTGATCTTGTAGGTGCTGAGGACGTCGTTCGTGTTGGCGGCGCTGCCGGTGGTTATCTCGGCCACCACGGCGGCGAGATTCGGGTCGGGGAAGCATTGGGCGATCGTCGAGCTGTCGACCACGCACAGGCTTTGGGGGCCAACGCCTGGCATGGGTGCTTCTTCGTCTTGTGCGGAGACAGAGGCGGTTGAAGCGCTTCTGCTGTTTGGGTTTGCTGGATTGAGAAGAGCCGTGTCGCCGCCGTGTGGAGAGTGGGCCGCGCTCGCGGCAATACCGTTGCTTTGAGCCTGCGTTGGCTGAGCCGATTGAGTTGCCGGCATTGTTGAGGTCGCTGGGGCCGTTTGCGTGGCCGGTGCCGCTTGGTTGGGAACCTGACTGTTCTGCGATCCGCCCTGCGGTTCGGATTCGCCTGCGATGGCACCTTTGGCGGGGATGAGCGCGAAGGCGAATGTGGTCGCTGCGATAAGCGTGGCGATTGCCATGCGGCGCAAGGTTTGAGATGTGTGCCTGCGGGCCTGTGCCATGTTTGCACCTTCTTTCGCTGTTGTCCGCTATCGAATAGGCGGGGTGTTTTTGCCGTTTTTGAAGAACGACAAAATTGTATCGCAAAATGACCAAACGTTAAAGCCTTTGACGTAATTTTTGACATAAATTTTTAACGTTTGCAGGAAACCTACATCTTACCTGAATCTGTTGAAATTACAGGGTTTATAGCATGTTTATATCAGTGAAACGATGATTATTTAAGTCATATCAAATTTTAGACAAGCGTTCGATGTAAGTATTTGACGTAAAATGAATTTAGACGATAAGTCCGGTCTTGTTTAGTGGCATCGTATCGACGACGATTTGGGCAACCGTTCTCGAAGCGGGGATTTGCCGGGCTACTCCCGCTTGCGTTTCATGGTGTTCGGCAATTCAAAAGTAGCGCGCTATATGCAGGATTATCGTTTTATGTCATCAAAATTTGACGTCAAACGCTTTCGTTTGATGACATAATTAGATAGAGAATGGGTTATTGTACTATTGACGAAGAAGAGTTTTTGTTTATGTGTATTCAACGCTGAGATGCGCATTGAAGGGAGTTGTGGGCGATGAGGTTCTGGCGCGAACTGCTGGCCGGAGTGGCGGCAGCGGCAACGTTGGTGAGTGTTTCGGTGGTGGCGTCCGCCGGGACGAACGGCTCGGGAGCGCTCGGGAATGAGCCGAGCTCCTCGCAACAGGTTGTAGATTCGGCGCATGCCCATAGTGCTCCAGGTGCGTCGCAGGGTTCGCAAGGCACCGGCTCCCAGCAGCCAGGTTCCAGCTCCCGGCAACCGGCCTCGGGTTCTGAAGGCGCGTCCCAAGGCTCTCCCGACGTCGTCAAGCAAGGCCAGGCGCCGCTGGGCGCCCAAGGCTCCCCGCTCTCATCGCAAGCCCCCAGCGCCGGCTCCGGTGTCTCGCCCCAGCTCTCAGAGGCCGAATGCAGTGGTTCGGGAAGGTTCCAGGAATTTTATGGCGCTCCCCCGGCTGCCAAGTGGGAGGCGAATATCGAGGGTAACGATTGCATAATCCGGGTGCACGATGGGCTTGTCTCCGAACAGGCTCCTTGGCAGCATTCTGAGATTGTTACCGAGTTGGGGAAATCGGTGACGGAGATCGTCTTTGAGAACACCACTCTTGACCTTAACAGAAGCGATATGTTCACGGCCAAAGAGATGCCGAACTTGCGGCTGCTTGATCTTTCCGGCCTGTCGGTCGTAGACAACAGGACTGCGGAAACCGGTCGTAAAGTCTTTCGATATTCGGCTTTCGCTTATAACCCCAAGCTCACGGAGTTCCATGGGACACGCGCTTTTGAGTCAAAACAGGCTTTCAATATGGGTAGCATGTTCAGCTCTGACCCAGCGTTGGAGATTTTCGATTGGTCTAACCTGGACACTTCCCATGCCTCAAATATGGAGTGGATGTTTTATCAAGACGCATCGTTGAAGACTCTAGACCTTTCGGGATGGGACACCACAAATCTGGAAAAGGCCGAGAAAATGTTCGCGGGTGCCACCGCGTTGCAGTCCATTGAGTGGCCGGGGCGCAATAGCCCTGTTTTGTCGGATGTGAGCGAGATGTTCAGCGGCGACAAGTCCCTGCAAAATGTGGGTCTGGCGGGCTGGGCCACTCCGTCTTTGAGCTTTATGAAGCAGATGTTCAAGGGAGATTCGGCGTTGCGAAGCGTGGATCTCTCGGGGTGGGATGTGTCAAAAGTGCAAGATCTGACCAAGATGTTCCAAGGCGACACATCGCTGGAAAGCCTTGACCTTTCAGGCTGGAATCCGAAAGCGGCAACGTCGATGAACCAGATGTTCCAAGGCGACGCCGCCCTGCAAGCCGTGGATTTTTCCGGATGGAATATTTCTCGGTTAGAGGATGTGACGCAGATGTTCCAGGGGGACAGGTCTTTGCGTGTCGCTGATCTTTCGGGCTGGGACGCCTCATCGGTCAGCCTGGCGGAGAAGATGTTCAAGGATGATGTCTCACTGCAGACAGTGGATCTTGCCGGATGGAAGACCAGTGTTTATGGTTGCTTCGATGAGATGTTTGCCAACGATATCTCTTTGACGAGTATTGCTGGCGTCGAAACGCTTGTGTCGACATTTGACGGGTATCGGTATACGGGCATGATGAATGGCATGTTCAAAAACGCCAAGGCGCTGAAGAGCCTCGACCTTTCAAGCTGGGAAGTTCAGCACGTGGAGGACATGGCCGATATGTTCGCTGGAGCTTCAGCGCTTGAGAGCATAGATGTTTCCGGGTGGAGGATTAACAAGCAGAAAGACATGTCGGGCATGTTCGAGGGAGATAGCTCGCTTCGCCAAATCAAAGGAATCACTAATTGGGATTGGTCATATAGAACCAGTGATGGAACGACGTTGTCTGGCATGTTCGCGAATGACGCTTCGTTGACGAGTCTGGATCTTTCGGGTTGGACACTCTATGACGTGAATAATCTGTCGAGCATGTTCGCCGGTGACACCGCCCTTGAGACGCTGAATCTCACCGGCTGGGGGACGCATTATGTCACCGACATGTCGGAGATGTTCCTCGCCGACTCGAGTCTCAAGGAAATCAAGGGATTACAGACTTGGAGCGTCGGGTATGTGGAAAACATGTCGGGGATGTTCGCCACTACCGACCGGCTCACCAAATTATCGTCTGAGGCTCCGGATACACCTCAGGTCGCTGCCGAAGGCGCTGACTCGCTCGATTTAGGTGGCATCGCGAATTGGGAGGTCTACAGTGTCGAGAAGTTCGATCGAATGTTCATGGGCCGTACCGATTTGACCAGCCTCGACTTGTCCCGTTGGAAAATCGGCAGGCTTGTGAACGGAGATGTCACGCTCCGCGCGATCTTCGCGGGTGACACGGCGCTGACCGAGGTCAAGGGAATCAACGCGTGGGACACCGGCAAGGTCTCCGATATGTCGTACATGTTCTACCAATGCCGGTCGCTCGATGGTCTCGGCGACCTTTCCGGCTGGCGCACCGATAACGTGACCAACATGGAGGGCATGTTCCGCTACGACATCGCTCTCAAGGATGTGGACGGCATGGCCGGCTGGAACACGACCAAGGTCACCTCGATGGCCGGCATGTTCCAACGCAACCGCCAGCGCACCGACTTGGGCGACGTCTCGGGCTGGAACACAGCCAACGTCACGCAGATGTGGGACATGTTCGGTGGCGACAACAACCTGACCGAGCTTGATGTCTCGCGGTGGAACACATCCAAGGTGACGAGTATGACCTACATGTTCCAGGGCACGAACCTCAAGTCACTCGACTTCTCCGATTGGAACACTAAGGCGCTCGCCCCCACCGACGACCAGAACCGCTGCTCCGACAACCAGGCCAAGGCCGCCGACGGCACCTGCAAGATCCTGCCGGAGAACCTTGAGGAGCTGACCGTCGGGCCCGACACCGAGTTCAAGGAGGAGTCATTCAGCAACGACCCCATGAGCGACAACGGATTCACTGGCAGCTGGACGGACGAGGACGACAGTTGGGCCAGCAGTGTCGACCACGCCAACAAGGACCTCGCCGACCACATGGCCGGAGCCGATGCCGGCCCGCAATCCGCTGGCGCGCACACCTATCGCTGGCAGGAGGGCGCGTTGATCTCCTTCAACGCCAACCTTCCGGATGACGCGACCCTGGACGGCGGTCTGCCCGCCAACATCAAGGCGACTGGAGCACACGTGGACGGCACGCAAAAGCAAATCCCCACCTCCACGCCGCGTGTGAAGGGCTATCAGTTCCTTGGCTGGAACACCACCTATGACGGCGGTGAGGATGGCACTGGCAGCCCGGGCGTGGCCTATAGCCCCGGCCAGACCGTCACCCTCTCCAAGGGCCAGCATCTCAGGCTGTACGCGCAGTGGAAGGCCATCAACGTGCCGTCGGCTCCGGTGACGCCGTTGAGCGGCCGCTATGTGCTGCGCTATGAAGCCAACGCCCCTGACGGCATGAGCGCCTCAGGCAATGAACCTGACGATAGTTTTGACATCGTCTTCGCCGAGCATGGCAACAAGCTCTACCAGCCGCGCGCCTTGGCGCAGAACCAGTTCAAGGTCGACGGCTACAAGTTCATCGGCTGGAGCCGTGTGGCCTCCTTCGGCGCCGATGCGAAGATCTACCGGCCTGGCACGGAGCTCAACGTGAAGCCCGGCATCAACAAGCTTTACGCGCATTGGCAGCAGATTGGCATGCCGTCAAATGGCGGCCCGAGCTATGTGGGCAATGGCGACGACGGCACGATTGTGATCACCATTCAAGGCCCGGCCTTGGGCCCGTCGATCACGGGACTGCCCGGCGGCGGTGCCTCAGCTGGCAGCGGCCTGATGACACATGACGGCATGGTCACCACCGTTCCCAAGGGTGGCTCTGGCGGCCCGAAGTGCGTAGAACGCCCCTCGCGCTCCCACGGATCCGCGCAGGGTGCCGCGTGGCATGGCTCCGGTGAGAACATGGCCCTGCCCTACTGCAACGACGAGCCCGAGGCCAAGTCCGCTCCGAGCCCCGCCGCCGAGCGTGCGGCCAAGGCGAGCATGTGGATTTCGGTGGCCGCGGTAATCGTCATGGTGCTTTTGGCGGCTGGCGGTGCGGCCATGGTCCGTAGACGCTATGCGCTCGCGGAAACGCTGAACTCCTCCCATCACCGTTCCGATAGCAAGCGGGGTGAGTGAGATGGCTGACTATCGCAAAGGCAATACCAGCGGCCAAGAATCCACGGAATCAGGAAAGGGAAGATTCATGCAGCGTGTGTTTCATAAGCTCGCGGCCGCCCTCATCGCTCCACTGGTGCTGTTGACGGGCTTGACGTTGGGGCAGGGAACCGCCTCGGCGGCCGGTGGGTGCAATGTAGGTTCCAGCACGATAGCCCAATGCTTCCCTGACCCGGTGCTGGCCAAGGCCGTCGCCGATAAGAACGGCGTTCAAGTCGGCAGCACATTCACGCAAGGAATCATCGACGCGACGACTTCGCTCAGTCTGGACCCCATGGCGCAGGATTTCAAAGCGGTCAAGAACATCAACGGCATCGAGAAGCTCAGCAAAATCAATGACCTATATATCAGGTCGACAAAGCTTACAAGCATAGCGCCACTCGCGCACTTCGCTTCATTTAGTTATTTGACGATTAAGGACAGCCCGAATGTCAAGGATTTCAGCCCGTTGCAACATCTCGTCCCGAGAGATTACAGTAATCTTGTTTTAAGGAACGATGGTATTGCTGACCTCAGCCAGCTTCCCGTTTTCAATGGTGCCGAGTACTGGAATGAGGTTGATCTTTCGTACAATGAAATTTCGGATGTGAGTTTGTTGCACAATGAGCATGTCGGATATCTGGATCTCTCATGGAACAAGATTATTGACCTGAGCCCGATTGGTCAGCCTCAGACCATAACGGACCTTGAAGCAGCAGACCAGCACGTGGACGCCTCGTCGGTTTTTGCGCAGACGGGCAGCATGCCGACCGCGAAGAACATCGATGGCTCCTTTATTGCGCCCATAAAGATTAGGCCAAGTTCCGGCAGCTATGATTCCACTACGGGTTTGGTGACGTGGGGTGACCTGAAGAATGTCGATAAGATTTCCTTCGTGTTCGAGACCATGGATCTTCCCGGATGCGATTCTGGTTGCAGCTTTTTCGGTGGAACCGTGACGGCGGATCTCAGAGGGGCAATCGAGACCGAGAGCCTCGAGCCCACGCCCAACAGCATTCCTCGCAGGCCCAGCCCGCCCTCACATATCACGCCGACGCGGCCGCCGTCCGTGCCGAGGCCTGTCTTCCCGGCCCCGCAGATTGACCGCGACCCGGGCATCGACCCCGCGCCGAACCCTCTAAGTGAGCCGACCCCGACGGTGCCGATCTCGTACACCAGGCGGCAGGTACGGGTGGTGCGTTCCGGTGGCATGTTGTCGGAGACCGGGGCCGCGGTAGCGACGGTGCTCGTCGCGGCTGCCGTGCTGGTGGTCATCGGCCTGTGCCTGGCGACGGTCAAGTTGAGACACGACCACCTATAGTGCGAAGTGACTAGAACTATGGCCTGATAAGCGACCATAGTTAGCGACGCGGCCAAAATCGGAAGCGGATTCATTCCCCTCTCCGATTTTGGCCGTGTTTTCATATCGGAGTTCCGCGCCAATTTTGGCGGCGACCGGTAATTAGACAAATGGTTATTGGTTCATATATCAAAGCGCAATTTAGCGCAATTCGATATCGCAAAGCGCAACAAACTTTTGTGATGGAAGTCACTTTCCCAATTCTGTCGAATTGATGAATGTCCAGTATTTGCAATCGTTTGAAGCAAAAATCCCTCTCCAGTACTACATCAAACGATTATTCTCCGCGTTATGGTGGTAAAACCCGTTCGCAAGTGCAGTCAGTCGTAACGGATAGCGGTGCGAAATGAGTCGCGTCGCTGATGGATGAGGAGAGAAATGAAGAACAACGGAACAACATGGCGCATGAAGGCGGTGGTGGTCTCCGTGGCCATGGCGCTTTCGATGGGCGTCGGAACGGCCAATGCGGAGAGCCTTTCTCCTAGTCAGAAGAATGAACCCGTCGCGGTATCGCAATCCGTGGAATCTCCGGATCCCTCGAAAACGGCTGCGGTTTCCAATCCCAACCCGGCTGGTGATGCCAACCAACAGACCGAAGGCCAAAGTGGCGAAGCCAAAGGCGGTTCGTCGCAAGGTGCCGATAGCTCGCAATCGACTAAAAACGTTCAACGCGAAGGCACAAGCCAAGATTCCACCGCGACCAAAAGCGCCGTCGGAGCGCAGGATTCCAGCGCCGCCGGCCAGAGCAACTGCGTCATCGGTCAGAGCACGGTGGAGGATTGCTTCCCGGATCACGCGTTGATGCAGAGCGTGATGAGAGCGGGGTATGCCTTCGACGACAGTGTGTTCGACGAGACGGTGATTGAGAACGTCGATCGTGCCGGCCTGGACTGGGATGGCTCGCATGCGGAGAAGATGACAAGCCTGGAAGGCATTCAGAATTTCCCGAACCTGTCTTATCTCGATATGCCGAACAATAACATCTCCGACCTGAGCCCGTTGAGGGGTATGCGGATTGGCCAGATTGACCTGACGCACAACAGGATTGTTGACGCCTCGCCGTTGTGGACGGTTCACTACATCGAGAACCAGACGCCGGGCACCTGGACGGTGAACGTGTCGCAGAACCACATCTCGGATTTGACGGGTATCAGCCAGACGGAGAATCTGTTTGGCCTGAACCTGCAGAACAACGACCTGACCAACATCGAGCCCCTGCGGGGCGCGCCAAGCTTGTATCAGGTGTCGCTTTCCTTCAACGACATCACGGACTTCTCGCCTCTGTGGCCGGACACCAGCATCACGGTGTTGGCCGTCAACGACAATCCGCACCTGACCAGCCTCAAGGGCATCACGGCTTTGCGGAACCTGGAGCATCTGGACATCATGTGTGGCTACTACACGAGCGTCGCCACCGGCCTACCAGGGCCCAACGGCAAACTGGCGAGCCTGAAGGACATCGTTGGTCTTCCGGCGCTGCGAGAGCTGGACTTCAGCGGCAACCCGATCACCGATCTCACGCCGCTCGAGGGCATGAACAGCATCGTGAAGCTCGACGGCAACTCGTGTGGCATCGACGACCTCACGCCGTTGAAGCAGATGAAGGGCCTCACCTATGTCAGGTTCATGGAGGAGCGGATCAACCATCCGACGGTCACCGCGAAGCGTGGAACGGTGAGCGTGAAGTCGGTCAAGGGCGTGGACGGCAACTATCTCCGTCCCGCGAATACTCCGGGTCTCAGCTATTCCGAGAAGCCTGACGTGCATTACTGGATGATTGCAGGCGGCGACAATCTACCCCCTGTCAAATTCCCGCTGAACCAATACAACACCTCGAAACTCAACCCCGACCAGATACAGACGACCGTCGTGGGCATGGTTGGCCCGAAGCCTATTCTCCCAGGCGAAAGTGGCAATAACGGCAATAACGTCAATATTGCAAAGGCGCAGGTGGGTGTACAGGATGACAGTACCGCTTCGCCGGCGCCCAGCACCCAAGCCGGCTCGTCGTCCTCGTCGGGTCCATCGGACGGAAGCTATGATGCCACGACCGGCACCGCCACATGGACGGGGATTCAGCGTTCTGGCACGGCGTCGCTCTCGTTCGGGCAGTATCTTCCTCCGGTCAACCCGGGTAACGTCAATGCCAGCGAGATCGAATACAGCGGTATCGTCAGCCAGCCGTTCGTCATCGCGCAGGGTGTGGAAGATGTCACCTTCGATTCGCGCGGTGGCTCGACGGTCCCTCCGCAGGAGGTCAATGATGGCGACCTGGCTTCGAAGCCTGGCGATCCGACCAAGGCGGGGATGGACTTCAAGGGTTGGTCCACGGTGGCTGATGACACGTTGCGCGCGGACGGCACTCCTGTGCATGCCTACGATTTCAGCCTGCCGGTGACCACGAGCTTCACGCTGTACGCGCAGTGGGCGCCGCATGCCGGGCCTGAACCTGGGACTCCTTCGCAGGGTGGCTCGGCTCCGGCCAACTCAAACGGTTCCGGCACGTTGGCGCAGACCGGCATCGCCGGTGGCCTTATCTGGGCGGC
This sequence comes from Bifidobacterium sp. ESL0790, assembly GCF_029395435.1. Classification (NCBI taxonomy): domain Bacteria; kingdom Bacillati; phylum Actinomycetota; class Actinomycetes; order Bifidobacteriales; family Bifidobacteriaceae; genus Bifidobacterium; species Bifidobacterium sp. ESL0790. Next base: position 172,844 of record NZ_CP113915.1, read on the forward strand.
TTTGTTCCTTGCTGTTGCGATGGCGGGTGCCGCGGTCTGGCTTCAGCGCCGTAAGCGCGCGAATGGCTCGGATGGCATGGACGTGGCCGACGCCGAGTGACAGCACGGGAGCGTTCAGTCCATTGGTTCAGTAGTTGAATAGCTGGATAGCTGAACGCATACCGCCGAGCAGATAATCGAATTGAGATGAGGAACGGACGCGAGACCTGAAGATGGCCACGCGTCCGTTCTTATCTCTTCCTTATCTCTTCCTTATCTCTCCAACTCGTCTGCAAGGCGACAAACAAAGAATTTGGGGCTGCGACCTATTGCTGGCCACAGCCCCAAATCGAGGTTACTGATTACCTATCAATCACCTATCAATCACCTATCAATCACCTATCAATCACCTATCAATCACCTATCAATCACCTATCGATCACACGGTGACTTCCATCGCACGATGATGGGAGATGATGAAGTTGTTGCGCTTTGTGACGGCGATGAACACCAGGAACATCATGAGCAACAGGGCAATCATCGCCATCAGGGCCTGAATCGGGGAGCTTGATCGCGAGGTCGTGGTGACGGCGGCTTCCTGCCCGACGCAGACGAACGCTGCCGGGGTGGTGGTGCCTTCCAGATAGCTGACGGGCTGGCACTTGCGGTTGGAGTTCCGCTTGTTCCCCGTGACCGTCTGGGGTGCGCCAAAGGCGTGGTCGTTGCCGCCAATCGTCGGAGCCGGTTGCCCGATCGCCGCCGGAGCCGAGGCGGGAAGCTGCTGTGCCGGGCTTTGGGGCGTGGGGGTCGAAGGAGTTCCCTGAGTCGTGGGCGTCGTGGGGGTCGAGGGAATCGAAGGCGTCACAGGAGGTATCGGGGTAGCGGGGACCAGCGGCGTGGTCTTGCGTGCCCAAGCCTCATAGAAGGTGAGGTCCTCGGGCACGATGTCGGGGTTGACCCCGGCCTTCTGGAGTTTACCGCTGCCGTCCGCGTTGGACGACCATCCCCGGAACTTGTAGTTGCCAGCGGACGCGCCTTTGAGCTCGAACGTGTCGCCGTCGGGCAGGGTGAAGGAATTGCCGTTGAGGCGGAGCGTGGAGACTGGCTCGATCGGGTTGCCGTCGGTGTCGAACGCGGGGGTGTACACCTTGATTACTTTGGCGGGGGCCGTCTGCTCGGTCTCGCCCTTGACCGACGTGCCGACGGGCAGCGGCGACTGCGGCTTCAGGGTCACCGTGCGGTCCCTGAGCCACACGTAGGTGCCGGTGGCGCTTGGGTCAGAGCTGCGGGTGCGGCCGGCCAACGCGGCGTTGTCGTAGGCAGTGGTCTCGTCGATGTCTTGCGCGGAAGGAGCGCCCGGTGCTGGTGTCGCCAGCTGCACCCACTGACCCTGGTAAGGTGTTTCACCATAGGGGGTGCTGTTGAAGGCCGCGTCTTGAAGAGCGGTGTTGGCGCCAACGGTCAATTGCTCCAGACTGGGGTCGAGCATGCTTTCCATGCTGTGGGCATTACGGGTATCGAACTTACTGATGTCAAGGTTCTTCAACTGGGTGTCGCCCAGGAACATACTACCCATGTCCTGCACGTTGCTGGTGTTGAACTTGTCGCCGAAGTTCATGTATACCGTCTTTGCGCAGTATTGGAACATGCCATTCATATTGGTGACGTGGCTGGTGTCGAAGTTGCTGCCAAGATTGATATACGGCATGTTGAGGCCCCAGAACATCCTATACATGCTGGTGACTTTGCTGGTGTTGAACTTGCTGCCGAGTTCGAGCCTTGGCAGGCTGGAACAGTTCGCGAACATCCAGCGCATATCCTGCACGTTGCTGGTGTCGAATTGATCGCCGAGATTGAGGGTGAGCAAACTGTTGCAGCCTTCGAACATGCCAAGCATGTCCCAGACGTGGCTGGTGTTGAACTTGTCGCCCAGCTTGATGTTGGTTGCGCCATTGCAATCACCAAACATGCGGTGCATGTTGGTGACGCCGCCGGTGTCGAAATGATCGCCGAGATCGAGGGGATTGACACTACGGCAGTTCGCGAACATATAGCTCATGTCGCTGACGCGGCTGGTGTTGAACTTGTCGCCCAGTCGAATGGTTTTGGCGCAGTAGCAGTTGGCGAACATATAGCCCATGTCGCCGACGAAACCCGTGCCGACGTTGCTGGTGTCGAATTCGTCGCCGAGGTCGATGGAACGCACGCTTTCGCACCCGGAAAACATGTGGTCCATGTTCTTTACCTTGCCGGTGTTGAAATTCTTACCGAGGTCAAGGCTGAGCAGACTTTTGCAATTCCCGAACATGCTGGACATGTCGGTGACGTTGCTGGTGTTGAACTTGTCACCTAGGTTCAGGCTGGCCAGGTGGCTGCTGATGCGGCCATTGCTGTTCCAATCCGTATTGAACATGCTGCCCATGTAGATGACGTTGCTGGTGTCGAAGTGGTCGCCGAGGTCGAGGTTGGTCAATGCGGTGCAAGACTGGAACATGGCGAGCATGTTGGTGACGTTGCTGGTGTCGAAGTGGTCGCCGAGATCGAGGCTGGTCAATGCGGTGCAACCGTCGAACATGCTGCGCATGTTGGTGACCTTGCTGGTATCAAAATGATTGCCAAGCTTGAGGGTGGTCATTTTGCTGGTTCTCCAGCCGTTCCATTGGTGGTTGACGTTGAACATGTAGCTCATGTCGGTGACGTTGCTGGTGTCGAAGTGGTCGCCGAGGTCCAGGCTGGTCAGTCCCGTGCAGTTGGCGAACATATAGCTCATGCCGGTGACCTTGCCGGTGTTGAATCCGCTCAAGTCAAGATTGGCGAGCACGTAGCAGTTCTTGAACATGCTGTACATGTATTTTGCGTTGCTGGTGTCGAAGCCAGTGCCGAAATTGATGCTCGTCAGCGCGTTGCAGTCTTCGAACATGGATCCCATGGCCGTTGCCTTGCTCGTGTTGAATCCACTGAGATCAAGGGTGGCCAGCCGTTCGCAGTCTTTGAACATAGCGCCTATGCTGGTGGCGTTGCGGGTGTCGAAGTTACCGCCGAATGTGATGCTGGTCAGATTCTTGCAGCCATTGAACATGGAACCCATGTCCTTCACGTTGCCGGTGTCCCACGAGCTCAGGTCGAGGCCGGTGAGTCCTGTGCAGTAATAAAACATGTTGTACATGTTTTCCACGCTGCGGGTGTCGAGTTGGGAGGGGTCGAAGTTGGCGAGTTCGCTGCCTTCGAACATGCTGCTCATGTCGGTGACGTTGCTGGTGTTCCACGAGCTCAGGTCGAGACCGGTGAGTCCGCTGTTTTTGAACATGCTGCCCATGTTGGTGACGTTGCTGGTGTTCCATGGGCTCAGGTCGAGACCGGCGAGGTTGGAGCAGTAATCGAACATGGAGCTCATGTTGGTGACGTGGCTGGTGTCCGTCAGGTTCAAGCCGGTGATGGATCCCAATCTGGTCAGATGTCTGAACAATCCGCTGGAATCGGCCGGCAACGTCGTGGTGCCGCCCGTGAATACGATCTGCGTGACCGGGCTGCTATAGGTGTCATCCTTGGCATTGCCCAATGCCTGCTGGAGTTTCGCCTTGTCGAGGGTGGCCCCCGAGCTTGGCGCGGTCACCGTGACGGTCGCGCCGTTCTCACTGGCGGTGATTTGCGCCTCGCCCGGTGCCGCGGGCTCTTCGTCTTGCACGCCAGGCTGCTGCTTGGTGGTATCGGATTTTGTCGTGTCGGCCTTGGGGGCCGGCGCCGCATCCTTGTCGCCCTGAGCCGCTTCGCCGCTTTGGACGCTCTCGTCGTGCGGTGCCTGCATCTGTGCCGACGTGCTGGTGTCCGAGGCCTGCGAGCGTTGGATATTTTCGGCGCTGGAGAGGGCAGGGACCGTGATGACGGCCATGGTGGCCAAAACGCCTATCGCGATTTTCGTGCTTTTCTTCATTGCTCTTCCGTTTTCTTCTTTTATTCTGTTATTCCGTACCACACCGGTTGCGATGGCCGTCGTCTTCAACGGTTGGGCGTCCAAAACCATCCGGTGATGTATTGCACTAGTCCTTTACTATACATAACAATGTATGACATTTCCATTTGTGTCAATAAATATTCACAATATAGAGAAATGATGAAAAAAGTTGTGTCTCATAACCAGATATTCGACAGCATTATTGTCATTACTGAATTACTGGGGTCGCCTTGCTAAGGCTGTGGGGCGAACGTGGGAGATGTCCTGTCAACTTCAATGGTGACGAGGCGAATCGCGACAAAATACGAAACAGGGGATGCGAACGGTAATGTCGCATCCCCTGTTACAAGTTGGAACGAAAGCTGGGCGCTAGAAGTCCCAATCCTCGTCGTCGGTCGCCTCGGCGTTGCCGATGACGTAGGAGGAGCCGGAGCCGGAGAAGAAGTCGTGGTTCTCGTCGGCGGAGGGGGAGAGCGCGGCGATGATCTCGGGGCTCACCTTGGTCTCGGCGGCGCTGAACTTGGCCTCATAGCCGAGGTTCATCAGCGTCTTGTTGGCGTTGTAGCGCACGAACGCCTGCACGTCATCGATGAAGTCGAAGCCCTCGTAGACCTGGTCGGAATACTTGACCTCGAGGTCATAGAGCTGGTTCAAGAGGTCATCGGTGTACTTTTTGAGCATTTCCTGGTCGGCCTGCGTGCGGTGCTCAAGGTGGCGCTGGTACTTGTAACCGGAGTAGTAGCCGTGGATGGCCTTGTCGCGAAGGATGAGGCGGATCATGTCGGCGGTGTTCATCAGCTTGGCGCGGCTGGAAAAGTAGAGCGGCAGGTAGAAGCCCGCGTAGAGCAGGAGGCTGGAGAGCATCACGGCCGCGACCTTGCGCTTCAGCGGGTCGTCGGACTGGTACTGCTCCATGACGATGCGCACGCGCTCCTGCACCAGGTCGTTGCCCACGGCCCAGCGGTAGGCTTCGTCGATCTGCTCGGAAGAGCAGAGGGTGGAGAAGATGGAGGAGTAGGAGCGGGCGTGCACCGACTGCATGAAGGCAATGTTGGTGTAGATGGCCTGCTCGTGCTCCGTGAGCGCGTCGGGAATCTGGACGAGCTCGCCGACGGTGGCCTGCTCGGTGTCAAGCGTGGTGAGGCCGGTGAAGACGCGCACGGTGGTCTGACGCTCGTGCTCGGTCATGCTCCTCCAGGAAGGAATATCGTTGGAGAGCGGCACCTTTTCGGGCAGCCAGAAGTTGGCGATGAGGCGGTTCCACACCTCGAGATCCTTGTCGTCCTGGATGTTGTTCCAGTTGACGGGGCGGATGCGCATGCTCTTCGGATCCGCGCCCTTCGCGAAGGCCGTCGACCACTGCGGGGGAGTGAGTGAATCCGCCATCATCTTGTCGTCGGCGAGTTTGACCTCGTTTGCCATTGTGTTCCTTCCATCGTTCTTACCGCGAAAACGCTTGTCTGTACCGCTTCCGGTGTCGTTGCCGGCAACCGTTTCGGCATTGCTGTCGTGGGCCACGCACGGTCGGCACGCGGGAATGTCATAGGGAATCCTATCTTTCCGTATTCCGTTGACATGCAGCGGTGGTTTCTGTCGTCATCGCAACTACATCTAGTGGTGCGGCAACGCAATACCCGCTATATATAGTAATCATTTCGCTTATGGCTCGTGAGGTGACGCGCGGTGAAAGCCGGAACTGTGAAGAAGATAACACGATTTTTGGATTCGAGATTCCTTGGTGACTGGTTCTAGTTTCATTAAACGTTTATCGCGTTCATTTGGATTTTTGGCGCATTTTATTCGTATCTGAATTCCAACCGTTCGCAGCGATTTTTCTACCGGTTAGGAATCCAATTTGCTAAAAGGTAATGCAATAGACAGAATTGGTATGTATATAGGTTTTATCATGCGATGAATTGACAGACAGAGGAGATGGAGAATCATGACTGCCGGCAAAAAGATGCCTAAGATTCTTGGCTCGGTCGCGGCCTTGGCCATGCTTTGCGGCGCCGTCACTGTTTCCGCGACGGCAAGTGATGCAAATAAGGACACTGAGGCCTCACAGACTTCGTCCTCCCAGCAGGTTGATCTGCAGAAGCAGGACAATAATAAGGACGGGAAGGAAGGCTCCGATCCCGCTGTCAAGGACGAGGCGAGCCAGAAGACCCAGCCCGAGCAGGGCACGAAGAGCGCCGCGAGCACGCCGAAGCCGCAGGCCCAAGGTGACGAGGCTCCCGCTCCTGCTCCCGGTTCCAGTCCCATGTTGGGCAAGCGGCCCACGGTGACGAGCGTAAAGATGACCTATGGGGCCAACGGGGCGTTCAAGATGAACATCATCGATGGCTCCTATCTTGATTTCCATTCCGATGGCTCTTATCTCTACCATTCCTTCGACGGCACGGAGACCACGGCCAGCCCGACGTATTCGGATCCCGCCAGCAACGGATACGGGGCGTCGTATAACTTTGCCTTCGATGCGCCGGTGCAGTACGTTGTATTTAATCCAGACGGTTCAGTGAAAGTCGTGAAATTCACCTCGGACAAGGGTCTCATTGAAGAATTCAATGGTGATCGGATGGGCCAGTTCAAACTCTCTCGCAACGACAGTTGGAAAGAGGAAATCCACCCGATGACTTGGGGGACCTCCACCATCATTCAGAACGCCGTCAGTGCCCCAAGAACGGGCAACGAGACTTATTACCTGTACGACGTTGGACCGGGTACCATTGGCTCCTTCGAAACCTCAAGTTGGAAAAGACTGTTAAACTACTACAACACGTCGGTTCCCGACGGCACCAGGTTGCGTTTCACCGATCCGGAGCATACCAAGCTTCCGGCGGACAGCTCGAGGATGTTCTCTGGCATCAGCACGCCCGGTTTCTTGGACATGGATCAGATTGGCAGGCTCGATACCAGTCAAGTGACCAACATGAGTAATCTTTTCTATAAAAGCCCCTCGGTAACAGGTACCAGCGTGCTCAAGAATTGGGACACCTCGAAGGTGACCGATATGACCAATATGTTCAGGAACACCAGGGTTTCCGAGATTAGTGCGCTTTCGCATTGGAATCTCGATAAGGTCCAGAATATGTCCTGGATGTTCTATGACGCTCATGTCCAAACTCTTGACGGTGCTGAGAACATCAGCTTCCCCGCCCTTACCAATATGAGCTGCATGTTTGCGCTTGATCCCGACATCAAGGATGTCAGCGTGATGGGAACGTGGGATACCTCGCATGTCACCACGATGAACCGGCTTTTCCAGGGCTCGCAGGGGTATGCGGACCAGTCGCCTGCGACTGACTCGCTCACCGAGCTGAAGGGTGTCGACAGGATTCACATGGATTCGGTCACTGACGCCAGTAAGATGTTTGCCTACAACCAAAACCTCACATCAATTGGTGGCATTCGCGACCTGCAGGTTTCCAACGTCAATGATGTCAGCTCCATGTTCGTCGACGACTGGGCCCTGACGAACCTGGACCTAAGTGGTTGGGACACGAGGAGTCTCAAGAATGTGACGACCATGCTCTTCATGAGTGATTCCCGGCTGCATGACGGTGACTATGCGCCGGGTCGAAGCAAGCTCGCCTCGGTTGACGTTTCCGGATGGAACACCTCCGCGCTCGACGATATAGGTTCGCTGTTCAGCGGTTGCGTCAACCTTACGGAGATCAAGGGGATTTCCGCATGGGACACTTCCTCGATCACTGGAATGTCGGGTGTGTTCTGCAATTGCTGGAAGCTTGACTCGCTCGATCTTTCGCGGTGGAATGTTTCGAATGCGATAACGGTTCGCGAGATGTTTGAGAACGTTGGCAAAGATGCCTCTAATGTAGATCTATCGTCGTTGGCGAGCTGGAGATTCGGCAACGATGATGTTGAGGTATTCGGCATGTTCCAGGGTTGTGCCGCCAAGACGTTGCCGGTTGATGATTGGGACATGGGTAACATCACCAATATCAACTACATGTTTGCCGAAATGCCGAACATAACCACTATTGACCTCTCCAAGTGGGATACGCACAGCGTCAATTGGGTGCAGTCGACATTCAGAGATTCCCCCAAGCTGGAATCTGTCGATCTGGGCAATTGGAACACGAAAGGGCTTTGCGCCATCAATGATATGTTCAATGGCGACACATCATTGGTCAGTGTCGGCGACCTGTCGCATAAAAAAGGCAGCGACGTATGGGATACCAGCAAAGTTCAGGATATGGAATGTGCCTTCAAGGATTGCCCCAGCCTCAAGAGTCTTGACTTGAGTGGTTGGGATTTGAGCACTATCGTGACGAGCTCAAGTACTGGCACCGTATGCGTGGGTGGCAACTGCACCGTCCATGTTGCCGCTGGCGTCGATGAGATGTTCTCCGGGGATTCCGGGCTCGAAACCCTCAATATGGCCGACTGGAATATGCCTCAGGTGACCACGCTCGACAATATGTTCAAGGGCGCCACCGGGCTCAAGAACCTTGACCTCTCCAATTGGGACGCCAGCAAGATCACCAGCTTCGATAACACCTTCACCGACGTCGGCTCGCCCGACGGCATGAAGCTGAACCTTTCGAACTGGAAGGTCAACAAGGACGTCAATATCGAGATGTCGCTTCGTGACACGAATGTGGCCGAGCTCGATTTGAGCGGTTGGGACACGACCACCGACACCGGCTTCCGTCCGCGATTCTCCTCGAAGCTGCGCCTGCTGACCGTCGGCCCGAAGACCCAGCTGCGTCCCGAGTACTTCGCGCCGGGCTCCGAGCCTGGCGGGCTCCTGCGCGACACCGGTTCCTACACCGGCCAGTGGGTGGAGGCCAGCGCCAAGGCCGACGCCAAACAGACCTGCACGGTTGACGGAACGACCTACACCGCGAAGGGCGAGTCCTGGACGAGCTGCGGACGTGCCACCGGCACGAGCGCGACCGTTGCGATGATGGCCCACGCCAACGCCAACGGGAAAGAAGCGACCTACGTCTGGGAGCAGAGCGCCAAGGTGCACTTCGCCGGTCTTGATGCCTTGAGGCCCAAGGCTCCTTACAACGACAGCGTGATGGCCCCGCAGAGCGCCTACGGTGTTGATGCGCTGGGTATCAAGGTCGACGGCAGCGAGAAGACCGTGGATGTGCGTGGCCTGATCGTCGGGCTCCCGGCCGAGCTCCGCTCCAACGGCTTCACCAATGTAGGCTGGCTGCGCGATGGCGACGCCACTTCGAATATCAGCGCTCCCGGCACGCAGATGTCGGTGCCCGCCGGTGAGCAGGTGGTGCGCGCGATGTGGACCAGGGATCAGCCCATTACCATCAACGTGCCGACCCACCCTGTGCCTCCGAGCCAGCCCAGCCAGCCTGGTGGTGGCTCCGGTCCTCAGATTCCGAATGGATCTCAGAGTCCGTTCGGTCGCACGAGGTATCTCTTCGGTTCGGGTACCGCTGCTGGCCCGTTCGGTGCCGCCAACAACGGTCAAGACAGCCTCGCCAACAAGAACACGAAGTCCAAGAAGCACGAGACCACCAAGAAGCCGCTGTGCCTGCCTGGCTACGTTCTGAGTTCGGCATATGTGGTCGATGAGGCTGGCTATGTGGTGCCGACCGCGACGAGGTGCGTGCCGTCGGACGCTTCGGCGAATGCCAGCGTGGCGACAAGCAGCCACGCCGCCTTCCCGTGGTGGATCGTGCTGCTGGCGGCCGTGGCGCTGATTGGCTATTACTGCTATGCCAACCGCGACCGGTTCGTCTACGCCCAGCATCGCGACGATAGCTACGGACGCCACTGACGTAGCGCTTCCTGGCTGACGTAGCTCCGCTTGGCGAAGGTAGTCTCGCCGGGAAGTTGGAAGAAAGGTTAAGACGAGGGGTCACGGATATCAGGTCCGTGGCCCCTCGCCTTTATGTGTATAGCCATTATGTATGTGTGCATGAATGAACGAAACGAACGAATGTGTGGTCGCACGGTCGTGTGGTCGCATCAGCGAATACATGGTCCATATACATGGTGCGTGAATACGTTGTTATGGATAAACAATGACGCATTAATAGAAGCTGACCTTAGGTTTGTCTAAAGAACGCGGATGGGCCGTACTTTGGCCACTTGAGAGATCGGGCGTCGTCCTCACAATACCCGTGCGAATTGCCTAAAAAGCCACCAATCGCATATGTCACTATGCGAACTGTTGGCGCGCGGGGCGGATGGAATGAAGTAACTTCGTTGCAAGAGCGAGAATCGAAAGTGCGCGGCAAAACCGGCGTCATCGACACAATCTGACATGGTTCGCTTAACATTATTAGAGTTGAAGGGGTAGGTATGGCAACGTTCAAGGAACGTATCTTCCGAAAAGAGGATCCGAGCGTATACGAGCAGAAGGATGCTCATCTGGTTCGAACCCTGCGTGTGCGGGACTTTTTGGCCCTGGGCCTGGGAACCGTCCTGTCCACGGCTATTTTCACCCTGCCTGGAACGGTGGCGGCCCAGCACGCGGGCCCCGCGGTGGTGCTCTCCTTCATCGCCGCTGGTGTGGTCGCCGGTCTGGTGGCCTTCGCCTATGCCGAAATGGCTTCGGCGATGCCGTTCGCTGGTTCGGCGTATTCATGGATCAACGTCATTTTCGGTGAGTTCTTCGGCTGGATCGCAGGCTGGGCCCTGTTGGCGGAGTACTTCATCGCCGTGGCCTTCGTCGGTTCGGGTCTCTCGGCCAATTTCCGCGGTTTGATCGAGCCGTTGGGCTTGAAGCTGCCGAAGATACTGGCCAATCCGTTTGGAACCGATGGAGGCATAATCGATCTGGTCTCCGTGGTCGCGATCCTCGCCGTGGCCTTCCTGATTTCCCGTGGAGCCAACCAGACCAGCCGCGTCGAGAACGTTCTGGTCGTGCTGAAGGTCATCGTCATCCTGCTGTTCATCGTGGTCGGCTGCACGGCGATCAAGCCGCAGAACTACGTGCCGTTCATTCCCAAGTACCATCTCAATCCCGATGGGTCGGCCTTCGGTGGCTGGCAGGGCATCTACGCCGGTGTCTCGATGATCTTCCTGGCGTATATCGGCTTCGACTCCATCGCCGCCAATTCCGCCGAGGCCAAGGACCCAAGCAAGACGATGCCCAAGGGGATCATGGGCTCGCTGCTGGTCGGCGTCGTGTTGTTCGCGGCCGTCTCGCTGGTCCTCGTCGGCATGTTCCACTATCCGCTTTACGCCAACAACGCCGAACCGGTGGGCTGGGCCTTGCGCAAGAGCGGCCACGTGATTGTCGCCACGATTGTGCAGGCGGTGGCTTGCCTGGGCATGTTCGCGGCGTTGATCGGCATGATGATGGCCGGTTCCCGTCTGCTCTATTCCTTCGGTCGTGACGGCCTGCTCCCGAAGTGGCTGGGCAAGATCAACGATAGGCACCTTCCGAACAACGCTTTGCTGGCGCTGACGGTCTTTGCCGTGATCATCGGTTCCATCTTCCCGTTCGCCTTCCTGAGCCAGCTGATTTCCGCCGGCACGCTGATCGCCTTCATGTTCGTCTCGCTCGGTATCTACGGCCTGCGCAAGCGCGAGGGCAAGGATATCCCCGAGCCCGGCTTCAAGATGCCGTTCTACCCGGTGATGCCCGCCTTGGCGTTCATCGGTTCCTTGATCGTATTCATCGGGCTGAGCAACGACGCGAAGATCTATGCCCTGGGCTGGTTCGTCTTCGGTCTGATTCTGTATTTCTGCTATGGAGTGAGGCATTCCGCTCTCAACGGCGAGAAGTCTCCCAGCGGCGAAAAGTAAGGAGGAGAGAAGTTGGGTAACAATCAACAGTTATTGGCTCGCGAGGATGAGGTCCTGTCGCCCGCGGTGCGTATCAAGTATTTCGATATCGTCATCCAGAAGGCGCGTGGGGCGGTGCTCACCGACGCCGACGGCCGTGACTATATCGACCTGCTGGCCAGCGCGTCCGCGACCAACACCGGCCATTGCCACCCCCACGTCGTGGAGGCGATTCAGAAGCAGGCCGCCAATCTGATCCAATACACGCCGGCCTATTTCGCCAGCGGGCCCGAGATCGAACTGGCCCAGCGCCTCGCCAAGCTTGCGCCGATAAGCGAGCCGGTCAAGGTCGCCTGGGGCAATTCCGGTTCCGACGCCAACGACGCGATCATCAAGTACGCCCGCGCCTACACCGGCCGCCAGTACATCGTCAGCTTCACGGGCGCCTACCATGGCTCCACCTATGGCTCGATGTCCATTTCGTCGGTCAGTCTGAACATGAGCCGCAAGATGGCCCCGATGCTCCCGGGCGTGGTGAAGGTGCCGTATCCCGACATTCATGACCGCCTGCCGCACGAGACCGAGGACGAGTTCGTCGAGCGGATGATCGCCGCCTTCAAGCTGCCCTTCGAGACCTACTTGCCGGCTGAGGAGGTCGCCGCGATCGTCATCGAGCCGATTCAGGGCGATGGCGGCATCGTCAAGGCGCCGCAGAAGTATATGGACTTCCTCTGGCAATTCGCCCACGAGCACGGCATCCTCACCGCGATTGACGAGGTCAACCAGGGCATGGGGCGCACTGGCAAATGGTGGTCGATCCAGAACTTCGGGCTTGAGCCCGACCTGATGACCATCGGCAAGTCCATCGCCTCCGGCCTGCCGTTGAGCGCGATCATCGGGCGTGCGGACGTCATGGACGCCTTGGGCTCCCCGGCCGTCACCTTCACGACGGCGGGCAATCCGGTGACGACGGCCGCGGCGAACGCCACGCTGGACGTCATGGAGCAGGAGCACCTCGTCGAGCGCTCGGCGAAGCTGGGTCCGGAGGTCAAGGCCTACTTCGAGAAGAAGCGTGAGCAGTACGATTTCATCGGCGACATCCGTTTCTATGGTCTCGACGGCGGCATCGACATCATCAATCCTGAGACCGGGGAGGGCGACCAGGAGGCCACCACCAAGCTGATTTATCGCCTCTACCAACTGGGCGTCATCATCATCAGCCTCCGTGGCTACATCCTGCGCTTCCAGCCGCCGCTGGTCATCACCGAAGACCAGTTGCAGCAGGCTTTCAAGGCCTTCGACCAGGCGCTGGCCGAATTGGCGGAGGGCAAGCTGAGCCTGCCCGAGGGCGCCGGCAAGATCGGCTGGTAAGCCAGACAAACAGGTAAGCAACTCGGTCAGTTGCGTCAGACGGGCCGTCGGCTTTGAATAGCCGGCGGCCCGCCTTTTTGCCTAAAGAGCAAGCGTTTCCCGCAAATCATGCAGTAGAGCTCCCGGAAATCGTACAGTAGAACCTCGTACGAATCGTACAGTAGAACCCCATGCAAATCGTACAGTAGGATTGCCGAAAATCGTACAGTAGAGTTCCTGCAAATCGTACAGTAGAACTCCCGAAAATCGTATGGTAGAATACCTGTAAATCGTACAGTAGAAATGAAATATGGCGATATTCCGGGGTTTGCTCAGATCTGAGAAGATGCAATAGCGGCGAAAGGAGGCAAGAAATGATACCTCGCACGATAACGGATACGATACGTGACGCAGTGTCACAGTTTCCCGTCGTCACGTTGACAGGTGCCCGCCAAAGTGGCAAGACGACGTTGCTGCGGGAAGAGTTTCCCGACTACCAATATGTGTCTTTGGAAGGGTCGAGAGCCCAGCGTCTTGCGGCTGATGACCCGGAAGCGTTTTTGCGGCTTTATGGCGATCACGTCATTTTTGACGAGGCTCAGCGCGTGCCCAAACTGTTTTCCGACGTTCAGGTATTGGTTGACGAACGTAAGCAACGCCCCGGGCAATTTATCATTTCAGGCTCGCAGAATTTTCTGCTTCTCAAGTCTATTTCACAGTCATTGGCGGGGCGCGCCGCGATTCTTCATCTTCTTCCGCTCTCTTATCGTGAATTGAGCCAGGGCGGTTTGGCTCCGAAAACGATGGATGATTGGGTCTTTAAGGGCGGCTATCCGAGGTTGTTTGACCAATCTGTCGAGCGAAGCGTCAATATGGGGCTTTACTTCTCAGGCTATGTGGATACGTACATCGAACGCGATGTCCGTGAAGAGCTGGGTGTTCGGAAGGTCGGTGATTTCACCACATTTTTGCGGCAGTGCGCGTTGCGGAGCGGTGAAATGCTCAATTACAATGCGCTCGCAGTGGCTTGTGGAGTGAGCGTTGGCACTGTCCGGGAATGGTTGTCGATGCTTGAATCCAGTTTTATTGTGTTCAGGCTTTATCCCTACCACACCAACTTCGGCAAGCGGCTGGTCAAAACTCCGAAACTGTATTTTTATGACACCGGTTTGGCGGCTTACCTGTCGGGATTGGACAGTTTGGAAGCGCTTATGCTCAGCGACCATCGTGGCTCGCTGTTCGAAAATGCGGTGATCGTGGAACTAATGAAACTGTATTATGCGCAGGGTCGTAAGCCGCAACTCTATTTCTGGCGTGATGCGGAACGCAAGGAAATCGATCTGCTGATCGAAAAGGGCGGGAAGGTGCGATATGCGGTGGAGATCAAAGCTTCCACTGTCTACGATTCCCATGCCTTCGCGGTTGTGGATGAATTGGGGGAGCGGTTTGGGCTTGATGCCGCTCATCGGATCGTTGTTTATGGCGGGGACCAGACGGTCGATACCAGATTCGGAAAATTGTTGCAGGTTGCCGATTTGCCGCAATTGGTTGTATAGGTATCGCAGGGTTCCGCAAGGTTATCTGTTTTTGGGTTGCGCCATAATCGGGCCGTTGAGGGGCGCCAAGGGGCCCGAATATGTCGGAATTATTTTTCCCGCCATATTTGGGCCTCTTGGGTGGAGGCAGTGGCTTGTTTATGGCGCGAACTTGCTCTAGGTGGTGCCCGGCCTACTCCAGGCCGATGCTTTTGAGGTCGTGGACGGTGAGCTTGTCGACGGCGAGAACGCCTGACTCGGCGCTCAGCTTCACCGCGCGCTTGCCTTCGGAGGGGTAGCTGTAGGAGCTCAGCACGTGCAGGCCGTCGTTGACGTAGACCTCGACGGAGCCGCGATCGACGTAGACATGCAGCTTCAGCTCGTCGGCGGCCAGCTCCTCATCGGTGAGCTTGGCGGCGCGATAGCCGCGGTCGCCACGGGCTGCGGCCTGACGGTCGACCACCACGGTGCCGGCCTGCGCGTCGTAGGCGACGTAGGTGTAGGAGCCGTCGGGGGTGGCGTGGACCTTGAGACCCGCGCGCTCGGCAGTCGTGTTCTTCAAGTTGATGTCGAGCTCGATTTCCACGGCCTCGGCGTCTTCGTCCACGAGCGCCTCTTCGTTGGCCTCGATAGGGCGGGCGACGTGCTCGAAGGTGTTGATGCGCAGCTTGTCGATCTCCGGCACCGGCACGGTGTGCAGGTCGCCGTCGTCGCCGAGGAAGCATTCGCGCGGCAGGATCATCTGGCCGCACCAACCGTCGGACTGCATGGGGGCGTTCTCGCTAAACGGGCTCATCCATCCGTACATGATGCGACGGCCGTTGGCCTCGAATGACTGCGGGGCATAATAGTTGGCGCCGCAATCGAGCAGACGGAACTCGGTTTCGGGCTTGAAGGCCTCGCCTGGCTTCCAGGTGCCGATCATGTAGCCGGCGTTGTTCTCGTTGCGATTCATATAGCCCTTGGCTTTCGAACCCATTGCGGAGAAGACGATGACCCACTTGGTCTCGCCGTTCTTGTCTTTGAGCGGGAAGAAGTCGGGGCATTCGAGCATGAAGACGTCCGGGTCCGGGTCATCGTACAGCACATTCTGGAAGTCCCAGTGAATCATGTCGGTGGAGGTATAGGCCCAGATCTGGCCGCGATGGTCGGCGGTGGAGACGCCGTGGACCAGGTGCCAGACGCCGTCCTGCTTCCAGACCTTCGGGTCGCGGAAGTGGGAGTCGACGCGTTCGCGCGGGCAGTCGATGACCATGCCCAGCTTGTTGAGCTTGGTGGCGTCGTCGTCCTCGGCCTCGGCGAGCATCTGGACCTGCCACTGGCCGTCGGTGTCGTCCTTGCCGTTGTTCCAGCGATGGCCGGTGTAATAGAACTTGAGTTTGCCGTCATCGTCGATCACGGCGGAACCGGAGAAGACGCCGTCCTTTTCCTGCTCGAGGCTGGGGGCCATGGCGATGGGCTCGCGGCGCCAGCTCACCATGTCGGCGCTAGAAACGTGGCCCCAGTGCATCGGGCCCCACTGCGTGCCGTAAGGGTGCAGCTGGTAATACACGTGCCAGCGGCCCTTGTAATAGCACAGGCCATTCGGGTCGTTGATCCAGCCGCCGTTCGAGGCGATGTGGTACTTGGGGTACCAGCGATCCTCGCGCTCGAGGGCGAGCGTTTCGACGCCGGCTTCGGCTTTGGCGAGCTCCTCGTCGTGGTCGCGGATGGGGGTGTAAACAGGGGATGTGTTGGTCATTGTCGTTGACCTTTCTCTCAAAATATTATTGTGTAACGGTCAGATATTCCGTGTTCATCATGTTGCGTTCGTGACGCCAATCCGCCAATTGGCGTCACAAACGCAATGTGTTATTGCAAATGCGACGCTAAATGGGGTCGTAGCGTCACAAACGCAACACGATGGTTGCATTTGTGACGCCAATTGGCGAGTTTGCGTCACAAACGCAACATGGTGGTTGCAATCGTGACGCTTAATGGATGGTTTGCGTCACAAAAGCAACGTCTTATTGCAAATGCGACGCTAAACGGGGCCTTAGCGTCACAAACGCAACTTGACGGAAGGCGGTCGGACGGGGTTGGGGTGGACGGGAATGGGGTGGACGGCGGGAACGGATAGGGTTTGCTGAGCTACCCGTTCCCGTCGCCACGGATGGAAGCCGGCGCGGACGGAAGCCGCCACGGATGGAAACCGGCGCAGATGGAAGCCGCCACAGATGGAAACCGGAGTGGTCAGGCCGGGAGCTGGTCGTCGGCGGCACCGGCCTGGATGGCCTCGCCCTGGGCTTCGGCCTTCTTGCGGTCCTTGATGCGGATGAACGGGTCGCCGCCCACCTGCTGGTCATCGTGCTTGATCACGAAGTATCCATAGATCAGCGCGAGCAGGACGATGCCGGAGATGACGAAGAAGGTCGGGCGTGCGCCGAGGCGGTCACGCAGCAGGCCCAAGGGGTTCGACATGATGACTTGGCCGAGCTGCGAGGCGATCTGGAAGCCGACCATGTATAGCGTCGCCGAAAGTTTCGTGTTGTAGTGCAGCGTGAAGTAGCGGAAGGCCGGGAGGCTGAAGAGCGGGGTCTCGATGGCGTGGAACATCTTGACGATCGAGATCATCACCGGGTCGTGGAAGACGCCGCACAGGCCGATGCGCAGGCACATCACCACGGCGCCGAGCAGCAGCGAGTTGCGCACGCCGATGTGGTCCATGATCACCGGGACGATGCCCATCATCGCGGACTCGCAGAACACCTCGCAGGCGTTGAGCACCGAGTACCAGTTGTTGCCCTCGGCGGTGGTGTGGAAGAGGCTGGTGTAGTAGTTCGGGAACATCTGCTGGTCGAAGACCGTGTAGAAGGTGTTGGTGAAGAACATGAAGATGATGAGCGCCCACAGCGAGCCCATGCCGAGCACGGAGATCATCTCCTTGATGGTCGGGTTGGTGCGTGGGGCGTTCGGGTCGGCCTCCTTGCGCAGCTCCTCCTTCTGCTCGGCCGGACGCCAGAAGGCGTAGACGCAGATCATGCCGATGCCGAAGAGCGAGCCGAGCCAGAAGTTCAGGCGCATGTCTTTGTTGAAAAGCGGGCCGGCGATGAGGGCCACGACGGCGTAGCCGAAGGAGCCCCAGGCGCGGGACTGGCCATATTCGAAGCCGAAGTGGCGGCTATAACGCTCGGTGAGCGCCTCGAAGAGGGAGCAGCCGGCCATGAAGCCCGCGGAGAGGACGATGGAGCCGATGAGCACGCCGATATAGCGGGTGGTGCCGCCGGCCTTGAGCATCGGGGTGTAGACGAACTGGGCGAACGGGCCGACGCAGGCCGCGATCGCGGAGACCACGATGACCAGGCGGCGCTTGATGCCGAGGTTGTCTTGGATGACGCCGTAGACGAACATGATGATGAGCGTCGCGAAGGAGTTGATGGAGTAGATGGTGCCCTGTTGCTGGGCGGTCATGCCGAGGCCCTTGGTCGGGTCGGTGAGCCACCTGGAGAAGAAGGACCACCAGATACCCCAAGCGCAGAAGAACATGAAGATACCGGTCGAGCTCTCAAGATACGAGGGGTTTCGGTAGGTTTTGGCGCCTTTTGTTGATGCCATATCTTTCACCTTTCTCATTGGCGTCGCTGCCGCGCGGCGCGTTTGCGGTGTTCCTGAGATCCTTGATTACTGCGTCACTGCTGCAACAGGAAAACCTAAGATGAAAATATAGGACGAGAAACGATTCACGTCAAGCCAGAAACGATTTACAGACGGATTTACGACCGTTAACGGATGTCGTGAATTTGAGTGATTAATTATATGTGCGAATGGAATTTAAGTGTCTAAATATCGCGTTGGAATGTACTGTTCGGAAGATGAGGCGTTGGCGTTGGCGACGGCACCTGCGTGAATATCGCGTTACTTGCCGACCACGGAATCGCGCTCGAGCAGCGTGCAGTGGATGCGCACGGGGTTCGGGGCGTCGAGCGGGGGCATTGGCGCGGTGGTCGCTGGCAGATCGGAGTCGTCGAGCGGGTGCTTCTCAATCATCGAGACCAGCTTGCGCGCGCCCCAATAGCCCATCTCGTAGTGGGGCAGCTCGACGGTGGTCGGCTTGGGTTCGAAGGTCTCGGCGATGACGCGGTGGTTGTCGATGCCGACCACGGAGATGTCGCGCCCGACGGTCAGGCCGCGCCGGGCCGCCGCCTCGTAGACGTACCAGGTGCGGGCGTCGTTGAAGCAGAAGAAGGCGTCGGGGTGCTGCTCGTCGAAAAGCTTTTCGACCTGCTTGAGCGCCGGTCCGTTGTTGAGCACCGCCACCTCCAACGCCAGGTCGTAGGGCAGACCGGCGGCCTTGAGCCCGTTCTCGTAGCCCTTGCGACGCAGTGGTTCGGCCAGCAGCGGCTCGGAGCAACCGATGTAGGCGATGCGCTTGCAGCCCGCCTGGGCGAGGTAGGTGGTGGCGTCGTAGCCGATGGCCACCTCGTCGGGGACGATGTAGGGCGTCTTGCCGCTTTCGTCGGTGGCGTCGAGCAACACTACAGGCTTGCGCGTGAGGCTTTTCGGCACCGTCGAAACCCTGTCGTACATCTTCGCGTAAAGAAAGCCGTCGACCCCGTAACGCTTGAGCGCGTTGATCTCGTCGTCCTCGCGGGCCTTGCCGTCGGTGTTGACCAGAAGCATCATGTAGCCCAGCTCGCTGGCGGCGTCCTGCGCGCCGAGCACGATCTTGCCGGCGTAGGGCGTGGTGGCGATCTCCTCGCTGACGAAGCCGATGGTGTGCGTGCGGCTGGTGCGCAGGGAGCGGGCGAGGGGGTTGGGGCGATAGCCCATTTTCTCGGCGGTGTCGCGGATGTGTTCGGCGACCTCTTTCTTGACGTGCCCGTCCTCGCGATGGTTCAACGACATCGAGACCGCGGTGACCGATGCTCCGGCCGCCTTCGCCACTTCCTTGATTGTCGTCATAATGTTCACGTTAGACGAAAGCATTGAGATGATTGGCTGTGAGGTTACAGAACGGTTGCTGGATTAAATACGTCGGCATTTAGCATTTCTGACAGAAATATGGCATTGAGGGATAGTCGCAGGTTTGTTCATGGCGGAAATCAGATGGCGTGCATGGCGCGGGTATAGAATGGGGCCCTTATGAACATTGACTCCCAACCTGCGGATTCGCAAACTCAAGCCCAAGCACGGGCGCCTCGCAAATCGCTGAAGGCGCTCGCGGCGATGCTCGTCGCCATCGTCATGGTGCCGGTGCTCTCGTTTACGTTCACGCCGGATTGGGCGTCGGCCAACACCGACGAGGCCGAGTCCGTCGCGCAGATTCAGCTGGCTCAGGACCAGAGCGGCAGTGGCGATCAGGCCTCGAGCGTGCTTGACGGGCTGCCCTTGAAGGGGCGCGCGCCGAAAACCGGCTACAAGCGCGCGAAATTCGGACGCGCCTGGGCCGACGTGGACCGCAACGGTTGCGACACCCGCAACGACATCCTCGGCCGCGACCTCAAAGACAAGCGTTTCAAGCGCGGAACCAACGATTGCAAGGTCATGTCGGGCACGCTCGACGACCCCTACACGGGCAAGGTCATCGACTACAAGCAGGGCGCGAAGACCTCGAGCAAGGTGCAGATCGACCACGTGGTGGCGCTTTCCGACGCCTGGCAGACCGGCGCGCAGCAGCTCACCGAGGCGCAGCGCACCCAGATGGCCAACGATCCTTACAACCTGCTGGCGGTGGACGGGCCGAGCAACCAGCAGAAAAGCGACGGCGACGCGGCCACCTGGCTGCCGGCCAACAAGTCCTACCGCTGCGATTACGTCTCGCGTCAGATTGGCGTGAAGCACAAGTACGGCTTGTGGGTCACCTCGGCCGAGAAGGCCGCGATGCAGCGGGTGCTCGCCACCTGCCCGGCGCAGCAGGTGCCGGCCGACAACGGGCCGTTCGCGGGCAAAGGCGTCACGGCTTCCTCCGCGGACTCCGGCGATAATGGCGGCGATGGAGGGGACGGTTCCGCTTCGGTTCCGGTTCCGCCGGTCTCGCCCCAGGCGACGCCACAAGACCAAGGTGACAATGTATACTACCCGAATTGCGCGGCGGTGCGTGCGGCGGGCAAGGCTCCGCTGATGGCCGGGCAGCCGGGATATCGCGCGGCGCTCGACCGCGACCACGACGGCGTGGCCTGCGAGTGAGGGGTTTGGGCCGCGGCTCGTCCCTGAAATATTGGTGAACATCAAACCTTTTATGGAACATGTCAGAATAATTTGGTCAATTATAATATTATTGTCTAGTTAATGGTCGAATCATGCCTGGAAAATAGGCTGTGACCTTTCATACAAATGCCGGAAATCGTTGGAATTTCAACGATTATGCTATTTGGTTTATCGATTCTTGAAACATATAATATAATCATCATTTAGAAATTCAATGGCTGAATGATCGAATGAGCAAAATGATTAATCCTTGCAACACAAGGTGTGGTTTTCCATGCTGTGAAAAGGATTAATGAATAAAGAAAGGCAAAACTATGAAGGCCGTCGTATTCAAGGCGTTCCAAACATTCCCGTCGCTGGAAGAGGTTGACAAGCCTACTCCAGGGCCGGGCGAGGTGCTGCTGAAGGTGGCCGGCGCCGGCTGCTGCCACTCCGACGTCTCCGTGTTCCGCGACTACACTCCCGAGACGGGCACCCATTCGAAGCCCCCGTTCATCCTCGGCCATGAGACCTCCGGCTGGATTGAAGAGGTCGGCACCGGCGTCACCGGTTTCAAGAAGGGTGACGCCTACCTGGTCTACGGCCCTACCGGCTGCGGCCACTGCAAGCGCTGCGTCGCCGGCGAGGAGAACTACTGCGAGAACATGGCGACCAACAAGTCGCTGGCCATCGGCCTCGGCCGTGACGGCGGCATGGCTGAGTACATGACTGTCCCCGCGCGCAACCTCGTGCCGCTGGGCGACGCCGATCCGATCGCCGCGGCCCCGCTCGCCGACGCCGCGCTGACCCCGTACCACGCCATCAAGGCCGCGCTGCCCCACCTGCAGGGTGGCGGCAAGTACGCTCTGGTCATCGGCCTGGGCGGATTGGGCCAGATCGCCATCCAGATTCTGAAGGCCATCACCGGTGCCACCATCATCGCCACCGACATGAAGCCCGAAGCCATGGCCAAGGCCGAGGAGAAGGGCGCCATCACCGTCAAGGGTGATGAGAACGAGGTCGAGAACATCCGCAAGATCACCGGCGGCCGTGGCGTTGACGCCGCCTTCGACTTCGTGGGCATCGCGCCGACTATCGCCGCCGCGCAGGCCGCCTCCGCCATCGATTCCCGCGTCACCATCGTCGGCATCGCCGGCGGCAAGGCTTCCTACGACTGGTACAGCAACCCGTGGCAGCAGGAACTCACCAGCGTCTATTGGGGCTCCATGCCCGAGCTGCACGAGGTCGCCGCGCTCTATCGCGAGGGCCTCATCACTCCCGAGGTGGAGACCTACTCGATGGACAACGCGCTCGACGCCTACCGCAAGCTGGTCGACGGCAAGCTCTCCAAGCGCGCCGTCGTCGTGCCTCACATGGGTGAGTGAGCGATAGCCTTCTAGTTAGCGCATGAATGGCGGGGTTTCCCTCGGTTTTCCGGTGAGTGCCCCGCCATTCGTTTTTGTTTTTGTCTTCGTGTTCTGCGTGTTCTCGGCTGAGCGGGTGAGGCGGTCTGCGTTGCGCCGATGAAGAGCAATGTTGAAGCCGAGCGCCGCACCTTATATATTGGGAGATAGCGCAGTTTGCGATATCCGCGGTAATCGCGGTATCGGCGGTATGTAAGCGGAAGTTAAAACGAATCCGATTGTTAGGGGAGAGAACATGATTTGGGTTTGGATGCATCTGATCATTGGCGTGGTGTTGATCGTCGCGGTGGCGGCGGGGCTGCTGGGGCCTGCGAAAATGACGAAGATCTGGGCCATGATCGCCCGCGTCTGCTATATCCTCATCATCCTGAGCGGCGTGCTGATGATCGTGCGCGCATGGCAGCACAACCCGATTCTGCTCATCGTCAAGGTCGTGCTGGCCATCGCGATGATCGCCTTCGCCGAGATCGGGTTCGCCAAGAAGTCGCGTGGCGCCGTGACGGCCGTGGTCATCTGGGTGCCGATCGTGCTGGCCGTGCTGGTGCTGGTGCTCGGGTTCGTGCTCACCGGCGGGTTCCCGCTTATCATGCACTAGTTCCAAAGGTGCCTGACCAGCCACACATCTTTCATTTGCGCCATAAATAAGCCGTTGACGATGTTTCAGCGGCTCATTTATGGCGCTTCTATTTGATTCCGCCATTTTTGGGCCGCTTATGTTGGGGCAGTGGCTTATTTATGGCGCAATTGGGCGGATTGCGGTGGTGGGGGGGGTACGGCGGTTGTTGGTTGGGGGATTTCCCGGAAAGTCTTTTTGCGACGGATTTGGTGAAAATGTCGCCAAAAACGTTTCGTGTACGTTCCATCCCGCTACCATTCAATTGAGGTCAAAGCAATGACCCACTTGAGAGATGGGATGAAGCATGGCGGTCTGTCGTTGGACGCATATCGTCGCGGCGGTTGTGGCGCTCGTGGCGATGGTTATCGGGGTCCTCGTGCCCGTGGGGCAGCTTGAGACATGGGCGATGGTGGCCCGCGTCTGCTATATCGTGCTCATGGTCAGCGCCGTGCCCACCATTCCGCATGCATGGCGCGCCAACTGGCCCATGGCCATCGTCAAGATCGTGGCCGCGTTCGGACTCATCGGCATGTGCGAGGTCGCCTTCGTCCACCGGCTCAAGGGCGCCGCGTCGCTGCAGGTGCTCTGGCTGCCGCTGCTTTTCGGCATCGTGGTCTTCGCGCTCGGCCTCTGGCTGGCCCGCGGCCATCACCGTGGCAAGCCCAATCGCGCCGCGTGAGTCTGCAGAAAGGGGCCTGCCCTAAGTCGGGCAGACCGTTTACCTAGCGGGAGCGATGCCTGTCACGGTAATCCTCGACCAGTAGGTAGCCAATAATGGTCACCAATATGGCGTCAATGACGATGCTGTCGGCCTTTGCGATGAAGACCGCCAGAATCGCCACTATGGATTCCCGTAGATAGTTGTCTCTGCTGGGTCCTTTCTTCTTGTTTGGCATGGTATGCCATCCTTACATAACCGCGCCACGGTGGACGCGGCAGCGGCGTATGGGCCGGGCAGCTCATACGGTCGTTTCGACCTGTATCATGAGGTGTTCGCGACAATTTAATCGTATCGGATAGGACGAATCTCGTCGGTGAGATATAATAGGTTCGTCGATGACGGTGTATCGACCATTCGGAATATAAAGTCGGGCAATAAGCTTTATCGGATGGGCCGGAGTCGATAGGGTGTCTCTTGTTCACCCTCCTTATGTAGTCGCGGTTTGGTGTCCGGGTTCGGGCACCAAACCAGCGGTTGTTTCTTTAATCTACTCGGATTTTTTCGTCAGGCTGGCGGGGTGTGTAAATGTCTTGGATATGCCTATGCTCAGTAGCGCTGGTAAGGCAAATGAAGAAATAATCGAAGAATAAAAAGTGCCCCCCGTGGGACTCGAACCCACAACCCACGACTTAAAAGGACGCTGCTCTAACCATTGAGCCAGAGGGGCAACAAATCTTCATTATACAAGCACTTGCCGATTTGCGCTCGGCGACATTTTGCGTGTCGCGTTCTTGGACATACGCCGGCCATCGAATCCCCGTTTTGCAGAGCTGCGCATGAATCGGAACTCTGCCGAGCCGTTTGATTGGGCAGACGGTCAAGTGCCGGGACTGGTCTCACTGCTGGGAAGCGCCGGGGCTGGAACTGCCATTCTGGTTGGTTCCGCCGTCTTGGCCGCCATCGCCATCGCCATCACCCTCGTTGCCGTCGGCGTCTCCTCCGTTGTTGCCGCTATCGGGTCTATGCAAATCGGGATAAGCCCTATCGAGTTTGTCTTGCAGCTTCAGCGAAGAACTGCTGATGCCGCCCTCAATGGGGCCTTCGCCGCCGTTCTTGTCGAGATCGCAGTCGAAGGTCAGGCTCGGGTCGTTGTTGACGATGAGGGCGAGCATGATGCCGCCCATGGGGTTGTGCTTGATGCTGTTGTCGTCCACCTTGTAGGAGTGGACGATGCCCTCTTTGGTGAAGGCCTTGGGGTCGAAATCCTTGATGCTTTCGCGGTAGACCTTGTCGGCCTCCTTGGAATAGACCTGCTCGCGCATCCACTGTTGCTGCGAGTGGTGCGCCGAGCTGATGAGCGCGGCGATGCCGGCGATGATCACGCTGATGACGATGAGGACGATGACCACGATTTTCTTGCCCGAGAACTTCGGCTCAAGCCGGTAGAGGATGGGCTCGGGGCCGTTGGGGTCGTAGGCGTAGGGTACGTATCGGTATCCCTGGTAGCCGTAGTATTTCGGG
The DNA here is from genome assembly GCF_029395435.1 of Bifidobacterium sp. ESL0790. Lineage (NCBI taxonomy): Bacteria > Bacillati > Actinomycetota > Actinomycetes > Bifidobacteriales > Bifidobacteriaceae > Bifidobacterium > Bifidobacterium sp. ESL0790. Next base: position 197,775 of record NZ_CP113915.1, read on the forward strand.
TCGGTGGAGATGTGGTCGGGTGCATAGGTGGATGGATATTCGGGCGTTTGGCTGGACGCGGATTCGTAAGCCGGCTGCTCGACGTGGGGTGCCGGGCCGTAAGGGCTGTAAGCTCCCGGATACTCGGCGGGTTGGGTGCCATAAGGTGCCGCTGGGTAAGGCTGGGCGGCGGCAGTGCCCATATAGTCTGCGGCTTGCGGAGGGTAAGAAGGTTGTTCGGCGTAAGGCGACGGCGCCGCGTACGGCTGATATGTGTAAGGTTCCGTGGCTATGGGAGGAACCATCGGCGTTTGCGGGTCGTAAGTCTGATTGCTATAAGGAGACGTGCCATCGGGATTCAGGCCATAATCCTGGACGCTGCACGGGGCCGGGCCGGCAGGTTGCTCGGACGGGGCCTGGCCTTGCGGTGGTTGATGGTATTGGTATTGCGGCGCGGCGGACGGCGGATTCGCTGGTCCGGCCGCTTGCTGGTTGCCGGAATCCTGTTCGATATCATCGGGCGTTGTTGCCATGCTTCGTTGCCATCCTTACGATGCTTAAGACGTATCCGCGTTCACGAGAAGCGTTTGCGTATCCACCAGTATAAATGCAATGTGTGGGCTCCGGGGAGTGTTATGAGCCGATAGTGGCGCATTCGACAATAAAAAAGTAAGGTTGGGGGTTATGCCTTGCACAACATTACTTATAGGAAAAAACGCCAGTTACGACGGCTCCACACTCATCGCGCGCGACGACGACAGCGGCCACGGCCGTTACGACCCGAAGCGCCTGGTCGCCGTGCGCCCCGAGGATCAGCCGCGCCACTACCGCAGCGTGCTGAGCCACGTCGAGATCGAGCTTCCCGACGACCCGTGCGCCTACCTCATCGCGCCGAACGCCCTGCGCAACCGCGGCATCCTGGCCGAGGCCGGGGTGAGCGAGCGCAACGTGGCCATGAGCGCCACCGAGACCATCGCCGTCAACGAGCGTGTGATGGGCGCCGACCCGATGGTCGCGCTGCACACCGTGCCGGCTGGCGCGGGCTCCGGTGAAGGGAGCGTGGCGCCGAACGCGGACGCCGAGCCTTCCGTCGCCGCCTTCTGGGCTTCCGTCGGCGAACCTGAGGCCTATGACGATGGCGTGGCCGATGATATCGCCAATCAGAGCTTGGACGTTTATCTGCAGGGCGACGGCAAGGGGCGCAAGGCTTCCGCAGCCGCTTCCGCCTCGTCTGTCTCGTCTGCGTCCGCAACTTCGGACGGCGCTCGCCGTGAGGTTCACGGCGGCATTGGGGAAGAGGACCTTATTACCTTGGTTCTCCCGTATGTCAGCTCCGCTCGTGAGGGTGTGCTGCGTCTGGGCTCGTTGCTTGAGCAGTATGGCACCTACGAATCCAACGGCGTGAGCATCTCCGACGCCGACGAAGTCTGGTATGTCGAGACCATCGGTGGCCACCACTGGATCGCCCGCCGTGTGCCCGATGACTGCTACGCCGCCATTCCCAACCAGCTCGGCCTCGATCACTTCGATCTCGAGGAGGCGCTGGACGAAAGCCTCGGCGACAAGCGCGACTACCTGTGCTCCGCCGACCTGCGCGAGTTCATCGTCGACAATCACCTTGACCGCAGCATGGACACCGCGCCCGAGCACTTCAGGCATCTCAACCCGCGCACGATTTTCGGCACCGCGACGCCGAAGGACCACATCTACAACACTCCGCGCGCCTGGTATATGCAGCGCTGCCTCAACCCGAGCGATGACTGGGATTCGCCGAACGCCCGCTATACGCCGATTTCCGACGACATTCCGTGGTGCCGCGTGCCCGAGACCAAGGTGAGCGTCGAGGACATGGACAACGTGCTGAGCTCGCATTATGAGGACACGCCTTACGACCCCTACGGCCGCCTCGGCACTCCCGAGACCCGCCATCGCTATCGCCCGATCGGCATCAGCCGCACCGGCCATCTCGCCATCATGCAGATTCGCGGGTACATGCCCGAGGCATACCGCGCGGTGATGTGGCTGGCGTTCGGCTCGCAGCCCTCGACCTGCGTCGCGCCGTTCTATACCAACGTTGGGGCGACCCCCGACTATCTGCGCCAGACGACCGGCGAGGTCTCCACCTCGACGCTCTACTGGACCAACCGCCTGATCGCCGTGATCGCCGACTCGCATTTCGACGCGAACAGCAACGCCATCGAGGCCTTCCGCGAGGACATCGCCAGCACTGGCCACGCCTTCGTCGCCGAGGCCGACGCGAAACTGGCCAAGTCGCAGGGCACCGACGAGGCCAAGCGCATTATGGAGGCCGCGAACCAGCGCATGTCCGACTATCTGGAGGCGCGCAGCCAGCAGCTGCTCGGCAAGGTGCTCTTCACCACCAGCGACATGATGAACAACGCTTTCGCGCTCTCCGACCGCCCGCAGTAAGCGGGAGCGGTGGCGCAAGTCATAGGCAGGCGCGAACCCAAGCCATAAGACATAACAAGAAGCGCGGTATCGTGAATTATCACGGTGCCGCGCCTCTTGTTTTTCAATGCGATTTCGAGCGAGCTTTCGCAAGCCCCGTCAGTTGAAGCCGATGGCTCCCTCGGCGATGTGGTAGCCCATGCGGATGATCGTGCGTCCGACCGGCCCGCGCAGGTTGATGGCGCGCGAGGGCAGCTGCCGACGCACGTCCGCCGCGATGCTGGGCGATGTGCGCTCGAGGTTGGCCCACAGCTCCTTCTTGACCTCGTAATTGCGCGGCTCACGCGAGAGGATGAGGAACGCACTGGTCACCACGCTCTCGATGGAGAGGAAGTGGATCATATAGCGGTAGAGCCCGTCGGGCACGGTGCCGCGCTCTGGGGTGGCGGCGGCCATGATGCGGTTGACCTGCACCAGCTGGCTGACGCGCCGGATCATCACGTCGGTCTGCACGCTCTGGCCTTCGCGGCCGATGAAATAGTGGTAGAGCGGTGTGCCGAGGTACATGATCGAGCGGACCCACGGGAAAGGCTGGTAGGCGTAGATGAAATCGACGTAAAACGTGTGCTCGGGCAGCGTGGTTTTGGCTTGGCGCAAGACCTCCGTGCGAAAGGTGAGCGCGTGCATGATCATGTATTGCGCGATGCCGAAATGGTTGAGGTCGTCCCAGCCCAGCCGGCGGCCGCGGGCCATCACGTTCCCGAAATTGACGACGTGCTTGTGGTGCTTGCCCACCTTGTCGTAGACGTAATCGGTGACGAACAGGTCGATTGGGCCGTTTTGCGCGGATGACGCGTTTTCCGCGCTTTCGCCGTTTTGCGAAACCTGTGGGCCTTGCGCCGGCTGCTGGCGCATCACCGCGAGCAGCTGCCGCAGCGAGTCGGTGCCCACCCAGTCGTCGGCGTCCACCACCTTGAGGTATTGGCCGCGCGCGTTGGCGATACCGGTGTTCACAGCCCCGCCGTGGCCCTTGTTCTCCTGGTGGATCACGCGCACGATGCCGGGGTTGTCGGCCTCGAGTTGGTCGGCGAGCTCGGGGGTGCCGTCGGAGGAGCCGTCGTCGACGATGAGCACCTCGACGTCGTCGCTGTTGGTGGACATGAGGGAGTCGACGCAGCGTTCCAAGTACATCTGCATGTTGAACGTGGGCACCACGAACGTGAGTGTCTTCGGAGTATCGTGCGACATGTTGCCTCAAATTAACTAATAAATCCGTATTGGTATAAACGATTCAAATGTAGCACGGGATTTTGAGCTTATCGGCGCGTAGCCGGATTGCGGGCGCGATCCCCCATGCTCGTCGAACGTTTCGGAAAGGCGGTTTCGCCGTCTGGTCAGTCTTTTTGCGCGGCTTGGTCTTTGGCCGTGTCGGTGTCTGCGGCCCCATGGTCGTTGGCCGCTGTCTCGGCGCCATCTGATGCGTCGGAATCGTCGGAGTTATCAGAGCCGTTGCCTTTGTCGGTCTTACGGTTCTTGTCGGCCTTGCGCTCGTCCTTATTGTGGTCCTTCTTCTTACCGTCGTCGTCGAAACGCAGCGTGGGCTTGGCTTCGAGGCGCGAAAGTCCGTTCCATGCGAGGTTGACGATGTGGGCGGCGAGCTGCTTCTTGTCAATCTTGCGCTGGTTGGCGGCCCAATATTGCCCGGTGAACACCGTCATGCCGACGAGCATCTGGGCATAATATGGCACGCCCTTGGCCGGCAGCTTGTGCTGCTTGAACGCCTGGGTGAGAATCTCCTCGACGCGCAGGCTCACGTCGCCCAGCAGCGAGCTGAACGAGCCAGCCGGGTCGGTGCTGGGGGAGTCGCGCACGAGCACGTTGAAGCCCTCGGAGTTCTCCTCGATATAGGTGAGCAGCGCCAGGGCCGTGCGCTCCACGATCTGGCGCGGGTGGGTGTCGCCGGCGGAGAGCGCGTCGATGAGCGTGCCCGTCAGCTTCTGCATCTCGCGGTCCACCACGACGGCGTAGAGCCCCTCCTTGCCCCCGAAATGTTCGTAGACGATGGGCTTGCTCACCTTGGCGACGGAGGCGATCTCCTCCACGCTCACCGCCTCGAAGCCCTCCGCGGCGAACAGCGAGCGGCCCACCGCGATGAGCTGCTCGCGGCGCTGGTACGAAGTCATTCTGGAAGCGTTTGCCATACTCATATTGTATGCCGGACCATGGTTGGCGGTTGGTCGCTAACCGTCGGTTGCGTTTGTGACGCGGACTGGCGGTTTTGCGTCACGTTTGCGACCGGATGATGGTCCACGTTGCGTTTGTGACGCTGGTTGGGTGGTTAGCGTCACAAACGCAATCAAAAACGGTTGCAGATGTTGCGTTTGTGACGGTAATCGCCGGTTTTGCGTCACGTTTGCAACCGGGTGGTCGGTGGTGTTGTGGTGTGGCGATGATTCACAGGTTGGTGCCATGCTAATAATCTGGGTAGTGTCAGTGTTGCGTTTGTGACGGTAATCGCCGGTTTTGCGTCACGAATGCAACATGGGGCGGTGCTGAGGTTGCGTTTGTGACGCGGATTGGCGGGTTGGCGTCACAAACGCAATCAAAAACGGTTGTCAATGTTGCGTTTGTGACGGTAATCCGTGAGTTTGCGTCACGTTTGCAATGTGGACGATGCCACTGGTGTTGCGGATGTGACGGTAATCCGTGAGTTTGCGTCACGTTTGCAACCGGGACGGTGCCGGAGTGGGGCTGATAGAGTCGCGCCTCAACCATAATCTTGGATACATGACTATGAATGTGATTATCGCCGTGGTGGTGCTCGTGCTCATCGCGGCCGTGCTGATTGGCGGCGGGGCCCTGATGGACCGTTCGCGCAAACGTCGCGTGATGGAGGGCGAGGAGCGCGCCAAGGCCAAGGCCGACAAGAATATCAAGGCCCGAAAAGCCGCAGAACAGGCCGAATCCGAGGAGTCCGTGAAGGCTGGCGAGACCGCTGGTGACGGCGATAAAGGTTCGGGTGACGAAGGCAAAGCAGGCAAGGCTGATAAAACCGATGCCGATGAAGCCGAATCGCACGAAGATGAGGGTGACGCCGAAGCTGGTACGCAGGAGGAGACGAAGTCCTCCGGCACCGCGCTCGAGACCCCGGAATCGGCGACCTCTCGCGTCTCTCGCTTGAAGGCGAAACTGAGCAAATCGTCCAACCCCTTCGGCCGTGCGCTCTTCAATATTTTGGCCAAGGACCAGCTCTCGCAGTCCGATTGGGAGGACGTCGAGGACACGTTGCTGCTGGCCGACGTGGGCAGCGAGGCCAGCGAGAAACTGGTCGACGAGCTGCGCAACGACGCCCGCATCACCGGGACCTCGGAGCCCGCGCAGGTTCGCGAGGCCTTGCGTTCCAAGCTCATCGACATGGTCGACTCCCAGCCCGACCGTGCGCTGAACGCCGACAAGCCCGACGCCCACAAGCCGAGCGTCATCATCATGGTCGGTGTCAACGGCACCGGCAAGACCACGACCGCCGGCAAGCTCGCGCGTCTCTTCGTGGCCGAGGGCAAGAGCGTGATGCTCGGCGCGGCCGACACCTTCCGCGCCGCCGCGGCCGACCAGCTTGAGACCTGGGGCCAGAAGGTCGGCGTGCCCGTGGTGCGCAGCGACAAGGAGGGCGCCGACCCGGCCTCCGTGGCGTTCGAGGCCTCCAAGCGCGCCAAGGACGAGGATGTGGACGTGCTCATCATCGACACCGCCGGCCGCCTGCAGAACAAGGCGAACCTCATGGACGAGCTGGGCAAGATCCGCCGCGTCACCGAGAAGAACCTGCCGGTCGACGAGGTGCTGCTGGTGCTCGACGCCACCACCGGCCAGAACGGCATGGCGCAGGCCAAGGTCTTCGCCGACGCGATTGGACTGACGGGCGTGGTGCTTTCGAAGCTCGACGGCTCGGCCAAGGGCGGCATCGTGGTCTCGGTGCAGCAGGAGCTCAAGGTCCCGGTCAAGCTGGTCGGCCTGGGCGAAGGCCCCGACGACCTGGCGCCCTTCGATCCGGCCGGGTTCGTCGACGGCATCCTCGCCTGAGTCTTTACCTCCGGTAGCCCACCAAGGGCGTTAACGTCTCAGCCGCGCATCCAACTGGTTCAAGTTGGTGCGCGGCTGTCGCGTATCCACGCTGCCGTCTGAGTTGCGTCGTTAAGCAGATTCGCGCCCCTGTTTTTCTGCTTAGCAACGCGCGTTCGCTGGCGCTCGCGTCAGTAAGCAGATTTTCCGGTCGTATTTTCTGCTTGCCGACGCATGCAAGGCAGGTGTAGGCGCGTCCGTAGGTGAGCGCCATGTTTCGGTGCGGATGAGGGCAGAGTTGTTGTTGCCGCTTTCTGTGTGAGACCGGTTTGGTAAGCATGATGGTCTCGGGAGATGTCGTCGTGGTGCGGGAGCGGTGGCGCCTCTTGGTCTACGGCAACATCGCTGTTAATCGGCCGTTCAAAGGTGTGTGGCTGGAGGCGGGTGCTGGCATTGTGCGGGAGGTGCCCGCATAATTGTTGGTCCGCGCTTCGTGGGGTTCGAAGGCCTGAATTATCACCTGTGGCCATATCTGGAATTTCTCTTACGGCAAACGTTATATGTATTGCGCTTGAAAACAACGTGATATAAAGTCCGCTCAATGATGGCACGATTGGTGAGAAACGCCGGACGTCATGTCATTAAAGTATGGCGTAGCTCACATAGATTTTTATCACACAGAACCCATTATTTTGTCTAGTGACACCTTTTTCTATATTATGTGACGCGGTAAATGCGATGAATCAAGTAGATAAAACGCTGTAACACCAATGTTTCCGTGGTGTTGCGCTCCGATGCCGTGCGCCGCAATTCGGAATAAAGCCATTATTTGAAGCAAAAATAACTAGACAAATCCATGTTCTCCATCTGGAAAACTCCGTCAGAATCATATGCGATTATCTAAAACCGTTGTACACGTGACGTCTGTTAGGCGGACGTCGTATCGAGCACCCGGTGACGGAAAACAGAAGAACGATTTATAGCCGACGTGCTTTTTTGAAATTTATATAAAACGATAAACGCAAAGGCAACCTGAAGGGCTCGGGTTGCGGCAGAAGGTGATTGTGGTGAAAGGAAGAGGTTTTCTCGGCGCAGCCGACAGACGGTCGCGGACCGTGACCGGGCGCCGCGTCAGGGCGCTCGTCAGGACGGTGCTTGTCATCGCCCTGGCCGTGGTGTGCCTGCTCGCCTCCAACGTGATTCCTCCCATGCAAAACGGCTTGACGGGCCAGACGATGGCCAGCGCCGCCAACGATCCCTCGTGCGCCACCACCAACGCGGCGGGTCGGCCGATCGACTGGCGGACCACCGAATGCGCCACCAACCCGGACGGCGCCGTGCGCAAGCCTGCGCTTTACCGTATGCTCGCCACCAACAACAAGATCGACACCCTTCGAGACGAGCTGCGCATGGACTTCGTGATGCGTGTGGCCCACGGCGAGATCAACCCGAACGCGGGCACCGACGCGGCCGCGATCGGCATGAAGATTCGCTATGACTATGGCGACGGCGGCGTGGGCAGCGACGGGACGGTCTACCCGAACTACAACCACCCCGTCAACTACATGAACACCTATGTCGATTCGACAACCGACAGTGGGAAGGCGATCGACAACGCGAACCGCTGGGCGCAGAACCAGGATGAGAACTTCACCATCCCGAAGATCATGCACGCCGGCCTTTACGACTACGTGACCGTCTCGATTCAGGCCGACATGAACATCAGCGACGAGCCCAACGGCTACTGGACCGCGCAGGACACCAAAGGTGCTGCCTATCGCAACGGTCGCTCGTGGATACAGCATGTCTGGGTTGAAGTGGGTCCGCCGGCGACCAATCCATACAACAACTCGATCACCAACGCCGTCAACTCCCAATACCTCAGCTGGCAAGGCCAAAGCGCCCTGAAGGTCAACGACATCCTCTCCAAATCACCGCTTGTCGGCGACATGGCCGACAGCGAGACGGTGACCGCCTACCCGGGCTCATGCTACAACATCGACGCCAGGCACGGCTGCGATGTGCCGGCGGCCTGGGTCGGTTTCGATTCTTGGCCGGAGACGTGGTCGTACCGTCAGGCCAACTGGGGCATGATGACCGACAAAGGCATCGGCGGCGTCGGCTCGAGCATGGGTGGCTGGCAGCATGATCCGGCCCTCATGGCACCAGGCGTCGCTCCTCCCAACTCGTTCTTCGTCTCGTGGTACAACCCGGCCCTGGGCCTCAATGCCAATAACCCTTGCTATCAGGTCACCGGATTCAAGTACCAGTGGATCGGCCTGCAAGACAACAAGTGGGTGCCGGTCGACGCGCTGACGCCCAAGGCCCAGACCGTCTCCAATATGCCGGCCGTGGGTGCCTACCCGAACAGCAGCGCTTTCACCACAGCCATGTGGAAGGGCAATACGCTCGACTGGGTCAATACTTACGAGAAAATCGACAGCGTCACCGCCTTCAACAGCGTTGCCGATTACAACGGCAACCCGACCCCTGGCAAGCTCATCGTCCAGGACGCGGGCAACGGCAAGGTGGCGCAGAGCGCGGACGGCAGCATCAACTTCAAGCAGGCCAAGGACCAGCAGGGGCTTGACGGCTATTTCAAGCTGGTCACCTGGCCCATCGTCAACCAGCAGTGCACCGTCAGCGACCCGGTGCGCAACCCCGCCCCCTCCACCGAAGGCATCGACGATCAGATGGCCGCCACCGACCAGGCCGCCGTGCAGCAGCAGATCGACAAGGGCTGGACGCTCGACACGGCTTTCTACGACTTCGACATCGCGCGCCCGGACGCGCCTACGATCGACAAGTTCAATGGCTATTCCGACCCCGCGCACCGCACGGTGACCGGCGAGGGCACCCCCGGCTATCTCGTCACCGTCTACGCGGAGGACCCGGCCAAACCCATCGACCCGGCCGACCCCGACAACCTCAACACCAAGGGCCGCGAGATCGGCACGGTGGAGGCCGACCCGACGACCGGCAAGTGGACCATCGAGGACCCGAAGTCCATCGACATCAGCTCCCAGTATTCGGTGCGGTACCACGCCTGGCAGTCCGACAAAAGCCCGATCCACGTCACCTCGATCTTCTCCAACATCGCCACCGCGCGCTTCCAGCTGAGCATGAACTCGAACCCCGAGATCCAGCAGGTCTACGCGCCGCACAGCGTGATGGCGAAAAGCGGGCCGAACGCGGGCAAGACCAGCCTGGAGGTGGACGGCAAGACGCCCAAGGTGAAGATCAGGGGGACCATCCACTCGGCCAACCATGCGGATGACAAGTTCAGTCTCTATGCCGTGCCGCAGACCCAGCTGGCCTCGGCCACGACGCCCGACGTCGATCCGGGCGAGGCCGATGATCCGAGCGTGGCCCCCAACGGATTGCGCGTGCCCGACGAGAAGTACAAGATCGGTGACCTCGCCTCCGACTGCAAGACCTCCGACGTGACCCAGATTGCCGGCACCGGCACGAATCCCAACACCAACCCGGCGCGTTGGAAGGAGAACTGGTCGTGCACCATCGACCCGTCGCGCTTCCCGACCGAGGCCAACCCGAAGGGCAGCGTGATCTACTCGATCTACGCGGTGCTGCAAGACACCCAGGGCGGCAAACCCGCCATCGGGCGCGCGGTCAACCAGGTCATCGACATGGTGCCCCCGATCGTCAAGGTCACCTCCGTCACCCGTTTCGGTGGTGTGCAGGGGACCGTCGAGGTGCCGGAATCGCCTACCTCGCCCGAGATTCCATCGGTCAGTGGGTTCGCCGGTGGTGGTGGCGAGAAAGTCACCGTCACCTGGCCCAACGGCACGCAGTCCACGACCACGACTAAGGCCAACTCCAATGGCGCCTGGCGGATCGACATACCTGCCGCGATGCCCACGGGCGACCTGAAGGTCACCGCGAACGACAGGGCGGCGGTGCTGGAACTCAAATACAACATCAATTCGTTGGATGAGGACCTGCCGCTGGGCAATGGCAACGAGTCGGACCTGGTCTCGGCCCGGCTCACGGAGCCGATACCGGCCAACGAACTGCCCTTCACCGGGGCGGGGCGCTGGTGGATTGTGGCCGCGATGATCGTGGCCGCGGTGGTCGTGCTGAGCGTCGCCGGATATGTGTGGCTCAGGGGCATCAAGGAGAAGGCCGGGGCTCGCCATGCGCGGCACTAGCCGGGGCGCGGCACAAATAATCAAAAATAACTGAATATATCAATAAATACTAAAAATTTGGCCTGACGGAATATCCGCACCGGAAACACCCCGGGCCCGCAACAGAAAACCACTCATCTCGAGGAAAGAAAGAAACAGGTACATGAGTTTCCACATCAACATGCACAAGCTCGCCGGGGTGGCCCTCGCCACCGCGACGCTGCTGGCGCTGGCCCCCATGGGCGTGGCGAACGCCGCCGACGCGTCGATCGCCGTGCCGACCGCTGCCGACGAGACCATCACGGTCAAGCTCGGCGACAAGTCCGTGACCCACGGAATCGAAGCCGACGCGAACAACATGAAGAACCACTCCTTCAAGGCCCTGCGCGTGGGCACCTACGGCCACGCCGTGGGCGACGCCGAGACCAAGACGCTCTCGTCCGTCTCCGTGGCCACCGATTCCGCGGTGCTCGCCGACGCCGAGACGGCGCTGAAGTCCGTCACCGGCGCGGACGCGGCCGAAGGCTATGCGGGCAACCCGATCGGCGAGGTCGCCTCGAAGTGGCTGGGCTACTCTAGCTCCGCGGCCGCCGCCACGAACGGCGACACGACCTCCAACTCCGGCGACGCCGACAACGCCTGGGGCAGCAAGGGCAATCTGCGCAAGTTCGTCAGCGCGCTGGCCAAGCAGCCCGGCTTCAAGGCCTCCATCACCGGTTCCTCCCACACCGCAACGGCCAACGCCGAGGGCACCGAGGCCAAGTTCACCAACCTCGAGCCCGGCATGTACGTGATCGAGGACGTGACCGCGGCCTCCGCCGGCGCCCCGAACGCCAAGAACTCCATCCCCATGTTCGTGGGCACCGCCATCACCGTCGGCAACGTCACCTACGACAAGATTGACGGCCAGACCCTGGGCGAGATCGTGATGAAGAATGACGACCAGCCCTCCGTGGCCAAGACCATCGACGGCTCGAAGGACAACGATCCCTCCATCGGCGGCACGATGCACTACGTGCTCAGCAGCAAGGTGCCGCTGACCACCGGCTATGACCACTACATCTTCACCATGATCGACCGCCCGCTCCAGGACGGCCTGACCTACGTCGATGGCTCCGTGAACATCACCGTCAACGGCGTGAAGCTGGAGTCGAGCGACTACACGGTCAACGCGGTGAAGTCCGCGGACGGCGTCTCCACCGCCTACGTGGTCTTCGATCTCTCCCCCTCGATCCGCGCGCAGAAGTACCAGGACGCGATCAAGGTCACCTATGCGATGAAGGTCAACGACAACGCCGCCGGCGGCGCCCTCAGGAACGGCGCGTCCCTCGGCTTCTCCAACGACACCAACAACCAGCCTTCCAAGGATTCCGCCGACGTCTCCGTCGACCCGACGAGCCACAAGCCCGTCGTGACCAACGGTGGCGACAACGGCTCCGTGGCCTCCACGTCCGACTCCGACTCCGGAAGCAACGTGGCCACCTACTTCCGCTCCTTCGACATCCTCAAGAAGTCCAAGGCCAACGACAAGGCCATCGCCGGCGCCAAGTTCGAGGTGACGGACGAGTCCGGCGCGGCCGTCAAGTTCCGCAAGCTCGACGACGGCTCCTACAAGAAGGCCGCCGACCAGACCTCCACCGACACCAGCTACGCCACCACCACGCTCGCCGTCTCCAGCGCCGCGGGCGCCGAGGGCAAGCTCAAGGTCGACGGCCTCAAGGGCGGCACCTATACCGTCAACGAGACTGAGGCGCCCAACGGCTTCTCCGCCACCTTCAAGCCCAGCTTCACGGTCACCCTGAGCGGTGCCGCGGCTTCGGGCGAGGCGGCCGCCACCTCGATGGTCTCCAACACGGGTGACTCCTGGGGCCTGGTCTCGGCCCGCAAGGACGCCGTGACCGCCACCGCGGCCAACGCCATCGTGGTCTACAACGTCAACTCCGTCTCGCAGCTGCCGTTGACCGGTGGCGCGGGCGTGATCTTGGCGCTGCTGGTCATCGTGGCGCTGATGGTCATCACTGCCGCCCTGATCATCACCCGTCGTCGCCTCAACGCGTGAGCGTTGGTGACGCTGAGTCGGTTTGGACTGCCTTGGCTATGACGACCATGTCTAAATGACTGCTCGGATAGCCGGGCAAGGCAACTGGCAAACGGTAGGGAACTGAACCAATCCAATAGTTCGGTTTCCTGCCGTTTTTGTATTTCCTGTTCCAGTGTGCATTGCGCGGATTCCATTATCAGTCGCTTTTTCGATGGTATTAAGCATATTAAAATTACGTGGATTAATGTGCGTGAAGCTAAGTTTGCAGTATCAGTGTTGCTTGTAGCGTAGTGGTTTGCTATTTCGTATACGAAAAGATATTCTTTCTGTATACAAAAAGAAAGAGGTGAGGAATTGTCGGTCCTGGTACATCCAAGGGTGTTGCAGAAACGACCTTGGCTTGACGAGAAAGAGATTGTCGCGACATGGATGGAAGCCGCGAGAACACTTCCTCGCCAAGGGAATTATGAGCCGGATCAGATGCTGGCTCTCGGTTGGGATTGGCATGGCAGACTCACTGAGCTGATAGCCTACGCCGGCATGGAGGATGATGAATGGATTATCTTCCATGTGGCACCGGCGAGAAAGAAGTTCCTCTCCGAGATGGGATTCAGCGACGGGCAGATTCGTCAATTATTGGGAAGGAGATAACCCATGAAGGACTACAGGGCGAAAGGCGGGGGCGAGGTCACCGACGAGATGATTGATCAGTGGGACCGCGACGCCGACAATGGGATTTATCATGGCACTCCTGGTGAAGTGAATATCAACAAGCCGCTTGGACGGCCGCCGCTCTACGAGGAGCCTATGGTTCCGGTGACGTTCCGCATGCCGGGCAGCGAAGCGAATGCGCTTCGCAAGGCCGCAGATAAGCGCGGTGTAAGCTTTGCCGACCTCATGCGCGAGGCCTGCCACAGGGAGCTTGGGCGGCAGGTGGCTTAGGGCTACATAAGAAAAGGTTTCCGACGATAACGCCGGAAACCTTGGTTGTGGAGCTGATGGTAATCGAAACCACGACCTCTTCGATGCGAACGAAGCGCTCTACCAACTGAGCTACAGCCCCATGTGTTCAAGCGAGCAACTCGCTTAAGACAACATTACGAAGTTTAGTACAACCCCAGCCCAAGCACAATTCGGCGGGTTGAGCGACGTGGCGGGCTTTACAGTCTTGCCGTACTGCCATCCGACACTGTCTGCCACGCTGCCTATCCCCATGCTGTCGGTGCCCAATCCCGTCCAACTATCGGACTTTGCGCCATAAATAAGCCACTCACCTCAACTCAGTGGCTCATTTATGGCGGGAAAAATAAAAGCGCCATAAATAAGCCGCTTACCGCGACTCAGCGGCCTTTTTATGGCACAACCGGAATTTTGGCGGCCGGAGGGGAGAGGGCGGCAGCTCACATCGCCAGCAGGGCCTCGGCGGTCTTCTGGTCGGTGACCAGCGCGGAGATGAGCTTGCCGACCAGGCAGGCGTGGATGGCGTTGACCTTCACGGCGCCCCATGCCACCCCGATGACCAGCGGGATGCGCTTGAGCCGTTCGAGGTCGATGGATATGGTGCGGTCGCACAGGTCCGAATGGATGTGCTGGCCCTCGGCGTTGATGAGGTGCCCGCAGATGTGGCCCACGACCCCGCGCCGGTGCAGCGCCCGCGCCGTGGCGGTGTCCACGTACTCGTCGAAGATGTGGCCGAGCCGGTCATCGGTGGCCGCGCCCACGCCCACGATGGCGATGTCGGCTCCGCCCCCGAGCGCCAAGGTGGTGGCGATCTGCGGCTCCTTGCGCATGCTGTTGGCGATCTTCGCGTTCGAGAGGATCATCGGCACGGGCAGGTCGGTGAAGGTGCCGCCGAGGCGGCTGGCGAGCATGCGGCAGATATCGGGGGAGTCGATCATCGGGTTGTCGGGGCTCAGGGCGCCGATCATTTGGGCGACGTTGGATTTCGGCCATTCGCAGATCGGCATCTCGTGCACGGTGGCGGCCACGGCCCGTCCGTTGGAGACGGTGATGAGCGAGTCCGGCTTGCATTCCTCGCAGAAGAGCGCCGCTGCGTATTTCGGCACCACGTTGCCCGGGTTCTCCTCGTCGTGCACCTCGGCCACGCGCGCGTGCTTGATGCCGTATTTGCGCTTCAGCCGCTGCTCCACGTCGCGGATGTGCTCCAGCTCGTGGCCGATGGTGATGTGCACCATGCCCGAGTCGCGGGATTCCTTGAGCAGGCGCGAGACGGTGGGCCGCGAATAGCCGATGTCGCGGGCGATCTGTGACTGCGTCCTGTTGTCGAGATAATAGGAACGCGCCACTTGCAGCACGAGGTCGATGTGCTGCCTGGAGGAGCTAGTGGCCAGTGATTCATCGGTGAACATATGTTCATCTTAGCTTTTATGGCGCAAAAGTTTCCCACAATTTCGAGCATTTTCAGCATACGCTGAATCAGAAGTAATACAGACCTGTGAACATTTGTTCATAGACGAGCAGTGAAATCAGCCCGTGATGGCATACGTTGGGAACTGAAACGTAGCGGGTGGATTTCGATGACACCGTGAATTTGATGGTGGTGCCGCTCGGGACCCGCGCAGGTTGCCTACGTAAACAATTGCAGTGAGCCGACGGTCGAAGCAGAGTGGTTGGCGGTCGGCGAATCAATAGATATAAGGAGCAACAATGTCGTTTGCACGTACGATTCTGGGCGATGTCGATCCGAGCACCCTCGGTGTGGTCGACGCCCACGACCATCTCATCCGCGTCGGAGCCGGCGAGGTTTACATCGATGGCGACCATCAGCTCGATTCCGTCGAGAAGGCCGAGGAAGAGGCCACGCGCTTTGCCCAGGCTTCGAAGAAGTGGAGCAAGTATGGCGGCACGATCGTCGATATGTGCCCCATCAACTGCGGCCGTGACCCCGCCAAGCTCGTCGAGGTCGCCAAGAACGTCAAGGACCTGAAGGTCATCGGCGCCACCGGCTTCCACCGTGAGCACGTCTATCTGGAGACCCAGTCGCATTGGGTCAACCGCTATTCCGTCGACCAGATCACCGAGTTGGTCATCGCCGACATCCGTGAGGGCGTCGATCAGAACGATTACACCGGCCCGTTCGTCAACCGTACGCCGTACAAGGCCGGCGTCATCAAGGTCGGCACCGCCTACGGCGAGATCACCCCGTTCGAGCACAAGTGCCTCGAAGCCGCCGCCGCGGCCGCCATCGAGACCGGCGCTCCGGTCAACACCCACACGACCTACGGCACCTGCGGCCTCGAGCAGGCCCAGGAACTCTTGAAGCAGGGCGTGCCCGCCGACCAGATCGCCATCGGCCACATCCAGCGCAACGCCGATGTCTACTATCTCGAGAAGATCCTCGACCTGGGCGTCTACCTCGAGATCGACGGTACCAACCGCATCAAGTACCAGCCGGATTCCAACCGCATGATGGAGCTCAAGGCGTTCAAGAAGGACGGCTTCGAAGACCGCATCCTGCTCGGCACCGATTCCGGCAAGCGTTCCTACCAGAAGGCCTACGGCTCCGTCTCCGGCGTGGACTACAACCCCGCCGTCGACGGCCCGCGCATGATTGACGAGGGCTTCGACCCCGAGTATGTCGACAAGCTCCTGATCAAGAACGCCGCCAAGTTCTTCACCTTCAAGAAGGAAGGCTGATCTAGATGGCAGAGAAATTGCAACGTCCAAAGCTGCAGATCGCCCTCGACACCACCGATATGCCGAGCGCCCTGCGTCCGCTGAACCAGGCGGTCAGCCAGGTCGACGTCATCGAGTGCGGCACGATTCTCATCATCGCGGAAGGCCTCAAGGCCGTGCGTGAGGTGCGTGCCCTCTACCCGAACAAGACGATTCTGGCCGACGTGCGCATCGCCGAGGCCGGCGCGCTGATCGCCCGCAACTGCTTCGAAGCCGGAGCCAACTGGGTTTCCGTGGTGGCCGGTGCTTCGATGACCACGGTCGAGCAGGTCGTCAAAGTCGCCAACGAGTACGGCGGCGAGGTGCAGATCGAGCTCGGTGAGAAGTACGATCCGGACCAGGCCCGCGAATGGCGTCGCCTGGGTGCCACGCAGGTCATCGTCCACCGTTCCCGTGACGCGGAAGTCGCCGGCAAGCTCACTTGGGGCCCCAACGACATCCAGCGCATCAAGGAGCTGCACGACATGGGCTTCATGGTCACCGTCACCGGCGGCGTGAAGGCCGACGATCTGCCGTTCTTCAAGGGCGCCCCGGTCGGGGTCATCATCTCCGGGCGTGGCATCGTGAAGGCCGACGATCCGCTGGCCGCCGCGAAGCACCTGCAAGACACCATCAGCGAGGTGTGGCCGCAATGAGCACCGTCAGGCTTGGCATCTACGAGAAGGCACTCAAGCATACCGACGACTGGGATTCGTTCTTCGTCCAGGTGCGCGATGGTGGGTTCATGTTCATGGACATCTCCGTCGATGAGTCGCCCGAACGCATGGCCCGTCTCGATTGGACGCCGGCTCAGGCACGGGAATTCCGCGCCGCGGCCGACCGCCAAGGCGTGCAGATCGGAGGTATGTGCCTGAGCTGCCATCGCAAGGTTGGCCCTGGTTCGGCCGATCCGAAAGTACGTCAGGAAGCCGACGACATCTTCCGCAAGGCCATCGACCTCTGCCATGAGGCCGGCATCCCCGTGGTGCAGGTCGCCGGATATTACGCCTACTACGAGGATTCCGACGATGGGCAGCGCGCCCGTTACGTCGAATCCCTCCGTCGCGCGGCGTCGTACGCGGCACAGGCCGGCGTGATGCTGGGCATCGAGAATGTGGACGGTAACGATGTCACCTCGATTACCAAGGGTCTCGCGATCTGCGACGAGATTCACTCGCAGTGGCTCACCATGTATCCCGATATCGGCAACCTCGCCGAGCAGCAGCTCGACACCACCGCCGAACTCAAGGCCGGCGAAGGCCGGATGCTCGCCATCCACGTCAAGGACGTGCTGCCTGGCCAGCCGCGCCGCATCCCGATGGGCACCGGCGTCACCGATTTCGCCGCCGCGTTCAAGGAATTGAAGCGGCAGGATTGGTCCGGCCGCATGATGCTCGAGATGTGGAACGACGATGCGCCGAACTCCAGCGAGATCAGCTCGCAGGCCCGCGAAAAGGTCGCCGGCTGGCTGGGCGACGCGGGTATCACGGTCGCCTCAAGGCAAGACTAAATCCAATGGTTATGGTTTCGCGCTTTCCGGGCCTGCAGGTTCGAGGGCCGGGGAGCGCAGAGCCGATAACTCAATACAAGCAAAACTGAATACTGAAACAACCGGCCGATTTGAACGCGATGTCGATGTTCATTTTGGCTACTTAAGATAACTTAAAACGTAATAAGAGAAAGGCTGGGCCGAGGAGGCCGCGGTGCCGACGCCGCCGCCGAACCGACCAGCCATGACAAACGAAAACGGTTCTGCTCCGGGATTCCCAACCGGACGCAGCTGCGCCGCCGACCATGTCAACTGAAGGATATGGCAAGCGGCCCCACGGTTCCGCCGAGTGCGTATGGCGCGGGCGCGAATCGCTCCATCGGCCTGCCGGTGCGCGGCAGGAAGGCGGTGGGGTGCCAGTCGGATATGGCATTCCGCCACACGCAAACACACAAAGCGAATAGTTACAAGGAAGTGCTGTTATGGCAACGTATGATCTTTCCACTATCGGTGAAGGCCAGATTCGCTTCACCGTCAACAGCGGCGAACGCCTCATGTTCACCCGCTCCGTCTCGATGAACCCCGCCTGCTCCGAGGCGAATGTGGCCGGGCTTCTGGCCCAGCTGGGGCGCAAGACGCTTTGGACGAGCTCGCTGCCCGTCGGCGATCTCGGCGACTACATCCTCACCGAGTACCGCTCCGTCGGCGTCGACATGAAGACGATGGTGCGCAAGCCCGGCGGCCGCACCGCACTCTACTTCATGGAGCCCGGCGCCGGCCCGATGCCCGCCAACGTCATCTATGACCGCGACTGGACCGTCTTCCGCGGCACCGGCGTCGACGAATATGACTGGGACACGATCCTCGACACGAAGCTCATGTTCCTCACCGGCATCACCGCCTCGCTCACCGACACCACCGCCGAGGTCGTGCGCTACGCCGCCGACCAGGCCGTCAAGCGCGGCGCCAAGCTCGCCCTCGACGTCAACTTCCGCCGCAAGCTGTGGAGCGGCGAGAAGGCCCGCAAGGTGCTCACCCCCATCGCCCAGGAGGCCAACGTGCTCTTCTGCTCGATCGCGGACGCCGAGAAGGTCTTCGGCATCACCGGCACCCCCGAGGAGGTCACCGACGAGCTGATGAAGCGCTTCAACCCGGAGTACGTCGTCTCCACCAACCACATGCAGGGCCCCTACCTGCGCACGCACGAGGGCTTCACCGAGTACCACACCACGCCCGTCCCGGTCATCGACCGCCCCGGCGCCGGCGACTCGTTCGTCTCGGCAACGCTGCACGGCTACCTTTCCGGCGAGATTGCGGAAGGCGTGAAGTGGGGCCAGCGCGCCTCCGAGTTCGCGATCACCCACAAGGGCGACCTGACCCGCATCCGTCCCGACGAACTCAACATCCCGCTGGGCACCGACATCGACCGCTGATAGCAGCTGATAGTCCGCTGATAGCCCGGTGATAGCAGTCGCTGTTCCGGGCCGCTATATAACCCGAAATTGAGAGTCAAAAAGAGTTAAAAAGAACAAGGAAAACAAATATGAGTACAACAACAAACGCTCCAGCGGCGTCGGCCAAACCGGTCACCGCATATGAGCAGATGGATTCCAAGCCGCTGACCGGCCACCAGAAAAGCATCATCTCGCTGGTGATCCTGGGCAACGTCTCGGAGTTCTTCGACATGTTCCTGATCGGCTTCGTCGTCTCGCTGCTGACCACCGCCTGGAAGCTCACCGGCTTCGAGGCCGGCGTCATCCTGGCCTGCTCCGGACTGGGCACGGTCATCGGCTCCATCATGTGGGGCCGCCTGGCCGACAAGTTCGGCCGTAAGCGAGCCTTCCAGTGGTGCGTGATCTGCTTCGTGGCCTTCACTGTCCTCTCGGTGTTCCTGCCCGATCGCGCCTGGGCGCTGCTCGCCTTCCTGCGCATCGGCGTGGGCGTCGGCGTCGGCGGCCTCAACATCACCTCGATCCCCTACGTCCAGGAGTTCGTGCCCAGCAAGAACCGTGGCATGCTCTCGGGCCTGGCTTCCGTGTTCATTCCTCTGGGCCTGCTGCTTGGCTCTGTCTCCCAGAGCATCGTCGGCGACAACTGGCGTATCCTCATCGCCATCGGCGCCCTGCCGGTGCTGCTGCTCGTCTGGCTGCACTACGTTCCTGAATCCCCGCGTTTCTATCAGACCAAGGGCCAGGACGACAAGGCCCGCGAGGCTCTGGCTTGGGCCATGGAGCTTCCGGTCAGCGAAGTCGGCACCCTGCCGGCCGTCGAGGTCGAGAAGAAGGTCGGCTACAGCGAGCTCTTCAGCAAGCACATGCGTCCGCTGGTCATCATCACCATCGGCTCCTTCTGCTTCATGATGGGCAGCTTCGCCATCCAGTCTTGGGGCCAGACGCTCCTGAAGGACGCGTTCCACTTCACCCCGCAGATGGTCGCCTACCTGTTCATGGGCGTCTCCGTGGCCGACTGCATCGGTCGCTTCGGCTCCGCTTGGCTCGCCGACGTCATCGGCCGTCGCTGGACGATGTTCATCTTCGGCATCGTCGGCGCCCTGGGTTGCTTCTACGCCGCGTTCTTCCACAGCTCCGGCTGGGCGTTCTACATCGCGATCCTCATCATCATGACCTTCGCTGATGGCGCCTTCGGCATCTTGAACGCCTTCGGTGGCGAGCAGTTCCCGAACGACGTGCGCTCCACCGGTCTTGGTCTCGGCTACGGCCTCGGCGCCATCGCCAAGATCATCGGCCCGGCGCTCATGGGTGTGCTCGTCGGCGGCAGCTTCGTCGCCCAGCACATCGACATCTCCGTGATCACCAAGGCGTTCAGCTTCTTCGGCATCTGCCTGGTCATCGGCGCGATCACCTATCTGTTCGCCAAGGAGACCCGTGGCAAGGACCTCGAGAGCCTGTAAGGTCCGGTGAGGTTTTGCTAGGTTCCGCCATATTCGCGCCACTTGCTTGTGGTCAGTGGTTCAAATATGGCGGAACTTTTTTATGGCGACATTTTTGGGTCGCTTAGACGCTCGCAGTGGCTTGTTTATGGCGGTTTTATGCGGTTCCGACATAAAAGGGCTGCTAGCCCGATGTGAGTGGCTTGTTTATGGTGGAATTCGGTGAGCACTTGTTGCATTGTGCTCCACGGGGCCTATGTGAGCGGTAACATAGATACTGTATGTTGGAAATATCAATAAAGATGGTTGATTGTCGGTGACGCGGAAGTCACGTTCGCGCCAGCGGTAATCGCAACTGAAAGGAACAGTCATTATGACTACGTTGGATGATTTTGGACCTGAGGTACGCGCCGAGGTCAAGCAGGTGCGCCAGGTCGTCGCCTCGCTGCACGAGCAGCTGATCAAGTGGAACCTCGTGGTGTGGACCGCGGGCAACGTCTCGCAGCGCCTGCGCACCGCCGACCTCATGGTCATCAAGCCCAGCGGCATGCGCTATGAGAGCCTGACCCCTGAGTCGATGGTCGTCTGCGACCTCAACGGCGACCCGGTCGACGGCCTCGCCGGCCCGAGCTCCGACACCAAGTCGCACGCCTACATCTACCGCCACATGCCCGACGTCTACGGCGTGGTGCACACCCACTCCACCTACGCCACCGCCTGGGCCGCCACTGGTCAGGACATCCCCTGCGGCCTGACCATGATGGGCGACGAGTTCGGCGGCCCCGTGCCCGTCGGCCCATTCGAGCTCATCGGTTCCGAGGCCATTGGCAAGGGCGTGGTCGACACGCTCAAGAAGTACCCGCATTCGCCGGCCGTGCTCATGCAGAACCACGGCCCCTTCACCATCGGCAAGGATGGCGAGTCCGCTGTCAAGGCCGCCGCGATGACCGAGGAGGTCGCCCACACCATGTGGGCTGCCAAGCAGCTCGGCGACATCATCCCCATCGCCCAGTCCGACATTGACAAGCTTAACGATCGCTACCAGAACGTCTACGGCCAGCACTGAAAATATGGAGTGTCATCGCCCAGCCAGAGATTTCGACGTACCTTTGTACGCCTTCATCTCTGGCTGAACGATGCCACACACATATTTTCGGATGAAATGTTAAAGATCCGCAGAAGATTCGACGTACCTTTGTGCGCCTTCGCCTTCTGCGGGCGTTTTGCCACACGCGTGTCGTCAGTGCTGGTCCGGGGTTGCTGTGGTGGTGTAAGCAGGTTGTCGTTTTCGCCTTCGTCGACGGTGACACGATGCCACACACATATTTTCGGGTGTGACGGTAATTAGTGGCGACTTCTGCTAGTCGCCGCAAGATAAGCGTCCATAGATAACAATTGGGCACTCCCTGGATTCATGGGGGAGTGCCCAATTGCTGTTTTCAGAGGAATCTATCGCCTGTGACTAGTCAGACAACGGATACGTAGGGAATGGCCATAGGCGGCAATCACAGGTCCTCGACGACCAGGTAGGTCATGTCGAGCGGGCCGTGGACGCCGACGACCAGGACCATCTCGATGTCACCGGTCGACGAGGTGCCGGTGATGAAGTTGAGGTTCGAGGTCTTCAGCTCGCCCGACTTGATGGCCGGCTCGTAGTAGTCCATCGCCTGACGCGAGCGCGCGACAATCTTCGACTTGCGGATGACGCTCAGGTAGTGCACCGGCAGGAAGTGGAACGCGCGGCCCTGGCCCGGCGTGGTCGGTGCGGTGATGGTGCACGACTCGGCGCACAGGAAGTCTGCGAAACCGATGGCCGCCTCCGAGTGGTTCGCGGCGTCGATGTTGGCCTCGCGGCCGGCGCCGGGGACCCAGAACGCCGGTTTCGGGTCGAGCCCGTCGCGCCAGTCTTCCAGGCCGTAGAGTTGGTAGTACTCGTCATAGGTCGGCAGCAGCAGCTTGCCGTCCGCCTTCGCGGCGATGAACTTGTTGAGTGCGGCGGGCAGCCCGGCCTTGTCGGTCGTCTGGAAGTCGACGTGCACCGCCGGGGCGTTCTTGCGCGCGATCTCAAGCAGCTCATCCTGCGAATGGCCGGCCAGCGTGCTCTCCGGCAGGTCGTTGATCGGCTCCAGCGGATGGTCCTTGAGCTGGTGGCGCGGACGCCCGCTCTTTTCGGCAATATAGTTGAGGAATGTCTCGCGATCTGTCATCTGCTCAGTCCTTCTTCTCATTGTCGGACGGTGCGGCGCCTTCGGGCGAACCACCCTTGCTGATACCGTGCCTCACCGCGTTCTCGTGGGAGGTGTGGTCGGCGATATCGCCCACGCCCGCCTCCTCGATCGAGCCCAAAGCCTCGGGCACGGTGGCGTAGGAGAGCGGCGTCGGCTTTTCGTGGCCCTCCTCGCGGGCCGAGACGCTGTTGTCGTAGCTGCCGAATCCAGCGGCCGCGTTCGGATTCTTGGCGAGTACATTGGCCTGCGCCTTGCGGAACCCTTCTTCACCGCCGGCCGCCTTGACCTGCTCCTTCTTGCGCTTGTTGAACCACGTGCGGAAGTTCTTGGAATGCTCCGGGGACTGGGGCATATCGCGCACCTTGGTCCACCCGCCAAAGACGAAGGGCATCCATTCCTCGTGCTTGCCGGTGGAGAAGAGGTTCTCGGCCGTGTCGGGCACGCGTCCGCCGCCGTCCGGGTTCTTGCGCCCCTTCTTAGCGATTGTGTCGAGCGCGACGTGGTCGAAGGTGAGCGCGGTGCGGAAGAGCGAGGAATGGCCGGTGCCCATACCCACCACCTTCATCACGGTGTCGGCGATGAGGTCGCCCATGTGCTTGTCGTTCATCTCCACCTCGCGGTGCTTGATGAGCAGCTCATGCAGCGGGATCTTGACCGGGCACGTGGCCGTGCAGGCCGTGCAAAGGCTGCATGCGTAGGGCAGGTCGTGGAAGTCCGCGTAGTCGCCCTGCAGCAGCGGGGAGAGCACGGCGCCGATCGGGCCCGGATAGATGGAGCCATAGCCCTTGCCGCCGATGTTGCGGTAGATCGGGCAGACGTTCAGGCACGAGGCGCAGCGGATGCACTGCAGGATCGGCTCGAAGTCGGTGCCTAGCGCGTTGGAGCGGCCGTTGTCGACGATGACCACGTAGAAGTCCTCGGGCCCGTCGGCCTCGTCGGGGAGCTTCGGCGAGACGAAGCTGCAATACGAGGTGAGCTTGGAGCCGACGGCGGAGCGGACGAGCATATTGTCCATCGTCTCGGCCTCACGCAGCGTCGGCACGATGCGCTCCATACCCATGACCACGACCTGCGTGGGCGCGATGGCCATGGAGAGATCGGCGTTGCCCTCGTTGGTGACGATGTTGACCATGCCCTGGTCCGCCACGGCGAAGTTGCAGCCGGTGATCGACATGTCGGCCTCGAGGAAGCGCTCGCGCAGCACCTTACGGGAGAAACGCGCCTCGTGCTGCGGGTCGTTGTCGCCGGTGTAGCCGATCTTGCGGAAAAGCTCGAGGACCTGGTCGCGGTTCTTGTGCAGCGCCGGGAAGACCAGATGCGAGGGCTCATCCCAGTTGTCGAGCTCCAGGATGAACTCGGCCAGATCGGTTTCGGTGACCTTGACGTCCGGAATCTTCAGCAGCGCCTTGTCGAGCCCGATCTCGGAGGTGACCATGGATTTCGGCTTGACGATCTTGTGCGCCTGCTTCTTCTTCACCAGGTCGGTGATGAAATCACGCGCCTCCACGTCGGTCTGTGCAAAGAAGACGTGGCCGCCGCGCTTCTCGACGTTGTCGGAGAACTCCTCGAGGTAATCGGGAAGATAGCGGATGGCGTGCTGGCGAATCTGCTCGCCGAGGTCGCGCCAACCCTCCCAATTGCCGAGCTCGGCGCGGGCGGTCTCGCGCTTGACCCACTGCGCGTCCTGCGCGTTGGAGATGGCGCGGTGCGCGAACTTGTCTTGCTCGCTAAGCTTTACGCGGTTGACGAAATTCGGGTCGCCATATTGCAGCATCGTGCCGGTCGGCTTGCCGGTGCGCTTGAACATGGTGTCGTCCATCTGGGTGTCGCTCATACCAAGGCCTCCTCGTGTGCGTTGGATTCCTGCAGCGCCGCCTGGTCGATGGCCTTGCGCTCCTCGGCGGTGGCGTACTTGACGCGGCTCATGTCGACGTTGCTGTTGAGCACCTCGGCCAGGTGCATCACGGTGATCTTCTTGCCGTCGCGGTTGAAGCGGCCGCCGATGTTCATCAGGCAGCCCGGGTCGCAGGAGATGATGACCTCGGCGCCGGTGCTTTGGATGTCGGAGACCTTCTCGTCGACCATCTGCTTGGAGACCTCGGGCACCTTCATGGAGAACATGCCGCCGAAACCGCAGCAATTCTCGATGTGGGGCAGGGGCTTGACGATG
Source organism: Bifidobacterium sp. ESL0790 (assembly GCF_029395435.1). Classification (NCBI taxonomy): domain Bacteria; kingdom Bacillati; phylum Actinomycetota; class Actinomycetes; order Bifidobacteriales; family Bifidobacteriaceae; genus Bifidobacterium; species Bifidobacterium sp. ESL0790. The sequence goes on from NZ_CP113915.1 coordinate 222,860, forward strand.
AGGCCCTTGACGTGGTCCATAAGAATATAAGGACTCTCGCGCTCGCCGAGCAGGCGGGTCATGTGGCAGGAGCGGTGGTAGGTGGCCACGGCGTCGAGCTCCGCGCCCGCGTCGAGCACGCCCAGCACGCGGTAGAGGAACTGCGAGAACTCATAGGTCTTGTTGGCCATCTCGCGCGCCTTGGCCTTGTAGGCGTCATCGCCCTTGGGCAGGTGGAACTGCAGCTCCTTCAACATATTGACGCAGGAGCCCGCGGGGCCGACGATATAGTCCGCGTCGACGCTCATCAGCGCGTCGATCTCGTTGTGCATCACCTTGGTGGTTTCCTTGACGTAGCCGCTGTTGTACGTGATCTGCCCGCAGCAAATCTGTTGCATCGGCACGTACGTCTCGCAGCCGAACCTTTCCAAGACCTCGACCATGGCCTTGCCGACATTGGGAAACATCAGGTCGACCAGGCAGGTGGAGAAAATCACTACCTTCATCTTCGCTCCTTCGGTTGGGCGCATCGGCTCAACGTTCGCGTACTTCGGTGGCAACATCGGCGTTGTGCGACTCATAACGTTCTAAGTCGACGTTGACATCTCTAACATATAACCTTAGAAGGGGAAAGCGGAAATCTGGTCGGCGTTTTCCTTATTTTTTGCATTTGTCAACGTGATGTTCATCACATTACAGATTTTCGCGGTGAACACTGTTTTTGAGAACCTCGGAATATCGCCGATTTTGGATGCTTTTCGTATGATTATTTCTTTTAAAAATAATACTTTTTTGCGTCTTTCGGACGGGTTTTCCGTATATTTGGAGCGCCTGATGGGTAACCAAAACCGGTTTGTCTGAAAGAATCCGTTCTGTACGACTGCGATGGACGCCGTGGGGCTGTATTTTCCTCAGTATAACGTTTGATACGCATTTTTGCGATAAAATCGGTCGTTTGGTGATGGAAAATCGCGAAGCGCTAAGGGGTAAGCGGTGGCGTTGCCACCTGTGGTGTGCTGTCCGTGGAGCCTGCGAGCGCTGTGATGTGAAGCCCGGCTAATGCGGCGAACTTGCAAATCTCAGGCTGCGGGCTCGACCTTCTTTTTGCCGAACTTCGCCTTGAGCAGGCCGACGATGGTCGGCAGCAGCGAGATGGCGAGGATGGCGACGATCACGAGCTCGAAGTTGTCTTGCACCACGGGGATGCCGCCGAAGAAATAGCCGAGGAGGGTGAAAAGCGTGGACCAGGTGAGTCCGCCGAGCATCGAGAACGGCGTGAACCTGCGCCAGCGCATGCCCGAAAGCCCGGAGATGAACGGCATGAACGTGCGGATGAACGGGAAGAAGCGGCCGAGGAAGACGGCGAGCGGGCCCCACTTGTCGATCATGGCCTCGGTTTTGGCGAGGCGCTCGGGGGTCATCGCCTTGACCTTGCCGCTTTCGATGATCTTGCGGCCGAAGAAGTGGCCGATGAAATAGTTGCACTGGTCGCCGATGATGGGCGCGCTCCACACAATCGGGAGCAGCGCGAAAAGCGGCAGCGCGGACTTGCCGGTCACCGCGTCGGGGGCGGCGAAGAAGCCGGCCGCGAACAGCAGCGAGTCGCCGGGCAGGAACGGGAAGAAGACGACGCCGGTCTCGATGAAGACGATGAGGAAGATGAATCCGAGCGTCGGGGCCACGCCCATCGAGATCCAGCCCGCGATGATGGTGCGCGGATCCTTCAGCAGTTCAATGAGGAAGTGGATAAAACCCATGATGTCCCGTCTGTCACGTCTCGAATGCCAACCTTCACCACATTACCAGCGGCCCTCTGCGTAAGTCCTGTGCGCCGCCTGAGTGCCCCATGAATCTGCACAAACCCGGGTTACAAAAGTGGGCGATACGAAAAGTGGAATGGCGGAATTCCAACGATTCATATTTTGCATCTGCCACTTTTGTAACCCGGGTTTGCGAGGTTGGGCGTTCAATTCACTCTTACTTGACGAAATTCCTCTTGATCCACTTGGCCCAGAGGCTCGGCCAGACCTGGGCGCTCGGCTCGATCTGCGCCTCGTTGCCGGCGGCGGCCGTTTCGGCGGTCGCGAGGGCCAGGCTGTGGGGGCCGTGCGGGAAGATGTGCGCCTCGACGGGCACGCCGGCCTCGACGCAGGCGTTGAGGAAGAGCAGCGAGTTCTGCACCGGCACCACCGCGTCGCTGATGGTCTGCCAGATGAAAGTGGTCGGCGTCTTGGCATCCACGTGCTTCTCGCAGGAGATCTCGTCGAGCATCTTCTGGTCGCCCTTGCGCTCGCCGAGCAGCTTGGTGATGGTGCCCTCGTGGCGATATTGGCCGGCGGTGAGCACCGAATAGCCTAGCGCCAGGCCGTTGGGGCGTACTTCGTCGGGGTCGTAGCCGTTCTCGCGGATCACGTCGTCGCCGGTGGTGGTGGCGATGGAGGCCGCGAGCTGGCCGCCGCACGAGAAGCCGATGACGGTGACGGCCTGCGGGTCGACGTGCCAGGCCTCGGCGTTGTCGCGAATCATCTTCATCGCCGCGGCCGCTTCGATGAGCTGCACCGGGTATTGCGAGGGCGCGATGGAGTAACGCAGCACGAACGCCTGCACGCCCGCGCCCAGCGCCATCATCGCGATGGGCTCGGCCTCGCGGTCGGTCACCTTGTTGAAGCCGCCGCCGGGGAAGATGAGCACCGCCGGGCGACGCCGCGCCGGGTCGATCTCGGGCGAGTTGTCGGCGATATAGCCGGTGAGGGTCGCCTCGCTGCCGTCGATGCCTTTGATGGTCTTATGTATATATTGCATGATTTTCGTTCTTCTTCCTCGTATGTGTAACGTGGTCGGCGCCGTCGTTTGCCCTTGATTTTATTGGGTTTTGGGCTATTGGCGGACTGCTTGGGCCACATATGGTTCCGCCGACCCGTTCCACCTCGGATTCTAGAGAGGTTGCCCGACGGTTATGTGGTCGTGTTCACATTTCTGGACAGCCGTTCTTGTCCTTCCTGCCCCTAACAGGCGATTCCTGCCCTTAACGTTCCAATCCTGCCTCAAAAGATACATTTTCGACATGAAAAATGCACTAAAAAGGGCAGGAACGGTACGTTAGGAACAGGAAGGGTCGGCAAACGAGGGATATCGGGGGCGGCGCGTCATCGCGGTGATGGATACTTGAGGTATGAAGACGCAAGAACCTGGAGACAGTGGCAAGTTGGGCTGCGACGATAGCCAAATGAACGGTGACGATATTCGTGATTCAGCGGTAGACGATGAAGAGATGACGGAGGGCGATTCGTCGGTTGATGCCGAAGCTTACGCTGCCGTTACTGCCAGCGACAGCGATTTGGCGTTGGGCGCCGAGCGCAAGACCACCGGTGCCGGGCCGGTCGTTGAAATTCCCAGCGGCACGGTGGTGCTCGCCGCCACGCCGATCGGCAACATGGGCGATGCTTCCGCGCGTCTGGTCGCGTTGCTCGAGCGCGCCGACATCGTGGCCGCGGAGGACACCCGCCGGCTCTACGACCTCGCGAACCGTCTGGGCGTGCACGTGAGCGGCCATGTCATCGCTTACCACGACCACAACGAGCGCGACAAGGCCGACGGACTGCTCGACGAGGTGGAGCAGGGCGCCACGGTCCTGGTCGTTTCGGATGCCGGCATGCCCACCATCAACGACCCCGGCATGGCGATCGTACGCCGTGCCATCGAGCGCAACCTGCCGGTCACTTGTGCTCCTGGGCCGAGCGCCGTGCTCGACGCGCTCGCCCTTTCCGGCTTGCCGACCGATCGGTTCTGCTACGAGGGATTCGTGCCGCGCAAGCACAACGAGCGTGTCCAGCGGTTCCGCTCGCTTCGCGCCGAGCGTAGGACCATCGTTTTCTATGAGACCCTGCATCGCATCGCCGGCACTATGGACGACCTGCTTGAGCAATTCGGCCCGGACCGCCCGATGGCGCTGTGCCGCGAGCTCACCAAGGATTATGAGCAGGTTCGGCGCGGAGGCGTGGCCGAAATTCGCCAGTCCGTGGTTGACGACCCTCCGCGCGGTGAGATCGTCTTGGTTATCGAGGGTGCCAGCGAAGAGGAGGCGCTCGCGCTCGCGGAAAGTTCCGGAGCTGGTCAGGTACTGAGCGTCGCCGATCTGGGCGCTCTCGCCATCGAGCGCTCGAAGGAACAGGGCTTGCGCATCAAGGACGCCATCGCCGAGGTCATCAAGGAGCATCCGCTGCCCGATGGCTCGCTTGCCAATCGCAAGGCCGTCTATGCGGAGACGTTGAAGCTCAAGTAGTTGAAGCAGGCGGACAAGTCCGAGGCATTGACGCAACTTGCCAGCGACCAGCCATTCCAAGTCGTCCAAGCGTCAGCACGAAGGCCGGTTTCGGCTGGATTCCAAGGAGAACAGCCGAACTTACCACCAACTTACCACCTCAAGTGGTAAGTGGTAAGTTAAGTGTTCAGTTAAGTGGTAAGTTGGCTGAACGAATTCATTTTTGATATATGCCTTGGCGGAATGCTTTCCTTGGTGGAATGCTTTTATCAATCGAGCGGTTTGCCGAATGCCACGGAAAGGATTCCTCTTATCATCGCCCGAGCCGTCGCCCGAGCCTATAGCGTTGCTTCGGGCTTCTGGTCGGTTCCGTGGGCTCGACCACTTTCTGCGCGATGAGCTTTTGCAGATGGTTGTTGACGGTGGTTTTCGAAAGTCCCGATGCGTGGGTCAGCTCTTTGGCGGAAACCGAGCCTTGCTTGTTCAGCATTTCCAGAATCGCATGGTCGATATCGGTGTCCGAGCGTTGCGAGGATTCGCTAGCGGTGATGTGCCGCTTATCCATAGTCAGGCTGAAGTATGCGATGGCGTCCTTCGGACGGGGCGGAGACATCAGCGCGTGCTGCAGCTGATCCTCTATCTCACGATAACCAGTTCCGCGGTTTTCGACCACATATCCGCCATCCGGGTAGGGTGTCGTCTCGAGAATATTGGAGAGCCATTGGTTGCGCGAGGCCGAAACGCCATCGTGACCCAAAGTGCGAACCGTCACGGCTCCGAAAAGACCGCCGGGATTGAGTATCTCCAATCGGTCGGCGAATAGATTCACTTGGACTTGCGAGCCGCGCGCATCGGGTGAATAATCCCGGTGCATCAGTGCGTTCGAAACCGCCTCTCTGACCGCCCCGACAGGGTAATCGGGAACATCTTTGCGGAAGGCCCCCTCGATGACCGCGCCCGTCCTGGTGTTTCGTTGCAGGGCCGTGAGTGTGTCGGCGACCATGATCGGTATGGGGCCGATGATGGTTTGGGTGTCGAGGAAGCGCTTGCCGTCGCTGGTTCGTTCCGTTTTGGTTGTGCCGGGGAAGGCGGTGAAAGTTACGTTGAGACGAGGGAAAAACCGCTGCGGGAATTTCCCTAACGCCATGAGCCCGGCCAGGGTCGGTCGCACTTGTTTCCTGTTGTCTTGACGGATGACATGGAGGTCCAGAAGGATGCTTTCGTCATCTTTGGTGCCCAGGATGCGCGGATGCAGTTCGCGTTGCCGGCTGAGGAAAGCCGAAAGCAGTTGGGTGTCAAGGTCGTCGATGGTAGCGGTGGGCACAATGTCGTCATCGAAATCCGGCTGGGAATGCTCCTCGAGAAGGCGGTCGACCTCGTAGGAGCTCAGCCTCATGTCGCCGTCACCCGTCCTGATGAAAGAGCCTTGATAGCAACCGCGGGTGGTGATATAGCAGGGCTTGTCTTTCGGAAGGATTTCGGGGACTTGAGCGTAGACGATTTGCGCGTTTTCGAATGGCAGTATCTTGACCGTGGGGCGCACGATGGGTGTGAGTTTATTGCATTGCGATATCAGAGCGTCTCGCATGGATTTCGCATTGAACTTCGGTGCTGGGGTAAATCCCTTGCGCTCGGAGATACCTAGGATGATGATGCCGCCGTCGCCGTTCGAGAAGGCCGAGAGGGTCTCCACGAGCGTGGCTGGTATTTTCGAGACGCTTTCCTTCACCTCGCAGGTCTGCGTATCGCTGCCAATGGCGCGCATCGAGGCTATCAGCTCGGCTATCGAATCCTGGTCCATGCGGCATCCTTCGGTTTGACGATATGAACTTACCACCAACTTACCACCTCAAGTGGTAAGTGGTAAGTTAAGTGTTCAGTTAAGCGGTAAGTTCGTCAAAACGTTGGGAATATTGGGATTTGCGGACTTATTTCTTGGTTGCCCTGTTACCGAATTTTCTTGGATTTGATTTGGGACGCTTGTCGGTTCGGGCAGATTTTGCCGGTGACTGGTCTTGCGACCGAGGCTCGGAATCGTTGCTATGGCCGTTTTGACTGGCATCGCTTTTGTCACCGTTCTCAGCCTCGTCTTGCGGGACGGGCTTGATGTTTTCGGGGCGCTGGGGAAGCATCTGGCCGGCGGGAATCTCGACGGTGACCAAAGGCATCGGCATCATGCTGGTGTCGAGCTTCGGATTCTCGATTTGGGTGCGCACGAGGAACCTGGCCTCGGCGTCGCTGCCCACCGTCGGCATCGAGCCGGGCAGCGGGGCGCGCGACGACTCGCGCATCACGATGGTGGCGATGCCGCTGAAAATTGCGAAGAACATGATGTAGAAACCGGGCATGTCGTGGTTGCCGGTCATCGTGATCAGCGCCTGCGAGACCAGCGGCGAGGTGCCGCCGAACAGGGAGACCGCGAAATTATACGAAAGCCCCATGCCCGAGAAGCGCGATTCGGTGGGGAAGAGCGCGGGCAGTGTGCTCGCCGAGACGCCGGCGTAGAAGGCGACGGGCACGGCGAGCATCGCCAGCGCGCCCTGGATTGACCAGAACGTGCCGTGATGCAGCAGCTGGAAGGCCGGGTAGACCAGCACGAAGGTGGAGATGACGGCGACGGCGTAGACCGGCTTGCGGCCCACAATATCCGAAAGGTGGCCGATGAGCGGCAGGCACAGCGCCATGATGATGAGCACGGGCACGGTCGCGGCGGCGGCCATCGTGGGCGTGGTGCCGACCTCCTCGCGCAGGTAGGTCGGCATGTAGCTGGTGAGCAGATAGCCGGCCGTGTTGGTGGCCGCCACGATGGCGACGGCGATGAGCAGGCGACGCCAGTGGCGCTTGATGACGTAGAGCATCGTGCCGGGGCGGTCCCACGCGGAAACCTGTTCCCAAGCGGCCTCGTGGGCCACATGCGAGATCTCGTGCTGCTCCTCTTTCTGCCGTTCCTGGTGCGCCGCGAACTGCGGGGTTTCGGGGATGTGGCTACGCAGCGCCATCGCGAGGATGCCCAGTGGGATGGTCAGGAGATAAGGAATGCGCCAGCCACCGTTGACCATCGCGCTCGCGCCCCAGCCGTGTTCGGCAATCGTGGTGGTGATGGCCACCATCGCGGCGCCGAACGCCGAGCCGATGTAGGAGCCCATGTCGAGCCAGGCGCTGTAGAAGCCGCGTTTGCGGTCGGGCGAGAACTCGGAGATATAGGTGGTCGCGCCGGAATACTCGCCGCCGGTCGAGAAGCCCTGCACCATCTGCAGCGCGTAAAGCGGAACGATGGCCCACGCGCCGATCTGCTTGCTGGTGGGCAAAATGCCGATGAGCGCGGTGGAGACCACCATCATGCCCATCGTCAGGAACAGCACCTTCTGGCGGCCCACGCGGTCGCCGAGCGGCCCGAGCACGATACCGCCGAGAGGCCGGACGAGGAAGCTCACGGCGAATCCAAGCAGCATCACGATCAGGCTCATGCTCTTCGGCAGTCCGCTGGTGAAGACGCTCGCCATCGTCACCGCGAGGTAGCCATAAATGCCGAAATCGTACCATTCCATGAAGTTGCCGACCACGGTGCCCGCGATGGCTTGCTTCAGCGTCTTCTCCTCGACGACGGTGACGTCCTTTTGGCGCAGGAACTGGCGGCGCAGCTGGACTTTCTGCATCTTCGGCTGCTCGGGTGCCTTTGCCGCGCCCTTATGTCGCCAGCCGGGCAGATGGGGGTGCGGGATGTGCGGATGCGGCATATGAGGGTGGGGCATATGAAGAGAGGAATGGTGTTGATGGTTATGCGATTCTGGCATCACAACCTCCATGCTTTCTGTGGTGGCATCCTTGTGCCGCCTGGTGTCGGCGCCCGCCGGTTCGTGCTTTCCGGCGCGCGCGTTGGCGCTCGTGTTTGCGAGCCGGGGCGCGTTGGTTCCGCCATGGGCTTTGTTATCCGCGGCTTCGTGAGCGCACTGGTTCGTGCGTTCGGCCGCTTGCGTGTGGCCTCGTATGGCCTCGTGTACTGCGGTCGCGTGATTGCCCGCCGGTTCCCGCGTGTGTGCTCGCGCCTTGCTTGTCCGGCTGCGCGTCGTGTGGGGTTCCCGAGCCTCGCTACGTGACGTCTGGCAATCACGGTCGTTCCAACCGCCTTTCGTCGGCGCCGAATCTTGCTCCGGTACCTGGCGAGTCCGTTTTCCTTCCCGGTTCTGGCTCTTTTTGTTTCGCGATCCATCGGTGCCGAGGCCCGATGGCCGCCAAAGATGTCTCTATAGTTTATCGTTTTCTTTCGTTTCGGGACGATTATTGGACGGGAGTTGAGGATTTTTGTCGTGCTAAAGCGTTTTTGCAAAGGCTTCTCAGGTTCGCTGACAATCCGCTGAAAACGTCTCTGCTCATTGAGATTTGCGGGGTTCAAACGGTTTGCGTGAGTTTCGGTTTTCGTGCTGCTTCACGGCTTAGCCACTGGCGAAACCTGTTGGGTTATTTTTGGCCTTTGTTGGCGCGGTTCGCGGCTTTGGGCTCAGTGCTTTTGTGGCACGGTGGCAGACTCCGGGATTCATAGTTATGTACCCATGTATTTGTCCCTCCCGCATTTCGCGGTCAATATCATGTATTGACACCATGCCGCCTTCAAACAAGCCTCATGCGTTTACCTCCGTCTTCACCTCGCCGAAGAGCACCTCAAAGCCTTCGCGCACACCGGGACCGCCCGCCTGCGAGACGGCCTCCAGCAACTCTGGAGTGGCGGCGGGATTGGCGATGATCCACTTGCGCAGCTGCGGCGCGAACTCGACGATGTACCACAGCACCTCCTCGTCGGTGCTCGCGTCGCAGGCCACCAGCGGGGTGAGGCGCAAGGGTGGCTCCGGGGGAGCGGATTGACCGTCCGCGTGCTGGTGTCGCGCGCTAGGTTGGTCATCCTGGTTGCTCGCCATGCCTCGCAGCCGGTTGGCGGGTTTGTGGTCGTTCTCGTCCCGCTTGCCAGCGTGCTTTCGGCGTCGCCATCGCCACGGCCAGCGTCGTCTTCGCTCTGGCTTCTCAGGATGGCGGTCGGCTCCGTCACCAGCATGTTCATTGTCGCTGTGTTTCGTCTCAAGCGCGTCAGATAACCGGTTCTGCGTGGTCTCGTCGGTTCTGCTCCTCCTCATTCTCCGTTCATCTCCTTTCATGTTGACGGCTCGAAATGCGCAGCGATGCCGCCACTTCCAATGCTGACAACAGTTCGCCAGGAAAGTCGCGATTGGTATCGCTGATAATTCAGTGATAAAGCGTTTTAGCACCTAAGGTGACTTCTGCGAATTACCTCGCAAAAGAGCTTCGTCTCATCCCTCAAAGCCGAAACCCTTCAAAAGCAAAACTGGATGGCCCTGAAGAACGACCTCGCCCGCGGGGCGTTGTGCCAGAAGCGGTTGGCATCAAGAATTTCAAGGCAATCGCCGGCCTTGATGTGGTACTCGCGGATCATGGCGCATATGGTCTCCTTGCGTCCCTTCGCGTCCATCTCCTCATCCGGCAGCAGCGCGATGTCGCAGGCCGTGCGTGTGGGCGAGGTGAGCCTGAGCCCTGCGATCTCACTGACCTGGCCGGGTGGCGCTTTGCGGTTGAACGTCTCGATCGGCCGGCCGTAGACTATCGAGCGGTAATGCGAATCCGAAATCACCTTGATGACATCGGGGAACGCGCCGCCCATCCACGTCCACAGCGCGCTCGTGGAGCAGGCGATGCAGGCGCGCGGCACCACGTTGGTCATGATGCGCCCACGGCCGAAGAGGCTGTCGGAATACTCGCAGAGGTAGCCGTTACGCTCGTCGAGCTGGTGCACCGCGCCGTAATCGTCCAGGCGGCTCATGCTCAGCGGGCCGGGCAGGTCCTTGTTGCTCGTGAGCATGGGCGGGCCATAGACCGGCGGCGGGATGGTGGAGCGCTGGATGATCGTGCCGTTGGCGGCGCCGGGGTTGGCGGGGGCGGTGCCGTTGCCGGTATAGGTGTTCGGCGCGTAGGCGCTCGCGGTGCGGGCGGCGTTGGCGCTGCGGGCGTTTGCCGCGTAGGCATTGGCGTTCGGGGCGGTTTTGAACGTCCCGACCGGTGTCATTCGCGATGCCGTTTGTGGTCTTGCTTGTGTATGCATTGTCGTGTTCATGGCTGCCAGCGTAGGGGTGTTTTAGGCGTCGCGCGAATGTGAAGAACGAAAAAGTGCATATGTGGATAACTTCGCGCGATGTAATGCAAAATGTGGACGACACTGTGAACAAGTCCCGCGCGGCCTGATAGTTATTGACCTGCGATAGATGAAAGCGCGACGGATGCGGTTTTGCTGTCCCCGCTGGGCCCAATAATCGGTAGTTATGACTCATATTTTGGTGAACGTTGCATGGCCGTATGCGAACGGCCCCCGCCACATCGGCCACGTGGCCGGTTTCGGCGTGCCCTCGGATGTCTACGCGCGCTTCGAGCGCATGAAGGGCAACGATGTCCTCATGGTCTCGGGCACCGACGAGCACGGCACCCCCATCCTCGTGGAGGCCGACAAGGAGGGTGTGGGCCCACAGGAGCTCGCCAACCGCTACAACCGCGTGATCGCCAAGGACCTCTGCGACCTCGGCCTGAGCTACGACCTCTTCACCCGCACCACCACGGGCAACCACGAGCACGTCGTCCAGGAGATGTTCAAGCAGTGCCTGAAGAACGGATATATCTATAAGGGCAAGCAGAAGGTCGCCATCTCGCCTTCCACCGGCCGCACCCTGCCCGACCGCTACATCGAGGGCACCTGCCCGATCTGCGGGGCCGACGGCGCCCGCGGCGACCAGTGCGACAACTGCGGCAACGAGCTCGATCCCGACGAGCTGATCAACCCGGTCTCGAAGATCAACGGCGAGACGCCGCGCTTCGAGGAGACCGAACACTTCTTCCTCGATCTGCCGGCGCTCGCCGAGGCGAACCTCACGTGGCTCAAGTCGCGCGAGGGTTGGCGCACCAACGTCATCAACTTCTCGCTCGGCCTCTTCAAGGAGGTCAAGCCGCGCGCCATCACCCGCGACATCGACTGGGGCATCCCCGTGCCCGTCGACGGCTGGATCGACAACCCCAACAAGAAGCTTTACGTGTGGTTTGATGCGGTGATCGGCTATCTTTCGGCCTCCATCGAGTGGGCGCGCCGCAAGGGCGAGCCCGACGCATGGAAGCGTTGGTGGAATGACCCGAAGTCGCCCGCCTATTACTTCATGGGCAAGGACAACATCACCTTCCACTCCCAGATCTGGCCCTCCGAGATCCTCGCCTACGACGGCAAGGGCTCCAAGGGCGGCGAGCCTGGCGAGTTCGGTGAGCTCAACCTGCCCGAGCAGGTGGTGGCCAGCGAGTTCATGACCATGGAGGGCAAGAAGTTCAGCTCCTCGCGTGGCATCGTCATCTACGTCAAGGACATCCTGGCGCGCTACCCGGTTGACGCGGTGCGCTATTACATCTCCGTGGCTGGCCCCGAGACCTCCGACGCCGATTTCACCTGGTCCGAGTTCGTGCGCCACAACAATGAGGAGCTCGCCGCGAGCTGGGGCAACCTGGTCAATCGCGTGGCCAACCTCATGTACAAGAATTTCGGCGAGATTCCCGAGCTTGACGAGGATTCCATGACCACCGAGGACCGCGCGCTGCTGGAGGAGACCGCGGCCGCCTTCGACGTGGTCGGCGGGCTCATCGAGCGTCACCACCAGAAGAACGCCCTCAACGAGGCGATGAAGGTGGTCGGTGACATCAACAAGTACATCTCGGCCGTGGAGCCTTGGAAGATTAAGGACGACGAGAAGCGCCTGGGCACCGTGCTGCACACCTGCGCGCAGGCCGTCTCGGACGCGAACCACCTGCTCGCCCCGTTCCTGCCCCATTCGGCGCAGAAGGTGTGGGAGGCGCTGGGCGGCACCGGCACGTTCTCGCCACTGCCGCATCTTGAGGAGGTCGAGGATCTCGACAAGCCCGGCTTCAAGTACCCGATCATCACCGGCGACTACACGCTCGGCGAGACGGTGCACCCCTGGGAGAGCGAGACCTTGGTGGCCGGCACGCCCGTGCCCAAGCCACATCCGATCTTTGAGAAGATTCCGCCCGAGGCCGTGGACGAGGAGCTCGCTCGCTTCGATGCCGACCTCAAGGCCCGTCAGGAGGCCGAGTCCGAGCGCCTTGCCGAGGCGAAGGCCAAGCTCGCTGAGGAAGGCGAGGGCGGTTCCGATAACGCCTAAGTGAGGTTTGGATTTGCTCGGGTTTAGGGCTCGAGCCGATTCGGCTTCGCCTGACTTTGTGGCCCAATAGCATGTAATCCGATTGGAACGGGAGGTTCGCGCATCAAGCGTGGCCCTGTTCGTTCCAACCGGGTTTCGTCGTCTGTGAGCTGAAATATGTGGTTTGCCGGGGAGGCGAAGGGGTTGCCAGTCTATCGGTGAACGATGGAATATGTTGCACAAAGCAGACGAAACGGTTGATAATGCTACAAATGTGCTTATATACACAAAACCTTTACAGAATTTTCAGAACCTTCTAAGCTTCACGTCGCGTAACTCTAAGAAACATGCGGTTATATTAATCATGTCAGCGATTTCGATTGTTGGCGGAGTCCCATCTGGAACTTCATAATTGAACCTTCTTCTCTCTTCTCTCTCGCCCGGCGGCTTTCTCTCCGCCGGGCTTTCTCTTTTCCGCGTCTGGTGTGTTGTGGGCTCCGTAGCTGGCATGATTTGTCTCGTTGCGGTCGTTCTTGGGTCCATGGGTTGCGAGTGGAAGGAGTTGATTTGGCAGCCGTGTCATCAAGGCATCGAATGCCAAAATCTAATAATAATTTTAATTAGATAATGTAATATCGTTTGTATGAGACCTGTACGACCGACATTGAGAGCGTTGCGTGATTTGCTATCGCTTCCAGACGATCTTTTTCTATCCGGTACTCCTTTACGGCAATTGAAGGAGAACATCAGAAGGGGAGATTCTGACGCGCTCTATGGAATTGATTTATCGTCATTGAAACATCGTCTGCTCATCGAGGCCAATTCAATCGTCGATCGTGGGTTTAATGGCGATCGGTATAAGGCGGCTAGCAAATCAGCGGGGCGTCCGGTATATGAGATTAGAGATAATTCCTCGGGTTGTCGTGGAGCCATGATTTTGGATGACGATGGTGACCCTTGGCTGGTTTATGCCGGTTCGCATGATTGGTCCGATGCGAAGGTCGCGAATCTACTTACGAAGTCACGCTCTCGATATTGGATGCCCACTGATTTGGATATGGGAATCCGCAAAGGCGAGGATGCATGGTTGGCTTCAAGGCGGGAGGCTGTGGGTATTTTGGATTCCTTGATTCGAAGTGTCCACGGAGCCCTTCAATCTTCAAATGAAACTGGCGAATTCAGACTGCCAAAGGTCGGAGCCAATCCCGGAAGACTTGTGGACGTTGAAATCATCTCTTTTAAAGGACAACCGTTGCCTTTGGGACAGTCGGGCGGCACGGACGCTTATATGACATTGGCGATAAAGGGGAAATCTTATGACAAGGATTCCCGCCAACGTTTGAACCGTGCGGTTTCTTATCTGAAACCTCAAGAGATTAATTTTGACGTTTTGCAGGAAGATGGGTCTGTGTACATGGAGGTGACCGTTAGCGAGGCGGTCATAGCGCAGCTCTACGCTTCCGTCTGTTTGTCATCTGAGAAGGGGCAAACAGTGTCGAGGCAGATGCCTGATGCCGTTTGTGGGCCGCAGCGGGTTCTTCACTATGTCGACACGGAGAGCTTTGTGCAGGGAATGGTTTTTGGGAAGTCCGCATTGTCTCTTTGCGGAGTTTGGTTTATCCCAAGTGAAGATGAGTCATCGGGAAAGCCGGTTTGTGAGGGGTGCGAGAGGGTTAAACCCATATTCGACAGTTTGCATCGCGGAAGAGTGTGAGACTCAATAACGAGGACGGTGTCTATTCCTGGACTGGTCCGCTTGTTCTGTGGCGACTGAAAATTATGGAATTATGAGATAAAGGTTCCTGAACCTGTTTGAGCTCAAAAATGACGTCCACTCGTTGTGTGAAAGCGCATGGACGTCATTTTTCTGTCTTGGAGGTATTTCGTCGAATTTTGAAGTGGCTTGAGGTTTCTAGGTTTCTAAGGTTTATAAATCCGCGAACATGTCTGCGATTTCCTTGGATTGTTTTTCGTTCAGGCCTGAAGCCTCATTGGCGATGCGGCGGTCCTGCTCGTCTTGTGTGGTGGCCGCGGCCTCGGCATATTCCGCCATGGCCTGTTCGTGACGCTTGATGTAGTCAGCGAGGTCGTGGCTGGAGATTTTGTAATGGGAGCCGGTCTTGTCGAACTTGAGTAGGCCTTTGTCGATTAAATGACGCACGTAAGGACGGCTTACGCCCAAGACTTTTGCCGCCTGTTCCGGGGACATTTCCTTTTCGGCGATGAAGATGGAGGCTTCGCCCGCCAGCATCTCGCGCAGGACGATGGCGATCGGCGAGTCTGGGCGCATATGTGTGAGGGCGTCTTTGACGTCCGCGATATCCTGCTGTTTGAGCTGGTTTGAAGTGATGTGCTCAAGTACTTTAGTCATGGTGGCTCCAACGTTTCTTCTACTATCTGTGTCTGCACTGTCACTAACTGCAATAAGTGTAACAACTGAAATAACTATAACACATATTATGGCTTTAGAAGTTTCATCGAAAGCAAATATGAACTTTGATTGAATAATCGGTAATCGCAATTAGCAGTTGGTTGTTGTTTTGGTTATAGGCATATTTTTGTGCACAAAAGAGGTCGGTGAGGCGTGTTTATCGGCCTGTTTTGGGCATAGGAGGATTGGTGTGCCTGGAAGAGGGCAGCAAGAGAAATCTGGCCATGCGGTATAAAGCCGATCGGGTGAGAATGTTTCCAGGGGAAGCCGCGCCTAACGCTGTTGGCGCTCGGCGTCATCCAATGATTCGAAGCCGCCCAAGAGCACTGTGTTGCGGATCGTCTCTTCGGTGAGGTTGTGGCCGGACTTCGCCAAGGTTTCGATGAAGCGACGGTAGAGGTCGAACGTGGCGTCGGAGTAAGTGCCGAGTTCGCCACGCAGGTAGGTCTCGAACGAGGTGGATTCCTCGGTGTCCTCGGCGGTGCGCAGCACGCGCATCTCGCGGCCGAGCTTGGGGTAGCGCCCGCGGAAATCATCGGCCCACGCCACCTGCCGGCTGATGACGGGCTCCTGTGCCGTCACGCGCTCAGCCGAGAGACGTGGAATGTAGGGCTCGATGTTGCGCCGGAACTCGTCGGGGAA
Organism: Bifidobacterium sp. ESL0790; assembly: GCF_029395435.1. NCBI lineage: Bacteria > Bacillati > Actinomycetota > Actinomycetes > Bifidobacteriales > Bifidobacteriaceae > Bifidobacterium > Bifidobacterium sp. ESL0790. Next base: position 238,365 of record NZ_CP113915.1, read on the forward strand.
GGTGGAGGCCATCATGCGCCCGTACTTCTCAGTGATGAGGTTGCGACCGACGCGGTCCGATTCGTCCAGGTCGCGCGCGTAGCTGGTGAGCAGCGGAGTGGGCCAAGTGAGGAACTGGCTCATGCGCATTTGATGGAAAGTCGGCCAGTTGCCTTGGCACGCGGCGCGCCCGCCCTCGTTGTCGGTGCGCTGGAACTGGTCCCACTCGTGCTTCACCACGCGCTCGATTAGGTCGAGGTCCGGCCTGGAATCCTGCCTGCTGTGCCCGGAATCCTGCCCGCCGCCATCGGCGCCTTGCCCGTTCTGCTTCATTGCTGCCTCTGCCATGGTCGACTCGCTTTCCTGCGTTTCATCGTATTCGCGCGGCCTGATAAGTCCCGGCTTTTGAGGATATACGCGTGGATTCCTGATCTACAAGCTTTTCAGCACAGGGTTGTCGCTACCGATATGCGCCTCGATATACGGCCGCTGCCATTCTAGGAACGTCTCGTCGCTGTTGGTGAGGCCCTGGTCGCGCAGCACGTCCACGATTTCGCCGCAGATATGCTCCACGATGGCCTGGATTTTCTCTTGCGCAGGTTTCGCGCCCTTGCCGCCCTCGCCGAATCCGGCCCCGCCGAAGCAGGCCGCCGATGAGAGCCGCAGCACGTCCTCAAGTTGCGCGCAGACGTCTGGCAGCAGGGCGAACATCATGCCACTTAGCTTGCGTAGCGCCGCAAACTGCCATTTATAGTAGGGCATATAGCCGGTGCGAATCGGCTCGTTTAAGAGGAAAACCAGCGAGATTACATTGCTGGCAAACTCGCGGATCGAGAGCCACGCCGCCGCCCCGTCGCCGCGCTTGAGCATGCGCGGCAGGTTGTATTGCCCCGCCTGCGCGATCATGCCGAGCCGCCGCGAGATGAGCGAGAGCCGCACGTCGTCGGGCATCATCTTGAAGCCCTGCCGCGTCTTGGAGAAGAGGCCGATCGGGTCGGCGAACACCTCGCCGTTGGTCGCCGCGGCCAGTGTCGGCTCGTCAAGCAGCAGCCATTCGTGCGGTCGGTCGGCGGGCGGGGCCTGCCGGTAGCCGGTGATCGATTCGAAGAAGTCGCCGATGCGAAACACCCCCACCCGCCTTGAGCCGCCTTGCGTCCGGGCGGTCTGCTCACGCGGCCCGAAGCCCATGAACTCCTGCGGCAGCGCCTCGTAGTCGGCCTCGAGCCGTTCGCCGATGGCCGCGTAATCCTCGTCCGTGAGCCACAGGCAGAAGTCCGGCCCGAAGTCGTGGTCGTGCGAGAATTCGTCGTCGAAGCCGTAGCATTCCGATCCGTGGCCCACCAGCCCGGCGGCGATGCGGCCTTGGTATTCGGGGTATTTCTCGGCGATCAGCGGCTTGCCGTAGGTCTCCCAGTAGGCGCGCGCGAGCTTGAGCCCCTTGATGGCGGGTGTGGATTTGGCGTTGCCGGCGTTACCGGAATCGCTGGAATCGCCGGATTTACCAGAATTATCAAGACCGACAGAATCCCCGGCTCCAGTAGCCGTACTTTTGTTTGCGCCCTCACCTTCCTGAGCCGCCCGCTCCTGATACTCCTTGAGTGCGTCGGCGGCCTTCTGCGCCTCGGCTAGGTTCGCCTCGGTGATGCGGTAGTAGTCGGTGTCTTTGCCATAGCATTCCACGATGATGTCGAGCGCCTTGCGGTAGGTCTCCACCGCCTTGCCGAACTGCCCGGCGGCGAAGCAGGTCTGCGCGTACCCGGCCAGCGCCGAGGCATAGTGCGCGCTGTGCTGCAAGTGCCCGTTCTCGTAGATCTCCAGCGCCTTCGTCGCGTGCATCATGGCCTGCCGTAGCAGCTCGTCCCGTGTGACGCCGGCTTCGGAACCAGCTTCATCCCGCGTGGTGTCGGCTTCGTTTCGGGCAGAGAATTCAGCGCTACCAGTCGCGTCTTGGTCGGGGTTTTTACCGCCAGCCGCAGCACCGACATTCCCAACCTCGCTCGCCCGCTGCAGCAGCACCAGCGCCAGGTTGGTGTGCGTGGACGCCACGTCGATATCGGCCTCGGCGTCGACGCTCGACTTCTCCAGCACCCCCAGCGCGGCCTCCAGCTCGTGCTGCGCCTTCTCGAGCTCCCCGGTCTCGCTATAGAGCATGGAGATGTTGTTGTGCAGCGCCGCCACGCGTCGGTCCGTGGGTGAAAGCGTCTCGCCGGCCGACTTCAGCGCCTGCTGGTAGAGGTCCTTGGCCTGGTCGTACTGCTTGGCCGCGCGCATGCCGGTGGCCGCGTTGATGAGTGTGGTGGTCCACGCCTCGGTGCCCTCGATCCGCATCTTCAGGCCGAGCTCGAGCGCCCGCTGGATGACCCACTGGTTCTCCTTGTGCTTGCCATGCGAGCGGTAGAACCCCATCGTCTCGTTGAGCACGGTGAGCAGCCCCGCGTCGTCGCCCGCGTTCTCGGCGTCCGTCATGGCCTGCAGCAGGTACGGTTCGGCCTTGGTGGCTGCCTGGTGCGCGTCGAAGATGGCGTCGAGCCCCTTCAGAAACTCGTCGGTGTCGAACGTAGCCGGAGCGTCGTTATCCGAAGTCTCGCCGTCCACGTCGCCATCAGCCATTTGCTTGAGCGCGTCGGCCCATTTCTCGTCATCCGTCCCCGTCATCGCCACTCCTTCATGTCGTCGTGCCCTCAAGTCTATTGCGTGGTCGGCATAGCCCGCGGCCTCGGGTTTCGGTTGGCTCCTTCGTTGTGTATTGGTGGTTATTATCGCTATTTACGAGCCATAATCCTGCGTGTTGAAACCATGCAAACGTGGGCTTGTTGCCAGATATGGCAACGCTCGCTACTACCATGAAATGCGTTACGTGATTTTGAATGCGACATGAGGAGCATGGTCAGTGGCGGAATCTCAACGAAGAGATGGTCGACGCGCGAAAGACCAAACCCGAACCTCGCGCCACGGGCCCATCACCCTGCGCGACGCCATCGGCTACGGCATTGGCGACGTCTACGGCGGTGGCCAACTCACCCTCATCGGCACCTACCTCGTGCTCTTCTGGACGCGCTTCTGCGGCATGTCGATCTCGACGGCGCAATCGACGGTCGGCCTGAGCGCGATCATCAGCGGGGTGGCGGCCATGGTGTTCGGCATCCTCGACGACAACCTCTACCGGTTCCGCGTCGGGCGGCGTTTCGGGCGTCGCCGGTTCTTCATCATGATCGTGCCGCCGCTCATCCTGGTCGGTGTGCTCCTGTGGATTCCCGGGCTGCCGTTCATCGTCTATTTTCTGGTCTACGTGCTCTGGGTCATCGTCGCGCAGCTCTTCGCCTCGGCCTACAACACCCTGCCCGGCGAGATGGCCTCGGGGTTCGACGAGCGCACCAAGCTCTCAACGGTGCGGCTGCTGATTTCCGGGGCGTGCGGCACCATCATCCTCATCATCGGCGGGGCCGTGTTGGCGGCGTTCGGCGAGCACCGGCCGCAGGGCTATATGGTCTTCGCCATCTCGTTGACGGTGTGCTTCGCGCTGGCGGTGCTCGTCTGCTGGCGGAGCACGTGGGAGATGACGCCGGAGGAGGCCGGATTCGGGGAATGGGCGCGAGGTGGCGTTGGTGACGCTGGCCAGGAACGCTCGCAACGCACCAAAGGCGAGTCGGGCGCGAAAATCTGGGCCCACCGCCTCGCCGTGATCGTCCGCGAGTACGCGAGCACCCTGCGCATCGCTGTTTTTCGGCAGCATCTCGCCATTTACCTGCTCGTGCTCACCGCCGGCGACGTGTTCGGCCAGACCTTCGTCTTCTTTGTGATCTACGACTGGAACAAATCCGCCTCGTTCGCTTCGCTGCTGCTGAGCGCCGGCATCATCTCGGTGCCGCTGACGCCGCTCTTCGGGGTGGGCATGACCCGCTTGGGGCCGCGCAAGCTCTACGAGCTGAGTTTCGCCGGCAGCCTTTTCGGGGCGCTGTGGATCTTCGTGGCATGGCGGCTGGTGGGTGTGCTCGCCGAGCCGTGGTGGACGGTGTTCGCGGCCGCCGCCGCGCTGTTCTTCTTCTGTGTGAAATCGTTGGCCGGCTACTTGCCGTGGGCCGTGTTCCCGTTCGTCGCCGATGTGGACGAGTTGGTCTCCGGGCGCTACCGGGCCTCCACGTTCTCCGGCATCCAGGCCGCGTTCCGCCAGTTGGTCTCCGGGCTCGGGTCCATCGCCGTGGGCGCTGTCTTGGCGTTCGTGGGCTTCGACGCCTCGCGCACGACGCAGACCCCGCTGGCCCGCAACGGTTTGGCGGCGCTGATGCTGGGCTGGTATGTGCTCTCGATTGTGGTCTGCTGGATCGTGGTGCGCAGGTTCCGGCTCGACAAGCACAGCGACTCCCTGGCGCTGGCCGAGGTCGCGCGCGTTCGCGCCGGCGGCGACCCGCGTGACGTGGACCCCAAGGTGCGCTCCACCCTCGAGTCGCTCCTCGGCCAGCCCTACGGTCGTTAGGGCTCGCCGACGCACATGGAGTTAGGCAAGTTGAGTTTCGTCGCGTATCTGTCGATTGCTTGTCGGAATCAAAACCTCATTCGCGCAGCGTCGTCACCGGCACCACCATCACGCCGTCCTTGCGCTGGTAACTGAGGTTTCCGGTGCCGGTCAGAACCATCAGGAAGCTCGGCTCGTTCCTCATTTTTTTGGTGTCGATTTTCTCGGAAAGCCTTATTAGGCTCTTCGCTCCCTCTTCCACCAGCATGTCGCCCCCGAGTTTCACTTCGATGAGGCCGTAGCGCCCATCGCGAAGATGGATGACCGCATCGCATTCCAGATCTTGTTTGTCGCGGAAGTGGAACACCTCGCCGTCCAGCGCCTCGGCGTAGATTCTCAGGTCTCGGATGCACAGGCTCTCGAAGAGCAGGCCGAACGTCTCCAGATCGGCGATGAGGCCTTTTGGCCCGACTCCCAGGGCCGCCGCTCCGATGGACGGGTCGACGAAATGGCGCGTATCGGTGGTGCGGATGGCGGTTTTGCTGCGAAGGTTCGGATTCCATGCGGGCAGGTCTTCAATGACGAAGATGCGTTGCAGCGCTGTGAGGTAGGATTGCACGGTTTTGTTGGTAGGTGCTTCGTCGTTGCCGCGCAGGTCGGCCGCGATTTTCGAGACCGTGGCCTGCGAGGATTCCATCCGCGCGTAGGAGCGCAACAGCCTTCTGGCCAGACGCGGGTCGCGGCTTGTTCCGTCGACGCGCGAGATGTCTGATTCGGCCACGGCGTCGATGTAATTGCGCGCCTGCTGCAGGGCCACTTCATCGTCTTGGCCGATGGCCTTGGGCCAGCCACCGCGGCAGACAAGGAAGGCGAGATGCTCGATGTCGTTTTTCGCGGCCTGGCTGACCGGAAGATCCGTGCCTTCGAACAGCGAACCGAGTGACACCTCGCCGTTGGAATCCCCGGATTCGTAGAGGCTCATCGGGCGCATCCGCAGCCGGGATATTCTGCCTGTGCCGGTGTGAATGATGGCGTCGTCGGCTGGCGGCACGCTCGAACCGGTGAGAATGAACTGGTTGAATGCGTCGCGCTTGTCGACGGCGAAACGCACGGCGTCCCAGAGCTTGGGAGCGGTTTGCCATTCGTCGATGAGGCGTGGCGTCGGGCCTTCGAGCAGGGCGGAGGGTTGCATGTCGGCCAAGGCCAGATTCTGCTGCCTTGATTCCGGGTTGGCCATATAGAGTGTGCTTTTGGCGGCTTGCTCGCAAGTGGTGGTTTTGCCGCACCATTTGGCGCCCTCGACGAGAACCGCTCCGGTGGCCGACAGTTTTTTACGCAGAAGCTGGTCGCTGATACGAGGGAGGTAGCGCTTCATGTTCCCTGACTTTCTCGAGTCGAAACACGTTGGAAACACTAGGTTTTGAGTTTGCGTTTCTAATGTTGGACGTTTTTCATTTCCTATGTTGGCTTTATTTTATTTCCTCAGTTGGACGTTTTTCATTTCCTATGCTGGCGGTTTTTCATTTCCGCTTTTGGCGGGATTTTGTTTCCTCAGTTGGCGGTTTTCTGTTTCCTATGTTGGACATTGGTCACGTCAGAATTAAGGATTTTGCCACGCAATTAGGGCGTGTAGCTTCGGACATAATTGTCCACGCGATGACGGTGCTATGACAACAACATTGCGGCGTCGTTCAACGTGAATGGTGAACGACGCCGCAATGAATAATGCAAACTGCTGGTCCCGCGAAACCTGGGCCAATCTGGATCAATCCAAGCCTGAACCGAGGTTAGCCAGGCCCTACTCGCAGCGGGCGGTGAGCGGTTCCCAAGGCTCCAGCATCACCGGCTCCTGCTCGATGACGGCGAGCGTCTCGGGGCTCAGGAACTCCTTGCGGATGATGAGCTCGGTGATGAAGCGGCTGAACCACTGGTCGGAGGCGACGAAATAGCCGTCGACGCCGTTGGCCTTGCCCCAGCTGTTCTCGATCTTCCAGCGGTCGGCCTGGCCGTTGGGCGCGATGTTGACTCCGGTGAGCGTCATCGCGTGGTTGCTCGGGCAGTCGCCGTATTCGAGGCCCTGCGCCTTGCTCATGTCGAACGTGGTGCCGAACAGCTGGTCGACGCGCACGGTGGCCTCGTCGAAGACGCCGGGGCCGCGCAGCGCGAACTTGTCGCAATCGCAGGCGAACCAGATGGGGTGGCCGGCGGTGAGCTGGTCGATCGCGGCCTTGTGGAAGACGTCGGACGGCACGTTGACGTAGCGCATGCCCGGCAGCTCGGCGATGTTGGAGGAGTATTTGATCTCGTAGTGTCGGTTGAACGGGGTGCGTTTCATCGGCGCGTTGCAGATGGTGACGAAATCGTCCACGTCCACCGGCACGTATTTGCGGTAGAACTCCATCGGCGTGATGCCGTATTCGCGGATCTGCCTGGAGGTGTCGATGCCGGCCTTCGCCTCGGCCTTGCGTTTGGCTTCGGCGGCAGTGGCTTCGGCTGAGTCTTTGTCGTCCTTCTTCTTGTTATCTTCGTCATCATCGCCCTTGACCCGCGCGAGGAAGTCAAAGGTGGCCGGCGGCTCGCCGAGTGCCACCGCGCAGATGCGATAGACCGTCTCCATGTCGTCGACCTTGATGTCGCGCAGCTCCTCGAGCGTGGCCCCGGCCTCGTGGCGGTTGCGCAGGTCGATGGCGAACTCGTGCAGTTTCATGGTCAGGTATTCCGTGAAGTAAAGGGAATCGCGCGAGTTCGCGGATTCGGGATAGGCGGATTTCGGCATCAGGCCGTACTTGTCGACCAGACCCACGAACATCTGCCACCAGCCGCCATCGTCGGCGGGGTACTCGTTGATGGCCTGGAAGAGGCGGCTGTCGGTCGGCTCGTCGAGCGTGGCGAGCACGTTCTCGAGGTAGGCGTTCGACTTCTCCACCTTGTCCCAGAAGAAGAGATAGTTCTCCGAGAACTCGAAATCCTCGAGGTTCCAGCGGTGCATCACCTCGTAGCGCAGCGTGTTGAGCGCGGCGAACATCCAGCAGCGGCCCGAGCGCTCCTGGTTGGTGATCGCGCCCTGCTTGAGCTCCACCGAGAAATCGCGTGGCAGGTCGCGCGCGCCGCGGTAGTCGGTCGCGGCCTTCAGCACCCCGGCCGAAACCGCCGCGTTCGCCGCCACCTTGTTGGCCCGTTCGGCGTTGAACGCCTTGCTATACCGTTCGATGTCGTCTCTCCCCAGCGCGACGCCCTTGTTACCGTTGGTGGTCTGCGTGGCCATGAATGCTCCTTAACTATCGATGTAAAGAATCTAAAATTATTGTCTCTAACCCTAATCTCGCGCCGCTACGTATGGACCCATTCTCAGACGACAAAGTGAAATATAAGGTACTGTGTATTTGTATGGTAATATTGTATTGTTATTTTTATGAACTAAAATTAGTCAATAGAAAGAAGTGGTCAATGTAAATGTCGATGAAAGGATTCCGGAATGCCTCTTATTGTCGAGGAATCGGCTAAGAAACATGGTTTTACTGATGAAGAGATTCGCTACGCCGTGTTTCATAGAACGCAGGCTATTCCAATAAAAGGCATGCTATTCCAATAAAAGGCATGCCTGGAGAGACGACATTCGCGTTTCTTGGCCCGCGGCATGAAGGCGATTTGGTCAAAAATTACATCGATGTGTATGCGGCGTTATGGGAGGACGGGAATGTCCATGCATTTCATGCGTTGACCCATACAAACTGAGATTGATTTCATGTCCGAGTTCTTAAGGAGAAATGATGACACGCAAGATTAGCAAGGAAGAAGCCAGTCGCAGGGCTTGGGAGCTTGATGCGATGGCCGAACGTGGAGAGATGAAGCCTGTTGGTCCGACACAGGTGTATTCAGCCGATGCGCCGATGGACGAGGATGGTTTGGCGGCGATTTTCGCTGGAAGGCCTCGAGCGGAGTTCCGGCAACCGGCGAGGAAAACGTGGTACACGCGTACGACGGAGGCTATGGATCGTTGGGCCAGCGACAGCGCCAAACAAGAAAATATGAGTACGTCGGCATTGATACGGACTGCTGTTTATGAGTATCTCAACAAGAGGCATCCCGATCTTAGGCCAGCCGCCGCGGCGTGACGGCATGGGTGCCGTATGGACGCGGGCCGTACGGGGCTAGGCGCGACTAGGATTGGGAGTATGAGCAAACGACATCGTGACCGAAGCTGGGCGCCGGCGCCCGAGCCATTGCCGGCCGACGCGCAGGTGATCGACAACCACACCCACATCGAATCCGTCCCGCCTTTCGCCGAGGAGATGAACCGGCAGGCCATCGAGCGCGACCAGCCGCCCGTGCCGGTCCACAGCGTCGGCGAGGAGCTTGAGCGGGCCAAGGCCGTGGGCGTCGAAGGCGTCATCGAGGTGGGCTGCGAGCTGCCGAACCTCAAGGTGGCGGTGCAGGTGGCGCTCGACCACCCCGATTGCGTCCACAACGCCCTGGCGATCCATCCCAACGAGGCGGTGCTGCACGGCCATCGCGGCGTGCCCGGCCCCGACGGCTTGCCGCTGAAATACCAGCCGTGGCATGACGTGAGTTTCGAGGACGCGCTCGCGGAAGTCCACCGCCTGGCCACGAAATACCCCGAGCAGGTCGTGGCGATCGGTGAGACAGGCATGGACCTGTTCCGCACCGGCGAGGCCGCCAAGGAGATTCAACGTGACGCCTTCCGCGCCCATATCGCCCTGGCCAAGGAACTCAACCTGCCGATGCAGATCCACGACCGCGACGCCCACAAGGAGGTCGTCGAGACCCTGCTGGCCGACGGCGCCCCTGAGCGCACCGTCTTCCACAGCTACGCCGCCGACACCGAGGTCGCCGAGATCGCGCGTGAGCACGGCTGGTACCTGAGCTTCTCGGGAACCGCGAGTTTCAAAGGCAACGAGGAGATTCGCAATTCCGCCGCGATCGTGGGCCTCGACCATATCATGGTGGAGACCGACGCCCCCTATCTCACACCCATGCCCTATCGTGGCCGCACCAACGCGCCATATATGATTCCTTACACCCTGAAGGCGCTCGCCGACACGATGAATTTACCGATAGGCGAGATAGCCAAGGCGACGCGACGCACCACGAGGGCCGTTTACGGTATATAAAGGCCTTGCGCTTCGTTTATAAAATAAATTTGGTCGAAAACGGTGACTTCGAGGCGAAAGCGCATTTTGCGGGCGGTGCCGTGAGTTTTGGCTGAGCTGGGCACTCACCTAGGTTTTGTCAATTTCAGGCGACATGGCTAAACTTGCCCGTTGGTTCACTTTATGAAGCGTCCGCAACAGGCGCGAACAATGTTGAAATGCGGGAGAGAGAGCCGCCTCGGGAGGGCATGTCATGGCGCAACCACAGCAGAAGGGGTCTTTGCACCCTCAAACAGGGCGAAAACAGGCCGAAAAGGGCGTGAACGCCGAATCTGCGAATGTGGATAATTCAAGTACGGGCAGTACGACCACAGGCAATTCAAACACAGATACCACAACCATCACGAATATGAACAACGCGGATACCAACACCACCGATAACGGCGATACAGACAAGACGATGAAGTCCGAAAAGACCATAAAGGCCACCAAAGGCGCAAAAGCGACGAAGGCCGCCGCCAAAACCGGCGCGAAATCCACTTCCAAAACCTCGTCCAAGACCGCGGCTGCCAAGACTGGTGCAACGAAGACTGGCGCCGTCAAAACCAAGGCGACCAAGGCCGCCGCGAAGTCCGCCGCCAAGACCGGCGCGAAATCCTCGTCCGTCTCCGCACTCAAGACTGGCCGCAGCGAGGTGCGCAAGGAGATTCGCAAGGAGGCCGGCAAGGCCAAAAGCGCCGTGCATGGCGGCGAGGCCCGCGTGCGCAAGGACGCCGTGGCCGCCGAACGCGCCGAGAAGCGCGCCTTGCTGCGGGCCGACACCTTCACCAACGCCCCCAGGGTCTCGCGCCGCACGCTGACCGACGAGGAGCGCAAGGAGATCGCCAGGCACCGCGAGGAGAAGAAGCAGGAGGCGCAGCGCCTCGCCAAGACCAGCCGCGGGCCCATCGGCCGCTGGTGGCGCAAGATGCAGTCCAGTTCCGACAAGGTGACCCTCGGCATGGCCATCGTCGCGCTCGGCGTGGTCTACGGCGATATCGGCACCTCGCCGCTCTACACCTCACAGACCTTCCTCGCCGGCCAAGGCGGCCTCGCCAACATCGACCGTCCGGCGGTGCTCGGCCTGCTTTCGCTGGTCTTCTGGTCTATCACGCTCATCACGACGGTGAAATACGTCTTCGTCGCCATGCGCATCGACAACAAGGGCGAGGGCGGCATCTTCGCGCTCTTCTCGCTGATCCGCAAGCACGGCAAATGGCTCGTCATCCCCGCGATGCTGGGCGGCGCGGCGTTCCTGGCGGATTCCGTGCTCACCCCCGCGGTCTCGATCTCGTCGGCAGTCGAGGGCCTGAAATCCATACCTGTCTTCCAACCTGCGTTCCAGGAGACCCCCAACCTTTCGCTGATGATCACCATCGTCATCATCCTAGTGCTCTTCAGCGTGCAATCGCGCGGCACCGAGCGCATCGGCAAGGTCTTCGGCTCGGTGGTGATGGTCTGGTTCGCCTTCCTCGCGATCACCGGCATCGCAAACCTCGGCGGTGACTGGAGCATCTTCGAGGCCATCAACCCCGTGTGGGGCATCCGCTTCCTCTTCAGCCCGCACAACGTGGCCGGCCTGGCCATCATGGGCACCGTATTCCTGTCGACCACCGGCGCCGAGGCGCTCTATTCCGACATGGGCCATGTGGGCCGCGGCAACATCTACTTCACCTGGCCGTTCATCTTCGTCGCCCTCGTCTTCAACTACTTCGGGCAGGGCGCGTGGATGCTGCGCAACCAAGGCAACACCGCGCTCGTCAACGTCAACCCGTTCTTCGAGATGATGAGCCCGAACGTGCGCTATGTCGGCGTCATCCTTTCCGTCGCGGCAGGCGTGATCGCTTCGCAGGCTCTGATCACCGGCGCGTTCACGATGGTCTCCGAGGCCACCGGCTTGAACTGGATGCCGCATCTTCAGGTGCGTTACCCGGCCCGCACGCGCGGCCAGCTCTACATCCCGGTCATCAACCTGGTGCTGTGCGTCGCCACGCTCTGCGTGCTCGGCCTCTTCAAGGATTCCGAACATATCTCGGCGGCCTACGGCCTGGCGCTCACCATCACGATGATCACCACGACCATCCTGTTGAGCGTCTACATCTGGTACCACCATCACCGTGTGTTCGCCGGCATCTTCTTCGTCGTGTTCATCGCCATCCAGACGTTGTTCTTTATTTCGTCGATGGCGAAGTTCCTGCACGGCGGCTGGTTCACCATGCTCCTCACCGCGCTGATCTTGCTAATCATGATCACATGGGACGACGGCACGAAGATCGAGCGCTCGCAGCGTCGGCATATGCGCCCGCGTGATTTCAAGCCCGCGCTGGCCAAGCTGCACGAGGACTTCCGCATCCCGTATTTCGCCGATAATATCGTCTACCTGACCTCGGATTCCGAGATTCGGCGCCTCGACACCGATATCTTCTTCTCGATCTTCGCCGACCACCCCAAGCGCGCCCGCGCCTGGTGGGCCGTGTCGGTGCAGACCACCGACGAGCCGTTCACGCGCGAGTATTCCGTCGAGAACTTCGACACGGACTATATCTTCCGCGTGCGGATTCGGCTTGGCTTCAAGGTCTCGCAATCCATCCCGGCGTATATCCACCAGGTGATGCACGACCTTTCGGAATCGGGCGAGTTGCCGCAGCAGAAGTCGTCGTACCCGAAGGTCGACGCCGATCCCGACATCGGCACCGTGCGCTACGTGCTGGTGCACAAGGCGCTCATGCCCGAGTCGAAGATCACCGCGCGCGAGGCGCTTTCGCTCAAGATGAAGTATTCGATTCGCCGTGTGGCCGGTTCGCCGGTCAAGTGGTTCGGCCTGGCGCCGTATAACCCGGTGACCGAGGTGCAGCCGCTGTTCGTCTCCACGCGCAGGCCCCCGCGCCTGCAGCGCAAGGCGTTGCGCAAGGTGGCCCATCGTGGCGAGACCGGTGCTTCCGAGTCCAAGGCCACGCTCGGCGCTGCCGGCAAGGGCAAGGGCGCGGACGAAGCCGCTGGCACCAGAGGCGAGTCCGCCAGGTCGGTGGTCGCCAAGACCCGCGCCGCCAAGCTCAAGGACGCCGGGGTCGACGTCAACAAGGCCCGGCTCGCCAAGGCCGCTGCCATCAAGGCCGCCGCGAAGGTGCTGACCGAGAATGGCACGGTTGGCGCCAAAACGACGACCGCGAAGAAGGCGTCTGCGTCTGCTTCCAAGGCTTCGGTGGAAACCGGTGCCAAGGCTGCGGGGTCCACGCGCAAGTCTGCCACCTCCGCCGCGAAGACGAAGACCGCGGCCATCAAGGTCGCCGACATGACCAGTGCCGAAAGCGAGGAGCTTGGCGCGCTCGCCAAATCCGTGAAGGCGAAGACCAGTAAGCCTGCAAAGTCAGAATCTACCAAGTCGGAGTCGGTGAAGGCCGCGAAGCCAAGGACCGCCAAGGTCGCAGCAAAGGCTGGTTCGGCTGAGACGACTTCCACCAAATCCAAGAGGGGATCGGTGAAGGCAAAATCCGCCAAGGCCACCAAGCCGACGGCGAAGTCCCCATCCGCTTCCGCCAAGCCCAAGTCGGGCGAGTCCAAGGCTGACGCCAAGAGCTAAGCGTCCCAGCCTTTCGTAGGTAGCTCCCATATGTCACGGCTATGTCCGGTTCCTATCGTCGAGTTTCTTTAAGCGATAGGCGCCGGACACAGCCGTTTTGCGGCTTTCCGTGGCTTTCCCGCGCTTGCTGGAACTTCCTGCCCTTAACGTTCCGTTCCTGCCCTTAATGCTCTGGTCCTGCCCCTAACGGCACATTTTAAAGCCTGAAAATGTAACAAAAAGGGCAGGATCGGTCTGTTAGGGGCAGGGAGGGGATGGTTATAGGCCAACACATTTGGTTTATGGTCGGGGTTTCGTTTTTGCGGCTTTTCCGCGTTTGCTGGAACTTCCTGCCCTTAATGTTCCGTTCCTGCCCTTAACGGCACATTTTAAAGCCTGAAAATGTATCAAAAAGGGCAGGATCGGTCTGTTAGGGGCAGGGAGGGGATGGTTATAGGCCAACATATTTGGTTTATGGTCGGGGTTTCGCTTCGGGTGTTTCGATGCATTTAAATAAGGCAAAACGTCAATGTCTGACTTATTTCTGCGATATTTACGGTGTGATTGATTTTACTGTAGGTGGAATTGTGAAAATGGCTGGAAAGCCCTGTCGGCGCGTCGCGCGAGGCGATTGAACGACCGTAATTACCGATATTGGCGAAAGAACGCCGAAATCTCGATTCACGATTTTACACTCAACGGAGAGCGTACCCAGAGACAATAACGGCCCGCCCGTCAACTTGGTATTTGGGCCCGTGGCCGAGGGCTTAGACTTGCCCGTTGGTTTGTAAATGGGGCGTCGTTTTTCGCGCCCCGAAACGAAGCAAGCGCGTTGGTTTCCACTTTTTGGAGGGCGGTCATGGCGCAGTCGCGGAATCATGAATCGGCACGATCTCAGGGCCAAGGGCAAAGCGAATCGCGGAGCCAGTCTCAGCAATCTCGGCAGTCTCAATATCCTCAGCGTTCCCAACGTCAAGGCCGGCGTGAGGCTCGTATCGCGCGCGAGGCGACGGAGCTCAAGGGCAAGATGAGTTCCGTCGAAGGGGAAGCGGACGGCGAGACCCGCAAGATGGAGATCGAGACCCGCAAGATGGAGGCCGAGTCTCGCAAGGCGGCCGCGAAGGCGTCGGCCGAGGTGGCGAGGGCCGCCCGTAAAGCCCACGCGGAGACCTACAAGGTGGCCGCCAAGACGAAAGCCGAGTCCGCCAAGGCCGCGCATGAAGCCAAGGCCGAATCCGAGAAAGCGGCGACCAAAGTCGAAAGCGATGTGGCGGCGGCCGAGGCCGAGAAGCGCGCGTTGCTGCGGGCCGACACCTTCACCAACGCCCCTAAGGTCTCCCGCGACACCCTCACCCGCGAGGAGCGCCGCGAGATCGCCCGCCACATCCGCGCGCAGCGAGAGGAGGCCAGGCGGGCCACCAAGCCCTCGCGCAACCCCATCAGCCGTGGGTGGCGCAGGATGCAGGCCAGCCCCGACCGCGTGACGCTGGGCATGGCCATCATCGCCCTCGGCGTCGTTTACGGCGACATCGGCACCTCGCCGCTATACACGGTGCAGACCTTCCTCGCCGGCCAGGGCGGCCTCGCCAACATCGACCGTGAGGCGGTGCTCGGCCTCCTCTCGCTCGTCTTCTGGACGCTCATGCTCATCACGACGGTGAAATACGTACTCGTGGCGATGCACGCCGGCAACAACGGCGAGGGCGGCATCTTCGCGCTCTTCTCGCTCGTGCGGCGCTATGGCAAATGGCTCGTCATCCCCGCGATGGTGGGCGGCGCGGCGTTCCTGGCGGATTCGGTGCTTACCCCTGCCGTCTCGATCTCGTCCGCAGTCGAGGGCCTTAAGTCCATCCCCGTGCTGCAACCCGTCTTCCAGCAGAATGACAACCTTTCGCTGATGATCACCCTGCTCATCATCGTCATCCTTTTCGCGGTGCAATCGCGCGGCACCGAGCGCATCGGCAAGGTCTTCGGCTCGGTGGTGCTCGTCTGGTTCGCGTTCCTCGCACTGGTCGGCATCGTCAACCTGGGCGGCGACTGGAGCGTGTTCGCCGCCCTCAACCCGGCCTACGGCGTGCGCTTCCTCTTCAGCTCCCGCAACGCCGCCGGCCTCGCGCTGATGGGCACGGTCTTCCTCTCCACCACGGGCGCCGAGGCGTTGTACTCCGACATGGGCCACGTGGGTCGCGGCAACATCTACTTCACCTGGCCCTTCATCAACATCGCGCTCGTGCTCAACTATTTCGGGCAGGGCGCGTGGATGCTGCGCAACCGGGGCGACAAGTCGCTCGACGCGATGGGCGGGCTCAACCCGTTCTTCCAGATGATGAGTCCGAACGTGCGCTACGTGGGCGTGCTGCTTTCCGTGGCCGCCGGTGTGATCGCCGCGCAGGCCCTGATTACGGGCGCGTTCACGATGGTCTCCGAGGCCACCGGCCTCAACTGGATGCCGCATCTCCAGGTGCGCTACCCGGCCCGCACACGTGGCCAGCTCTACATCCCCGCCGTCAACGTCGTGCTGTGTATAGCGACGCTTTCGGTGCTGGGGCTGTTCAAGGATTCGGAGCACATCTCGGCGGCCTACGGCCTGGCGCTCACCATCACGATGCTCGCCACGACGATCCTGCTCACCGTCCACCTCTGGCACCGCCGCCATCACGTCATCTCGGTGTGCTTCTTCGCGCTCTTCGTCACCACCGACTCGCTCTTCTTCATCTCCTCGATGGCGAAGTTCCTGCACGGCGGCTGGTTCACCATGCTGCTCACCATGCTGATTCTCTTCATCATGGTCACTTGGAACGACGGCACCAAGATCGAGCGCTCGCAGCGCCGGCACATGCTGCCGCGTGATTTCAAGCCCGCGATCGCCCGCCTGCACGAGGACGTCACCATTCCCTATTTCGCCGACAACATCGTCTACCTGACCTCGGATTCCGAGATTCGGCGCCTCGACACGGACATCTTCTTCTCGATCTTCGCGGATCATCCGAAGCGTGCCCGCGCCTGGTGGGCCGTGTCCGTGCAGACCACGGACGACCCGTTCACGCGCGAATACTCGGTGGAGAACTTCGGCACGGATTATATCTTCCGTGTGCGGATTCGGCTTGGTTTCAAGGTCTCGCAGTCCATTCCCGCCTATATCCACCAGGTGATGCACGATCTTTCGGAGTCGGGGGAGCTGCCCCGGCAGACGTCCGTCTATCCGAAGGTCGACGCCGATCCCGACATCGGCACCGTGCGCTACGTGCTCATCCACAAGGCGCTCATGCCCGAGTCGAAGATCACGGGGCGCGAGGCGTTGAGCCTCAAGGCCAAGTACGCCATCCGTCATCTCGCGGGGTCGCCGGTCAAGTGGTTCGGCCTGGCGCCGTATAACCCGGTGACCGAGGTGCAGCCGTTGTTCGTCTCCACCCGTCGTCCGCCGCGCCTGCAGCGCAAGGCGTTGCGCAAGACTCGGCGTGGCAAGGATGAGGGGCAGAGCAGCAAGCTCGGTTCCGCTAAATCCGAGGCTGGTAATCCTCAATCGGAAGCTGATGATACTAAAACCGAATCAAGGGTCACCAAAACGAAATCAAAAGATACGAAATCAGTATCACATGGTCTTAAATCAACATTAAGTACTACTACATCAAAAGCAAGTGAGACTAAAACAGCTTCAGATGGTATTACTTCAAGGATAGATGGCACCAAACCAAAGTCTCGTAATACAAAATCTGATACGAGTAGTACCAAACCAAAGTCAAATGAGACGAAATCGGAATCTCATAGGACTACTCTGACGTCAGATGCCATGACAACACGGTCAAGGAGCATCAAAGCCAAGTCAGGTGAGACGAAAACAGGGTCTCATAGGACTATGTCGAAAACAGGTGAGACCAAACCGAAATCAAGTGGCACTACTGCAAAATCTCGTGAGACGAAAACGAAATCAGATGGCACGAATTCGAGATGAGGTGATACTGACCAAAAGTCAGATACCACCAACCGGCCCTCCGCGGACTCGCGACAGACTTGGTTTCACGCGTTACAACTAACGTCTATGACCTTGTTTACGTAGGATTCACGCGGGGTTAAACGCGAGTCGCTATAGTGAGGGCTTATGTGCAGACTTCTTGGGTATAGCGTCAATGCGGCGCAGTTGAGTTTACGGGATTTGCTGGGGGCGCGTGACACCGCGGATTTCCGCCGTTTGAGCGAGATCCATCGCGACGGCTGGGGCGTGTCGATGGATTGCGGGCCCGGCGTGCGCGAGCATGACTGGGATGTGGACGACGTGCGCGCCTACCACACCACGATGGCAGCCTACGAGGACCCGCAGTTCGAGTCGCTGGCGGACGTGCCGGCGCTCGGGGCGCTGTGGCATTTGCGGTGGGGGAGCCCCGGCGTTCCGGGCGTCCTCGAGAACCAGCAGCCCTTCATACTCGACGGGCTGAGCTTTATCCACAACGGCCACATCGCCTCCGACGACGGCGTCAACGTGCTCGACAATCCGGATTTCGACGTGGACCGCGAGATTCTGGGGTCGATCAGCCTGCACAGTGATTCCGCGATCTTCTTCGCCGTCATCGTGCGGTTCGTGCGTGACGGGTTCAAGCTGCCCGAGGCCATGAGGCGGGCCGTCGCCAAGCTGCGTGAGACCTACCCGCGCTCCAGCTTCAACTGCATCGTGCAGGACGCCGAGAGTATGGTGGCGGTGCGCGCCGTGGGCCACGAGAAGACGCACGACGAGATCATCGATTTTTACAACGATTACGGCTGGACGGGGCAGGCCGAGGATTACGGCGTGATTCGCTATCGGGGGATTGACAGGGATGCGGACGGTTCCGTTGACGATTCCGCTTCAGCCGGCGCTCCCGCGAAGGCTGGTGCCACGAAGGGTGTTGTGGTGGCGAGCTCGGGGTTCCGTCAGCGCACCGACGAGGGCTGGCGCGACCTGCCCAACAACCACATGTTGGTTGCCTCCCGTGCCACCGGCGAGTACGAGATCGAGGCGCTCTGAGATCGTCTGAGACTTTCTATGGTTTTTGATAGCCTACGAAGTCCCTTGAGATTTCTTGGATTCTGGACATTTCCACGAAGCCCTTTGGAGGTTTCTGAACCGTTGCCCAGAGCGGAAGATTCGAGGTGCGCGGAACATTGCCCGCGATGATTCCCTACAATGGGACTCATGACTGGATTTGTTCCCACACTCGCGCAAGCCGACGAAATGCACCGGAAGATTGCGCCGTCCCAGGCGGCCTACGACCTCATCCACACCCATTGCGTCATCATCGCCACCATCACCAGGGAGCTGGTGCGGCGGCAGAACGCGCTGTTCACGCGGCGCTGCACGTTGCCGAAGGACGCGCCGGAGCTCACCGGCGACTTTGATCCGATGAACGCGGGGCTGACGGTGAAGGCGCAGTCCGGTTCCGGCGAAGAGAAATCCGATGGCGGTTCGACGGCCACGTCTTCGTCCTCGACTTCGGTCACCCCGGCTACGATCGCCAAGCATGTGGCGCCCATGGTGCCCCCGACCGAGGGTGTGCGCGGCGGCACGGTGCCCCCACGTCTGTTTGACGAGAACCTGGCCGTGGTCGGCGCGATGCTGCACGATATCGGCACCTATCTCGTGCTGAAGAACGACGGTTCGGAAGGCGGCAAGCTGCAATTCGACGGGCCGAACTACATCCTGCACGGCCTGCGTGGCTACGATTACCTCATCAGCCAGGGCGTCGACGAGTCCATCGCGCAATTCGCCCGCAACCATACCGGTGTCGGCCTCACCCGCGAGCAGGTGGTGGCGCAGGGACTGCCGTTGCCGCCGGCCGACTACGTGCCGATGAACCTCGAGCAGGAAGTCGTCATGGTCGCCGACAAATATAACAGCAAGTCGATTCCGCCTCGCTTCCTGACCGCCGAGGCCTACGCTCGCAAGGCCCGCCGCTTCGGTGAGAAGAACGAGCGCGAGTGGCGCGACCTGGTGATCAAGTACGGCGTACCCGATATCCCCGCCCTCGCCAAACGCTTCGACATGAAGTGCGAGGTCTGAAGCTTCGGGAGCCGGCTGACGAAAGAAAAGCAGAGCTGCAAAGGGAATCATACTGATTTTATTAGTAGTACTTTAAAGAAAATACGGATTATAAAACAAAGTTGAAAGTAATCTGTTATTACTAAAAGAGGTCACGATAATCGGTTCAAAAGAGACGATAACCGATTGAAGGATTACGGTAACCGGTTTAAAGATTACGATAATAAGTGCAAAGATTACGCCAACGCGCTCAAAGAGCACAATACATCCTTCAGAGACCACCTAACCGTTTTCTCGTCTCATTTTCTATCGCTGAATCGCGGGGAGCGGATGGAATGTTGGAGGTGCTTTCGTGTTGTCCGTGTGTGTGATTACGCCATGAGGCCGAGAGCGCGGCGGTGCTCGTCGGGGCTCCGGTAGCTCAGGTCTTGTTTGACCCGGGTGGTGTTGTGGTGGTGAGTTGTGGTGCGGCTTTGCGGCGTGGTGGTTACTTGGTGTGGCGGGGGCCGTGGCTGGTGTGTTTGGCGGCGTGGTGGAGCTTGGCGTGCGACGGGGCCGTGGAGGCCTTCGAGAGGCTGGTTTGCACGGTCGAGGTATTGTGGTTGTTGGATTGATGACTGGTGCTGTGGTGATTCGTCGTGTGGCGGCCAGCGTGGCGGTTGGACGCTGGTGGTCCACTGACGGTATGGCCGTTGGTGGTGAGGCCGTGGGGCGTCGGCATCGTGTGGCCGTTGGTGACTAGGCGGAGGCCGTGGTTGCGGCGGTTGCGGAGGGTGGTGGTGGCTCCGATGAGCATTACCGCGAGCAAGATGAGCAGGAGCTTGGACCACACTTGGGCTTCGCCTCCGGTGAGGGGGATGGCGGTGATGGGGTCGGTGATCTTCTTGGTGACCGGCTCGCTGGTGTTGATGCCGTCGCTGAGCGTGTATTGGACTTTCTTGGCGCCGGTGACGGCGATTGGCTTGGTGGCGGTGAACCGGCCGCCGGGGCCGGCGGTGACGGTGAGCGTCGTGGTGGTGCCGCCGCCGTCGGGCCAGCTGATGGGGGTGTCGGTGTCGTCGAGCCAGCTGATGGTCAGCGTGTCTCCGGGCTCCGCGACTGCCTGCGACCGGTCGGAGCTCATGGCAATTCCGCCGGCCCCGTTAGAATTGGCGTAGGAGCTTGACAGTCCCGGCGCGACCATGTCCGCGTTTCCATCCTTGGCTGCGGACCAATAACCAAGTGGGCCGCCGGCGTCCTTCACCCGTGCGGTGACGGTCACCTTCGTTCCCGTGCCGATCTTATCGGCGGCCTTTATGCTCGCGAAGCTGGGTGTATCAGTAAGGTCCGCGGTCCAGTCGCTGCCGTCGATGGTGGCGGTAGTGTCCGTATGCTGTTCGGTGCTGGTCGTGTCGGTCCAGGTGAAGCGCACGGGGATGGTGTCGTCGCTGCGTAGGTCGGTGGCGGTGCCGGTGGCCCGTATGCTCTTGGACCCTCCGCCCATGTCGTGCGGCCAGGTGACCGTGGCGACCGTGGGCACGGGCATGGGGTTCCATTGGGGTGTGACGGTCAGGAACCCGTCTTGGGTGAGGGTGTCGCCGGGGATGTGGGCGGTGTTGCCAGTGTCGATCCAGCTGAGACGACGGCTCGGGGAGCCGGTGAGTCCGGTTGATCTGGCCACGGTGCAGGTGCCGGCTCCGGTCCAGTCGAGGCAGGGATGGGGATAATCGCCGACAGTGCCGTCGGCGTGCGTGTACTGGATGCCTATTTTGGCGACGCCGAACCAGGTGGGCTGGGTCACCGCGGTAGTGAAGGCGTCAGAAGGGATGCCGTTGGATTGGAAGTGGGGCAGGGCGTAGGTGGTGGACCCGTCGGGGAATGTTGTCGGCTGTAATGTGCCTTCCGCATAGATGGTCTTAATGGGGCTGGTGGGGAAGACCGAGGTGCGAATCGATTGGTTGAGTTTCCCCGTGTTCGCGCCCAAACGGATGCGTTGCAGGTTAGTGCGGTCGAACATATCGGTGGAATCGGTCACGTGGCTTGTATCCCAGCCGCTCAGATCAAGTGTGGCCAATGACCAGTTGTTTTGGAACATGCAGTTCGTGTCGGTGAGGCTTGTGGTGTGCCACGTGCTCAGATCGAGACTGAGCAGTTGGTGGTTCCCATAAAACATGCCATGCATGCTGATGACGCTGCGAACATCCCAACTGGTGAGGTCAAACCTGAAGATACTGGAGCAACTTGAGAACATATAGCTCATGTCGGTGACGCGCTTGGTATCCCAATTGCTGAGGAGGGGCATGTGGGTCATGCCGAGTTTCTGGCAGTTGTCGAACATGTAGCCCATGTTGGTGACGTGGCTGGTGTCGAGGCTGTCGGCGGTGACCTTTTCCAGGTTTGTGCAGCTGCCGAACATGTAGCCCATGCTGGTGGGCGTGTCGCTGAGCGTCCAGTGGTCCATCTTGATGGTGGTGACAATCCTGTTGTTGTAGAACATGGCACCAAGGTCGGCGATATGGGGCAGGTTCCATCCGGTCAGATCGTATTCGGTGATGGTGGTGCTGGCGTTGGATTGTTGGAACAGGCCGTTAAGGCTGGTGGTGTTGCCGCCGTTGAGATGGGAGAGGTCCACGTTGGTGGCGGCCGGGGCCATCTTGATGGCTGCCGCCATTAGAGCCGCGGAGGCCTGGCTGATCGTCCAATTGGTCATCTTCAGCTTCTTCAACGAATTGCAATTTAGGAACATTTCCCTGGTGTCGGTCACTTTGGAGATGTCCCAGCCGTTCATATCCAGCTCATTCAGGGCGGTACCGTAAAACATATCCAACATGGTGGTCACGTTGCCGGTCTTCCAGCCGGTCAGATCGACACTGAGAAGGTTGCTGCAATTGTCGAACAAACCTTGCATGTTGGTGATATGACTAGTATCAAGATTCGGAGCGGAAACAGACGAAAGCGCAGTCATGCCACCGAACCAGCAATACATGCTGGTGACTCCTGGCTGGAGGGTCAGGTTGCCGATAGACAAAGATGCGACTTTGGAGAAGTAGCCGTTTTCCAACCAAGGGAGGTACATGTAATAGTAGTTTTGGCTGAGGGAGCCGCCGGTCACCGTCATTTTGCAGTCACCGTCGATGGTCCAGTCGATGTGGTCGGTGGCGGGGCCGCCGTGCGTGCTGCCCTGCCAGGTCGTTGTCGTTGGCGTGCAGGAGCTTTGCGGGCCGACCTGCGGTTGTTCGGCCGGATCCGCTTGGTGGATTACATCCGGTGGTTTGGCGGTCTGCGTCTTTTTCCGGGACTGGATGGACGAGGCCGTTTGGATTGAGTCCGAACGTGCGCCGCTGTGACTGGAACGTTTGGAACCGCGGGAGTTAGAGGGTGCGGAACTGCGGGAATCTGAAGGTGTGGAACTGCGATGTTTCGAATCGGGTTGGTGGTCGCGACGTGGGTTTGCGGACGGGCGCGACGGGTTGTCATGTTTCGACAACGACGAAAGCGACGGTAAGGAAATTGGTGAGAAGTGATTAGTTTGAGTTGGTGAGTTGTGATAAGAATTGGTCGTTAGGACTGCGGGGGGGGGTCGATCTCGGTGCTTTTTTGGTTGTCCACATTCGATAGGTTGCCGGTCAAGGGCGCGAGCATCGCCGCGCACGCGAGGACGGACACCACCACGTTCAACATCGGATAACCCCTTCAAGACACCGTTACCGGCCTTGCGACCACGTTTCCGGGTGCAACTCAAGAAAGGCCGCACTCGTGACGTATCGCATTGCCAAAGATGAAATAATATTATAACGTCCGAGTGACCACAGTCTAATTAATCTTGCGTTTGGGCGATAATTCGTCCGATGAAACCGCCGAATCCGTCCGATTCGTATGACCTGAAATCTATGTTGTGAAGGTGCTCCGACGGCCACTCTCGGCGTGTCTTACGTTTTCCGATGTCGAAAATTCCGCAACACTGAAAATCCCGTGATCCCAAAAATTTCGTGATTCCGAAAATTTCACGCCGTCGAAAAGTCCGCGACACCAAACATTGTTGCCGCAGCGTTCCCGCTCAGCCTTGCAGCGCCCACTGCTAGGCCGGCACGACCTCGATTTCACGGTATAACTTCTTAAAAATTTTTAGAAGTTTGCACGCATAGTTCTAAATTATTTTTAGAAGTGGGCGATGGCATCGTGGTCGACGATAGGTAGCGCAGGCGCCGGACCGCGCCCCGCAGCCCCACGCTCCATTCGAAATACGCGTCGACCGCGCGCCGTTTCTCATCCTCCCCATAGACCCCGCCAGCCAAGACCGAAACCTCCCTATCCGGTCTCCAACATTCCGTCCGCACCCACTGCGGCCAGCGATAGAAAATGCGGCGGAGCGCGCGACGTGGAGTCGATGAGGAAGTGGGTGGAACGGAATAAGAAAGCCCGCTAGCGATTTGACGCCAGCAGGCTTCCAGAAAATTACCGGAAACCTAAGCTCAGAACTCGTAGGTCTTGTCGGCGGCGGCGAGATAGGCCTCGGCCAGCGTGGGCTGCTCGGAATCCTTGTCTTTGCTGTCTTTCGAGCCAGCGTTAGTCCCAGCCTCAGCCGAGCCAAGCATGGGGCCGATGACGATGACGCAGTATTTCGGATCACGCGAATGTGCCAGCTTCGTCAGCAGGTTGAGCACCACCTCGCGGTCCTCGGGCTTGAGTCCGCCGGCCGGATCGTCGGCGATGATGACCGTGGGCTCGCACGAGATCGCGCGGGCGATGGCCACCCGGCGCTGGTCCAGCTCGCTCAGCTTGTTCAGCGGCATGCCGGTCGTGGCCTGGTCGAACCCGACCTGCTTGAGCAGCTCGCGCGCCCGCACGGGCACCGGCTTGAGGAACGTGCGCCCCGAGGAGCTCATCGCGAAGGTCAGGTTGGTCAGGGCGTCGAGGTCGCCGCGCACGTTGTGCAGCTGGGTGAGCAGCGCGACGCGGTGGCCTCGGATCTCGGAGATCTCGAGCTCGTTGAGGCTCACGCTGCGCACGGTGATCTGGCCGACGTCCAGGCGCAGGAATCCGCTCGCCGCGCCCAGGAACGCACGCCGCTGCTCATCATCGGCGTTCTGCAACAGGTAGAGGTTGCCGGCGAAGAACGACCAATTCACGTTGTCGAGCGCGTTGCGGCCCGTCTTGCGGTTTTGCAACGTGACGTGGTCGAAACCGAACGTGGGGTTCGGCTTGAGCCGGATGTCCGCCTCGGCGGCCTCGGCCTTGTCGATTTTTGAGGAGATGACGGTGGCTGGTTCGGGGGCTTTGGACTTGTCCTCGTGCGAGCTGAGCCCGTCGTCGCCCTCGTCGCGGAGCTTCAGCGTCTCGCGCACATGTTCGGCGTTCTTGCCCGCCGCCTCGTCGCCCACACCTGGCTTCGCCTTCGTCTTGGACTTGGTGGCGGAAGTGGTTTGGGCCTTGGCCTTTGACTTCGTGGTGGCATGGTTATCGGCTGCTTTGGATGTTTTGGCCTTCGGTTTGGCCGACTTTGTCGCGGACTTGGTCGCCTTGGAAGCCTGGGGCTTCGCGGCCTGGCCATCGTCCTCAGTGTCGGCATCCTCATCACCTTCGGCTTCGACTTCGTCGTCAGTCGCATCGTTGTCGTCGTCAGCGTCGCTGTCATCCTCATCGCCGGCGTCATCGATGTCAAGGATCGAATCGTCCTCGTCGTCGAACACGACGCTGTATTTCACCTCGTCGGCGTCCGACATCGAGTCTGTGGCCTTGCTCTCGGCCGTCTCATCAGCAGTGTCTTTGGCGGTCTTTTCGATCTCGTCGGCTTTTTTGGTCATGGCCTTGTCCTCGGTTTCGTCTTCGGCTTTGCCGTCATCGCGCTTGCTCATGCTTCCGCCTCCTCGTCCGATTTGGCATCGTCGGTCGTATCGTCGTCGCTCTTGTCATCCGAGGAATCGGTATCAGCGTCGGAATCGTCCTTATCGTCCTTATCCGCGTCTTCGTCATCCACCGAAACCGCAGTCGTGGCCGCACCCTCACGCGCGTCAAACACGGGCTCGGTGCGCGCGATGATAGCCCTCATGAAGGCCATAATCGCAAGCAGCACCACGAATCCGAGGCAATACCACATCGGCATCCAGCAGGCCGAAGTCACCTTCGTCGCATGCCCGGAGGTCAGCGCGGCCCCCAGCGGCTTCGAGGCGAAGGCCGCGGCCACGCCGCCCACAAGCAGACCGGGAAGTGTGGGAATCAGCGTCTCCAGCGCGAACTGCCAGCCGATGCGACCGCGCACCACGCCGATGACCATGTCCATGGCGATCTCGTCGCGCCGCCGGCACATGCTCAGCGCCACCAGCGCCAGCCCCAGCACGGCGCCACCCACGTAGATGCCGGTGAGCACGGGCTTCATCGTCGCGTCAAGCGCATCAATCGGCTTGAGCGAGGCCTTATAGTGATTGAGGTCGGGCGTGCTCATCTCGTAGCCCTTCGGCAGCTCCATGGTCTTGGCGGCGGCCGCGAAAGCGGTGTATTCGTCGGGGCTGCCGAACTCGAAGCCGACGTCGAACCTGGGCGCGCCCCAGCCGGTGGCCGAGTCGTCGTTCAGATTGTTGTTATTGAAAGCGTAAGGACCCACGTAAATGGCGTTGTCGCGGTTGTTCTTGGCGAGCTTCGCGTCGGCGCCCAAGCCCAGGGGAGCCGGGTCGGTGTAAGTGTAGATGCCGCGCACCTTGAGCTTGTAGACCTTGGTGGCGTCGTTGGGATTGGCGACGCTGAACGACGAGCCGAGCTTCAGGTGGTTCTTCCGCGCGAAGGCCTCGGAGACCAGGGCCGCCTTGCCGTCCTTCGACTTGTAGTTGAGCGACTTGCCTTGCGTCATCTTGAACTGGCCGGGGATGTTCACGGTTTCCGCGGCGCTGTTGTAAAGGCCATACATGGTGTATTCACCGCCGGTCTTGTCGGCGCTTTTGTCGGCCTTGCCCGCGATCGCCTTCACCGTGCCGGTCTGGCGCATCGGCATCGCCACGCTCATCGAGTATTGCGGCTGCATACCGCCCTGCTGGAGCATCTGCAGGTAGTCGTTATAAGTGTCGAGCGGCACGTAATCCTTGGTGATCGAGGAATCGGCGTTGCTCTCGCGCACGAACTCCTTGGCCGTCGGACGGATGACCGCTGTCGTCTTCTGCAGGCTGTAGGTCGTGGTGTGGGCCTTGTGGTCCTCGGTGCGCACGGCCGTCGCGAAGACGCTGCCGAACATGACCAGCATCGCGACCACCAAAATCGCCAGGCTCCGCCATTTGTGGCGCAACACCGTCCGCCATGCGTTTGTCAGTACGAACATCCGCTCCTCGTTTCCTTGCAACTTGCGCGTTACGCCCTGCGACGCGCACCCTTGGCGCCGTGGCACGGGACAATACCCGATGGTAGGCCGCAGTGTGGGCAACTCTCCCATTGTAAAATGGCGGGCTGGGCGCGTGCGGACGATAACCTGTATGCGGACTTAACATTCACCGGCGGGCCTCTTCCATCGCTGTCGTCGTTGCCAGCATAAATAGGCCCTTGGGTGTGAGTCAGTGGCTGTTTTGTGACACATAATTCTGATTCAACCATGCAATAGGCTCCTGAGCGCGTCTCAGTGGCTGCTTTATGGCGCATAATTTCGGTTTCGCCATAAATAAGCCGCTAGGTGCCCGTCAGTGGCTGTTTTGTGGCGCGAAATCTTGGTCTCGCCATTTTTGGGCCGCTGCCAGGGAGTGCTGGCCCCGCGAAATGCAGATTTCGTTACAAGTTGGGGCGAGGCGGGCGGGCGCGGGCCCGGTTCCGCTACGATGTGAGTGATGAAACGGACATGGAAACGACGGTTGCGCGCGCTGGCGCTGCCACTGAGCGCGGTGGTGGGGGTACTCGCCGCGTTCGGCATCGTCGTGGCATGGTTCCCCAACGCGAGTGGGGCGTGGAGTCTGCCGTTGCAGCAGATCGACGCTCCGGCGCACTACTACTTCATCCGCAAGATCCTGCGCGAGGGCGTTGGCGCCGCGACGCGCCTGTGGCCCAATGACGCCTACTATCCTCCCATGTTCCACTTGCTCGCCGCCGGCATCATCGCGGCCGGACGCGCGATTGGCGTCAACGTCAGCATCTATGCCGCGTTCAACATCGTCTGGCTCGCCACATCGGGCCTGGTGTGGCCCACGGGTATGAGCCTCTTGGCCAGCTATTGGACGCGCAAGGTCGATGGTCGTGCTGGGGAAGCTGGCCGCTCCAAAGTTGGTGGTCGTGGCAGGAACGGTGGTCACCTTAAGGGTGGTGAACGAGACGATCGTGCCGAAAAAGCTGGCTCTTCCGAAAGCCGCGTGGCAACCGAGAGCGATGGTTCTTCCGAGGCCGCAACTTCGCTGACATCTTGGCGCCCGTTCTCCTGCTGCATGATGATCATCGTGCCGATCCTCGCGGTCTCGTCGGCCAGCCATCCCTTCTATATGCTGGCGAGCGGGCCGCTGATCTCGTTCGGCCTCGCCACCACGCTGCTGCCGTATTGGCTCTATGTCACGCTTCGCCTGTTCGACGCCATCGCCTCGCGCCACCATGTCGGCCGCTGGCTCATCGCGACCATCCTGCTCGGCGCGCTATGTGTTTTCGCCCACCCACGCATCGCCTTCACCTGGCTGCTGTTGATGGCTCCGTTCATGCTCATGCGCCTGCCATGGAAGCTCATCGTCGCGGCGCTCGCGGCCGTGGTGGTCTGCGCCGTCTCGTTCTTCTTCTACATGATCGGCCACTACCATTCCACGCGCTACTTCGACCCGTCGAGTTGGTTCCACACCTACAAGCCCAATCGCACCGTCCCCGAGGCCCTGCGTGTCTTCGTCACCGACAATATCGGCGGTTTCGCGGGCGTGCTCATGGCCATCGTCGTCATCGTGGCGCTGTTGGTTGCCATCGTTGTTGCGGTGAAGCCGCGGTTGGCTGCGGGCTTGCAGGATAATGCGGATAATCAGGAATCTCAAAACGGCCGAGATGATGACAATGACAGCAGGCGTGAGCCGCAGTGGCTTGCCTGCGATATTCGAAACGACGCCATCTCGCTCATTCTCGCGTTCCTGCTCGTCGCCCTCGTCTATATCTGCTCCACCTCGCTGACCGGCTGGTTCCCCAACATCGTGGCCGCCGCCTGGTACCGCGCCGAGACCCGCCCGCTGACCATGATCCCGTTCGCAATCATCCCGCTGCTGGTCTTTGTCGCCTGCGTCGTTGCGCGAGTGGATCCAGTAATAATAAAGGATTTTGCTGGTTCCGTCTCCAAACAATCAGCCAAGGACCCAGCTCTTTCGACCTCATCATCCGACTCCCCGAACCACGTGTCGGTGTCGGCTCATACGGAGGAAGACGCCGATGGTTCGACCCCCCTACCTGAGGCCATCCCGCCCCGAGCGTCGTCGGAATCTCAACAAGGTGGAGAGTCCGTTCTTTTGGCGTCGCCGCTTCGTGTGAGCCATGTATCGGCGTCGTCGCAAGGAATAACCGATAAGGGCGCTGGGCGCGAAGTCTCGCCTTCTGATTCAACGCATCTTGAATCCACAACGTCGCAACGAATATTCGAAGCCGGCGCAGGTGGAGATAACGTCAAGCCGGTCGCTCGCAACTCAAACCGGAGCGCATTCGCCCGCAAACTCTCGCGTTCTGGTGGCAAGGTCGTCGTGGTCGTCGTGCTCGCGGCGCTTGCGCTGGCCTGCCAGTTCGGCAATGCGAACCGAAGTGGGCTGAGCGACGACATCGCCCACAACATGACGCTGACCGGCAAGCCCTACGACGAGCAGCTCACCGCCGCGAAATACCAGGTGCTGCAACAGACGGTCGCCATCACCGGCACCGACGCGCTCATCATCTCCGACCCGCTCAACGGCTCGATGTACGGCTCGGCCGCGTTCGGTGCCAACATGCTCTTCCCGGTCTACAACCCCATGCACGAGAAGAACGGCGCCATCTTCGGCCAGACCGAGTTGGCGTTCGGCTCCGGCGACCAGCGCCAGCTCGACGCCACCACCTGCCCGATCGACGGCGGCGTGCCCAAATACTTCCTCGCGATGGGCCCGCAGGCCCCGAGCCTCAAGATGTTCAGCTTCCGCCAGCAATACGACGTCTTCCACCGCCAGGACCTCATCGACGCCTACGAGCGCCAAGGCGCCCTCACCAAGGTCAAGGACTTCAGCTCCGCCGCCCCCCAGGCCAAGGACTGGGCCCTCTACCGCATCAACTGCGGCAGGGCGTGAGCGGTTTTGAGTCGTTGGGGTTTTGAGCTTGGATTCGGCAGCCTCGTTTAATGGGCCTTTCGATATTCGCGCGTGGAGATTATTCGGTGCATGGCATCCCTACAATGAAGGCAACGGACTGATGGCGTGGCGCAAGGCGTCAACAATATAAGGAGTTCATTATGGCATCGCTTGAGGGCAAGAAAGTACTGATTATCGTGCGCAACTGGGGCATCGAGGAGACCGAGATGACTCGGCCGCTGCGCGACCTGCGGGCGGACGGCGCGGACGTCACGTTGGCGGCGGCCGAGCCCGGCATCATCGAGACGGTGCGCCACGACCGTTACGTTGGCGAGATCGTGGATGCGGACACCGTCTATTCGGCGGTCAAGGCCGATGATTTCGACATGCTCGTCGTCCCTGGCGGCACCTGCAACGTCGACCGGCTTCGCGTCGACCCGGCGGCCCAGGCGCTCGCCAAGGATTTCGCGGCCGCGGGCAAGCCCATCGCCTCGATCTGCCACGGCGCCTGGTTGCTGGTCAACGCCGGCATGCTTAAGGGCAAGACCCTGACGGCTTGCCGCTACATCGCCGCGGACATCGAGAACGCCGGCGGCAAGTACGTCGACGAGCAGGTGCATGTCGACGACGCCGAAGGCTTCCGGCTCATCACCTCACGCAAGCCCGCCGACCTCGACGCGTTCGTCGCCGAGATCGAGAAGACGCTCGCGGAGTGAATATCCGATAGGGGCGCTCACACTTAAGGGCAGATATGATTGGTAAATCGGCGGAATTCCAAGAGTTCTGATTTTTTATCTGTGCTTAAGTGTGAGCGCACCTTTTTTATTAACTCAATATCACAGTCACAAAAGTGACAGATACGAAACCAGAATCGGCGGAAAATAGCCATTCCCGGTTTTGTATCTGCCACTTTTGTAACCGTGGTTTTAGAAGAGCGACCTCAAGATGTCAACGAACTCGACGATCAGGGCCACCAGCAGCACGCCGAAGGTCATGGTTGCTCCGGCCGCCGTGCCCGTGGCGACATCCGCCGCGCCGGCCTGCCCTGCCGCGACGATGGCGGCGGCGATGGAGGTACCGACGGCGCCCGCGAACTGCTGGGCGGTGTTGAAGATGGCGTTGCCCATGCTCTGCTCGTGACGCCCGAGGTGCGAGAGCCCGGTGGTCATGATGTTGCCGGAGCTCAAGCCGATGCCGAGCATGTAGAGCAGGTAGAAGCCTGCCGCCATGCCACTGCTGAGGTGATGGCCGAACATGAAGAAGCAGGTCATCGAGATGATGGCGCAGGCCCCGCCGAAGATGAGCGGTGGCTTCGGGCCGACGACGTCATAGATGCGCCCGCCGAGCAGCGCGAGCACGGCGCCCAGGGCCGCGCCAGGCAGCAGGGTGAGGCCTGCGATGAGCGCGGAGGAGTGGTCGGTGAGCTGCAGGTAGTTCGGCAGCACGAACGCGAGGCCCAGTGAGATGGCCTGGAGCAGGAAGAACGCGAGCGCGAAGCCGGAGAACCGCAGATTTTTGAGGGTGCGGATGTCGATGATCGGCGCGTCGATCTTGAGCTGGCGCATGCAGAAGAGCGCGAGCGCGACGATGCCCACGACGATGGCGCCAGCGACCTGCAGGCTCAGCAGCGGCTTGGTGGTCATGGAGCTGAAGCCGAAGATGAGGCCGCAGAAGGTCAGCGCGATGAGGACGATGCTGGGGATGTCGAACTTGATGTGGCGAATTTCGCTGCGCTGGTCGATGCAGGCGATGCCGAGCACCAGGGAGATGAGCACGATCGGCACCAGACACACGAAGATGACCTTCCAGCTGGTGTTGGAGACGACGATGCCGCCGAAGGTGGGTCCGATGGCCGGCGCGACGGCCGTGAGCAGGGTGCCGAAGCCCATCATCAGGCCGATTTTCTGTGGCGGCACGGTTTCGAGAATGATGTTGAACATCAACGGCAGCGCGATGCCGGCGCCGACGCCCTGGATTACGCGGCCGGCGACGAGCAGCGGGAAGTTGGTCGTTGCGATCTCGAGGACGAGACCTGCCAGGAACGAGAGATTCGCGACCATGAAGAGCGACTTGGTGCGGAAGCGCGTCTTGAGCATGGCGCTCAGCGGCACGACGATGGCGATGGTGAGCAGGTTGGCGGTGGTTACCCACTGGACGGTGTCGGTGCTGATCTTGAACTGGTCCATGAGCGTCGGGAAGGTGACGTTCATGGCGGTCTCGACGGTCACGCCGCTCAGTGAGAGCAGGCCGGAGGCGATGATCGCGCCGAAGACTTTCCCGGGGATTTTGCCGGAATTGTCCGATTTGGGATTCTGTCTGGTGTTGTTTGGTTGCTGACGCACGGTGGCGTCGCTATTGGTGGTTGACATGGATTTGTTGTGTTCCTTGTGATGTTGGTTGTTTCAAGATTTTTGGATTTTGAGTATCGGATGCTGATGGCTGCAAGCGCAAGCGCAGACGCGCGCGAATCATCGTGGCGGATGCATGTCGATGGGATTGTCCTCATCGTGTTCGCGGGCGAAGAACGCCAGCATCTGCCTGAACTCGTCAATCTGCTTGGGGGAGAAGCGACGCTCGAACTCGCGCTGCTCGTTGTCGATATAGCCGTGGATGGCCTTGACGCTCTGTTGGGCGCGGGGCGTGAGCTTCACGGTTTTGCGGCGCGCGTCGTTCGGCGACTGCTCGCGCGTGAGCAGCCCGCGGGCCTCCATGCGCTGCAGGGTGACGGTCACCGTGGAGCGCTGGATGTGGAACTCTTCCTCGATGGCATGCTGCGCCACCTTGCCGCCCGGCTGCGAGCTCATGAAGTTGATGACGGACATCTGCACTTCCGTGAGTCCATAGCGCGCGGCGAAGCGCCCGAGCTGTTGCGACATCCTGCTTGAGGACTGCTGCAGCAGCCGGCCGTAATTTTCCGGCCGCCCGTCTGGCGTATCGGTCATGTTTCACTTGCCTTCTCGACAATCGAGCCGGCAAAGTGGCCGGCCCGATGAAAATAATTCGTTAGCTAACTAACAAATAATAGCGTAGGTCGGGACATTAGGGAAAGAGCGCTCGCACTTTGGCATGAATCTAAATAGGAAAACGTTGGAAAATGGCCGATTCGTGATTTATATTTAGGTTAAAGTGTGAGTGTTCGTCAGTTCGGCATCGCATTGATGGGGAATGATGGAATCAGTTAGTGGTGAGAGTTTATTGGGAATCAGGCACACCCAAACAGGGCCATTTGAAAACGGAACGTTGGAAAATGGCGGTTCCTGTTTTAAATGGGCCTGTTTGGGTGTGCGCGATTTTCCTTATCTCACCTGATCAGCCACTTATCACCACGGGCGCGCAGCCCATTGAAGATTGACCGGCCGCCGATGAAGACGACATTGAAGACGGCCCAGAGCAGCACCATGCGCGCGGTGGCGCTGGGGTTGTAGGCGCCGTCGATGAAGTTCAACACGAGAACCAGCGGCAGGTAGACGAGTGTGATGATCGAGCAGGTGACGGCGAGGTATTTGTAGTCGCCGGCGCCGATGAGGATGCCGTCGAGCGCCCACATCCAGCCCGCGAGCGGCAGGAAGATGGCGACGACGATGGTGCCGATGACGATGAGGTGCTGGATGGCCGTGTTGGGGCTGAACATCGGCGCGGCCACGAAGCCGAAGACGATGAGCGCCAGACCGATGCCGATGCCGCCGTAGAGCCCGGCTCGCGCCGAGATCCGCGTCATCTCGCGGGCGCGGCCGTAGCGCTTCGCGCCGATTTCCGTGGCAACGAGCGCCTGGCCGGAGATGCCGATGGCGTCGAGCATGTTGAGCACGAAGTTCCAACTCGAGTTAACGGCCTGGTAGCCGGCGAGCACCTCGGTACCCATGTGGGTGGCGAGTACGACGGTGGCTACCAGGCAGATGCGCAGGGCGAGCGTGCGGATGAAGAGCGGCAGCCCGTCGGCGGCGGTGGCGGTGATGCCCGAGATGCGCGGCGCGAGCGAGACACCGGCGTCGTGCGACCACTTGAGCGAGGGGATGACCAGGTAGATGCCCATGAACCATTGCGCGATGAGCGTGGCGAGCCCGGAGCCCATGATGCCCATGCCGAGTCCGAAGACGAAGAGGAAGTCGAGCGCCGTGTTGAGCACCGCGCCGAGGACTGCGGCGACGAGCGTGATGCGCACTTTCTTGAGTCCGCGGAAGATGCCATTGGCCGCGTAGACCAGCAGCATGCCAGGCAGGCCGAAAATGACCGCCCGCAGGTAGATTACGGCGTTGGTGAGCACCTCGCCCCGCGCGCCCATCAGTTCGCACAGCGGCGTGGCCCCGGCGAAGAACGCCGCCGAGATGATCAGGCCGATGATGAGCGCCAGCCACAGCCCGTCGACGCCGGTCTCGAGCTCCTCGCGTTTGCGCCCCGCGCCCATGAGCTGCCCCACGCGCGAGGTGGTGCCGTAGGCGAGGAAGTTGCAGAGCCCGGCCACGGTGAGCAGCACGGTCGAGCCGATGGAGAGCCCAGCCAACGCGGTGTCGCCGATGTGGCCGACGAT
Source organism: Bifidobacterium sp. ESL0790 (assembly GCF_029395435.1). Lineage (NCBI taxonomy): Bacteria > Bacillati > Actinomycetota > Actinomycetes > Bifidobacteriales > Bifidobacteriaceae > Bifidobacterium > Bifidobacterium sp. ESL0790. Next base: position 272,258 of record NZ_CP113915.1, read on the forward strand.
GGCTGTGTCGATGAGCACGAAGAGCGGATCGGCGATGAGCTGACCGAACGTGGGAATCGCAAGCGCGAGGATCTGCCGGTTGATGCGGCGGCGTTCGGCGCGGTCGTCGATGGCGGAATCTGTTGAGGTGCCGTCGGAGGAGTGGCTGATTGCGGCGCGGTCGGTTGCTGGGGCCTCGGGCTTTGCGCCGTCAATAGCGTGATTGCTCGCAGTGTGGCCGGCGACGGTCTGTGTGGCGGTCTGGTCGATAACTTGTTCCGCGATGTTGGCCGGGGTCTCGCCGGGCTGGGTTTTGCCCTTGTGTGTTGGTTGGGATTTGTCTGGAGTCATTGTTGTGGGAGTATCGTCTTTCGATCAAAGTCGTGCATACTGGGGTGCGTCGCTGTTGCGCGCCGTGTGTGGTTCTGCATATTGAGAAGCGACATACCAGTATATGGAAGTCTTGTGTTGTCCACAATGCTACAAGCCATGTCGAACCAGTTTCACCTGTGTCGTTTTCGGTCGGTGATTTCGTCGGTCGTTCCGCCAAAATCGGGTTTTCAGGCAAAACGTTTGCTGGGGAAATCACTGAAATATACATCTTTTTGATTGTATTTTGATAATCCAGATATGTATTACAGAGTGACGAATTTTGTCTAACATATAATTAACCGTAATGCAAGTTGAAGCGGTTGTGGAGATTGCTTATCCCCATGCTATCCACATAGTTATCCTCATGGTGTGGATAACTTTTTCGGTTATCCACTGTGTTATCCCCAAAATGTGGATAACTCATATTTTTCATCCACACTGCAGATTCCGAGCGTGTCGTGCTGTGAGCCGAAAACGCAACCGAATTGTCGAGACTGGACATCCACAAAACACCCCCATGAAAATGAAATGCCGTGAAATGCCGTGAATGGTTCGGCCTTGTGGAGTTTTTGCTCTGAGAGGTGTGTAGTTCCGCTTTTCTCCTTATACTTGGCGGCATGGCAGAAGGAAATTCTTGGTCCGATTCCCACTCGGGTGGCGGGTTCGATTCGTCGCGTTCCAGCGCGAACGACATGACGCTGTTCGACCGCGTCCCGCCGCATGACGACGAGGCGGAGATGGCCGTGCTGGGCGGCATGCTGATGAGCAAGGACGCCATCGGCGAGGTCTCGCAGCTGATTGACGTCACCGATTTCTACCAGCCCAAGCACCAGACCATCTACGAGTCGATTGTCACGCTGTTCGCCGCCTCCCAGCCTGTGGACGCCGTGCTGGTGGCCAACGAGCTCATGAAATCCGGCGATCTCGAGAAGGTGGGCGGCGCCGACTACCTGCACAGCCTCGTCGCCTCCGTGCCCACCGCCGCCAACGCTTCGTATTATGCCGAGATCGTGCACCAGCGCGCGATCCTGCGCAACGTCATCGCCGCCGGCACCAAGATCGCCCAGCTCGGCTATTCCGCCGAAGGATCGCAGGCCGAGGACGTGGTGAACCTCGCGCAATCCGAGGTCTATGAGATGAGCGTCGGCAAGGTGCGCCAGGACTATTCGTCCATCGGCTCCGTGGTCCACGACGCGCTCGAGCAGCTCGACGCGATGCAGAAAGGCACCCTTGAGCGTGGCGTGCCCACCGGATTCCGCGACATCGACGACGTGACCCAGGGCCTGCAGCCCGGACAGATGATCGTCGTCGCTGGCCGACCGGCCATGGGCAAGTCCACGCTCGGCGTCGATTTCGCGCGTTCCGCGGCCTTGCACCACGGCATGACCTCGGTGATCTTCTCGCTGGAGATGAGCAAGGTGGAGCTCGCCCAGCGCATCATCTCCGCTGAGACGAACATCCCGCTCGCCGTGATGCGCCACGCCGACGACATCACCCCGGAGCGCTGGAACACCCTCAACAACTTCTGGAGCAAGCTGCAGGACGCGCCGCTCTTCATCGACGACAGCCCCAACATGAGCCTGATGGAGATCCGCGCGAAATGCCGCCGTCTCAAGCAGACCAACGATTTGAAACTCGTGATCATCGATTATCTGCAGCTGATGAGCTCGGGCAAGCGCGAGGAGAGCCGTCAACAGGAGGTCTCCGGATTCTCCCGCGCGCTCAAGCTGCTCGCCAAGGAGCTCGAGGTGCCCGTGGTGGCGCTTTCGCAGCTCAACCGTGGCTCCGAGATGCGCGGCGACCACAAGCCCCAGCTCTCCGATCTGCGTGAGTCCGGCTCGATCGAGCAGGACGCCGATGTGGTCTTCCTGGTGAACCGCCCCGACGTCTATGACAAGGAGGACAGGCCCGGCGAGGCCGACGTCATCCTGGCCAAGCACCGCAACGGCCCGACCGACACCTTCCATCTCGCGTTCCTTGGCGCCACCTCGAAGTTCAAGGATATGCCGCAGGATTACAACCAAGGGGTATGAGCATGGCGAGCATGTCAACTACGAAAAAGCCGTGGAATGCCTTCGCCACACCGACCATCGGCAAGGCCGTGCGCGGGCTTTCGCGTCTGCTGCACCACGGGGGCAGCGCCTTCCCGGGCAAAGTCGTCGAGGGCATCGATCCGGGGTTCCTCGCCCGCACGTTGGGCCAGCTACCCTATGGCGTGGTTCTGGTCTCGGGCACGAACGGCAAGACGACCACCACGCGCATGGTCGCCTCGATCCTGCGCGACCTCGGCTTGAAGGTCTTCACCAACCCCACCGGCTCGAACTTCACGCGAGGCGTCGTGTCAGCTCTGCTGACGGAGGTCTCTGCTGGCGGGCGTTTAGATGCCGATATCGCCGTGCTCGAGCTTGACGAGGCCTATGCGGTTCATTTCGTGCGGCAGGTCAAGCCGCGATATTCGCTGCTGCTCAACGTGATGCGCGACCAGCTCGACCGTTTCGGCGAGATCGACAACACCGCCCGGCTGCTGGGCCATGTGGCCGAGGCCACGACCGACACCGTCGTGTTGAACCGCGAGGACAGGCGCATCTCGGCGCTCGCCGCGCAGGTGCCGCAGGGCACACAGGTGCGCTATTTCGGGCTTTCCGACGATTTGCGCGCGCTCTTCCCCTCGGACGATGACATGCATGATTCCGAGACGGGCACCGATGAGGATGGTGGCGCTGCCGCTGACGGCCATAACGCAAACACAAACGATAAAAACAGCGAATCGGTTGAAGGTAGTCAGAACTCCTATATCCCGCTTTCCAAAATCACCGGAGGAGCGTTGAACAAGACTTCGGGAGATGGTAGCGATACCTCCTCGGGTGTTGCCAATACTTCTGAGGCCGAGAACGCGGATGTCTTGGCTGCCAACACGGCCATCGACGCGTCCGTCATGGTTCCGGATGCCCAGCTGCCTGTCTCCGCTGATGCCGGTACCACTACCAATATCAATACCGGCGCGGATGCCGAAACCAACGCTTCCCAACCCGCCACCTCAGCCATCCCGGTTATGCTCGAAACCGTGTCATCACCCACCTCCGCGGCCGCTCCCGACGCCGAGGAACCGCGCCAGCGCGCCGATGTGGTGCTCAACGCCGTGGGCGACCACGAGGCCGAGTTCATCATGGACGACGCCGAATTCGAGACCACCGTCAAGCTCGAGGGCGTCTACAACCTTTTCAACGCCGCCGCCGCGCTCGCCGTGGTCCGCGCCGTGATGGAAAAGGTGCAGAAGGTCGACAACACGGCTCCCCGGGCCCGAGACGAGCGCCTGGTGCAGGCTGTCTCGCGCGTCACCCCGGCGTTCGGACGCGGAGAGATCATCACCGTCAACGGCTCTCCGGTTGAGCTGCTGCTGGTCAAGAACCCGATGGGCTTCCGCCTTTCGCTGGCCAGTTTCGCGCCCGGTAGCCACGAGACCATGATTGTGATCAACGACGAATACGCCGATGGGCGCGACATGAGCTGGCTCTGGGACGTCGATTTCACCTCACTGCGCCAGACCGGCGTGGCGGTGGTCTCCGGGGTGCGCGCCTGGGATATGGCGCTGCGCCTCGAATATGACGGCGTCGAGGTGGGGCACGTCGACACGGACATCCCGGCCGCCGTCCGCGCCTTCGTGCAGAGCGACCAGGGCGTGCCCAAACACATCTATTGCACCTATACCTCCATGCTGCAGGTTCGCTCGGAACTCGGCAAGCTCACGCAGGTCGCCGACGCGGGCGTTGGCCGTTAGACAAGCAACGACGACGAACAGATAGCAATAAGTGGGCGAAAACGATGATGACACAGCAAACACGGCAGGTGGATGAGATGACGCAAACGGATAGGGAAACAGGCGGATATACGACGGATCCGATGGCCGGAACGGGCCCCCTCGGCCAGTCGCGGCCGATTGATGTGGTCTCGCTCTATCCCAAAGACATGAACATCTACGGCGACTGGGGCAACGTGCTCACCATCCAGCGCCGCCTCGCGCTCTACGGCTACGAGCCGCGCATCCACACCTACAACAGCGGAGACCCCTGGCCCGACCACGTCGACATGATCCTCGGCGGCGGCGGCCAGGACAACGGTCAGAAGCGCATCGCCGACGACTTCTTCAAGCGCGCCGACACCCTCCGCCGCCTCGCGCAAGACGACGTGCCGATGCTCATGATCTGCGGCATGTACCAGCTGTTTGGCGAGTATTTCGAGACCATCGACGGCACCAGGCTCGACGGCATCGGCATTTTCGGCGTCTATACCGAGGGCCGCGAGAAGCGCATGATCGGCAACCTCGTGGAGCATTCGGAGCAGTTCGGCGACGTGATCGGCTACGAGAACCACTCCGGTCAGACCTTCCTGCGCGACGGCGTCGAACCGCTCGGCCGCGTCGACCATGACGGGCAGGGCAACAACGGCGAGGACCACACCGAGGGCGCCCGCGTCCACAACGTCATCGGCACCTACATGCACGGCTCGCTGCTGCCCAAGAACCCCAAGATCTCCGACTTCCTTATCGCAGCCGCAGCCACGCACCGCTACGGCGAGTTCCGCCCGTGGCAGGAGGAGGCGCAGCAGGCCGAGCTCGCCCGCATCGACGAGACCGCCGCCAACGCCCGCCGCGTCGCCGCCTCACGCCCGAGGTAGAAGAGGGAATCAGGGCTCCAGAATCCTTATGGAGTCCGCCGCGGCCAGATACTGGTTCCATCGCGTTCCGACGTCACGCGTCGTGCATTTCATGGTGATGCCGGCCATATACCCGCGAACCGGCAGGGCGATCATCAGCACGTACCATATGCCGTCCTTGACCTCAACGTCATATTTCGTGGCGACGAGTGGGTTGCCGTTACTGTCGTGACAGATGGCGGTTTTGACGTCATGCGGGTTCTTGTGGGCTTTGTATGTGGAGCTCTCCATGGTTTCCACGGTTTTGCGCGCGTCGGAGGGCCAGCGGACGTTGTTCGGGGTGTCGGAGCAGACGATGCGCGTGTCCTCGTCGTCGGGGCTGTAGAAGCAGGTGCGGGGAGGTTCGCGGTACGTCGATCGGAACAGTAGGCGTCGTATCAGGCGGGTGTTGCGCAGCTCCCGCAGGTCCTTCCTCTGCAGGATGAATGATCGTTTCTCTGGTCCGGACACGAAATCGTCGGGAATCTCAAGCGTCACCGCGCCGTCGAAGATGCTGGTCAGTTTGCCCATATCAGGCTCTCTCAATCTGGATGATAACGATTTCAGTGGTTGATAGTTTTTCTTTCCTGTCTGCTCTATCAAGGCTATACGCAGGGCTGATTTTTTATATTATTTCATAAACCTCGCGCGAAGCTGTCTGTATGGCGTTCGCGTGCAGGGGATTCACAGGGGTATGGACTACATTTAGTAGAACATAACAAAACCGACTATTCAGGAGGAATCATGGCGGACTACAAACTGGGTGACGGGCTGCGCAAGGTGTTCCTGGCTGGCGTGGGCGCTTTGGCGACCACCGTCGAAAAGGGCCAGGAGATCGTTGACGACCTGGTGAAGAAGGGTGAGCTGACGGTCGAGCAGGGCAAGTCGCTCAACAGCGAGCTCAAGCGCAGGGCCCAAGGCGCCAAGGATGGCTGGAGCCAGGCCGGTTCGGATGACGACGATGACGCGAAGCCGTCCGATGCCGACGCTGGCACTGATGCCGCCGCCGATAAGGGCGACGACAAGAACGCCGACTGATTCAGGCTTATAGGTCTAGATTGGGCTACGCCGAGAGGCGACGGCCGCGCTGTGCCATAAGTGGCAGACGCCGGGCCGAGGTCGTTTGCGGCTTAAGCTATGGCTGGGCCACGGCTGGCTGCTGCTGACGTGACAAGCGGCCGCCTCTGGCTGGTCCGGCATGGTTTACGCCATAAACAAGCCACTGAGTGGACGTAAGTGGCCCATATATGTCGCCTTTGTATGTTTCCGACATAAGTAAGCCGCTTGGTGGTCGTCAGTGGCGTGAATATGGCGGATTTTGGATGATGTGGATGATGGGTGGTTGCGATGGTCGACAATGAGAGGCTGACCAAGGACGCTTCGACTTCCGACGCGCGTGAGGGACAGGAGTCTGACGGCGCGGCGCGGCAGACCGATTCTCGTGTCGGCAAGCCCTCGATGTCCGCCACTTCGAGCGACGGAAATACCGCAGGCCAGAGCGACAACGCGGAAGGTAATGGCGTGAACGTCTCGGCTGGCGATGCCGCGGCCGAGCGTGGTGAGAATAGTGAAAACACCGCCAACGATTCTACGGACGGCACGTCTGCCAGCCCGTCTACGGACACATCCACCAATGCGTCCTCAGCCACGTTTGCCAATGCGTCTTCCGATACATCTGCCAACGATTCCAGTAGCACCTCTGCCAATACATTTAGCAACGCATCCGATGACGCTTTTAGCGACACTTCCGCGATTAACGCGGCCGCAGCGGCCACCGCAACCGCCACCGCCGTCAACGACGACGAGCTCAGCCTGTTCGGCGGCCATCGCGAGTCCTTCTCGCAGCGCTATCACCTCACCCGTCGCGGCAAGGTCAAGCGGCTCGGCCAGATCGCGCGCATCATGGGCCAGTTCGACATCAGAAAAGGCCTCACCCCGGTGAAGATGCGGCTGATGCTTGAGGCGCTCGGCCCCACCTTCGTCAAGGTCGGCCAGATGCTCTCGATGCGCTCCGAGATCCTGCCGCAGCAATATTGCGACGAGCTCGCCAAACTACGTGCCGACGCGGATCCGATGCCCTACCAGACCGTCATCGACACGCTCACCAGCGAGTACGGCAGGCCGGTCGACGAGGTCTTCGCCAACATCGACCCGAAGCCCCTCGGCTCGGCCTCGTTGGCGCAGGTGCATCGTGCCACACTCATCACCGGCGAGGACGTGGCCGTGAAGGTCCAGCGCCCCGGCGTGCGCCAGACGATGGCCCAGGACGTCTCGATTATGCGCTCGATCGCCAAGGTCGCCACCAAGGTGATGAGCGAGAGCCTGCAGGTGGTCGACCTGGGCGGTGTGGTCGAGGAGCTGTGGGACACCTTCGAGGACGAGACCGACTTTCTCGTCGAGGCCCGCCATCTCGCGGAATTCAAGCGTTTCTGCAACCATTACCGCTACATGGACTGCCCCAAGCCTTACGAGGACCTCTGCACCCAGCACGTCGTGGTGATGGACTACGTCGACGGCATCTCGCTTTCGCACACCGGCGAGCTCGTGGCCGCCGGCTACGACCTCAAGGAGATCGGCACCAAACTGGTCGATAATTACGCCGCCCAGATCCTCGACAACGGCTTCTTCCATGCTGACCCGCACCCGGGCAACGTCATCATCTCAGGTGGCCAGATCGTGCTGATCGACCTTGGTATGACCGGCAGGCTCAACCGCAAATCCCGCGCGCTGATCAGGCAGATGGTCTTCGCCGTGGGCAAGCAGGATTCGCCCGCGCTCGCCGACGGGCTGCTGCGTTTCGCCGGCATGCAGCGCGACCCCGAGGACTACCCGCAGCTGCTCGCCGACCTCGACGTGATTGTTGAGGAATACGGCAAGGTCGACCTGGCCGAGCTCGACATTGCCGATTTCATCACCTCGCTGACCAGCCTCGCTCAGCGCCACGGCATCGAGGTGCCCAGCACGGTCACCACGATGGGCCGCGCGCTCGTCACCCTTGAGGGCCTGCTCGACGAGTTCATCCCCGACGTCAACATGATCCAGATCATCACCGACCACATCACCTCCAGCACGCCCATCGACAAGGCGGTGAAGGACGAGGCCGAAACCCTCGTCGTCGAGGGGCAGAAGGCCATGCACGGGGCGCTTTCGGCGCTCGCGGAGAGCCAGGTGGCCGCGCGCATGCTCACCCGAGGGCAGTTGCGCATGAACATGGAGCTGGTGGGCAGCGAGGAGCCGCTCAAACAGGTCTCCGACATGATCAACCGCCTGACCATGGCGCTCATCGTCGTCGGCCTCTTCGTCGGCTCGTCGATCATCTACTACGCCGGCATGAAGCCCATCATCTTCGGCATTCCGGTCGTCGGTTTCATGGGCTACGTCGTCGCTTTCATCCTCTCCGCCTGGATCGTCTTCGACATCTACTTCAAAGGCCGCAAAGCCAAAAAGGCCGCCAAGGCCGCCCGGGGTCGGTGATGGTTGAGCTATGTTTCTTGGTTTCAGCGCGGATGACATCTCTGAAGCCATATGAGGATAGCAAAAGCTCCTTTCACACTTCGATGCATCCGAATATTTCGGAATGCTGAACGTGAAAGGAGCTTTTTAAAACTTCGAAACGTTACCGGTTTCGCGGCTGCTGGAATCCGCTCAGTCGATCAGGCCGTAGAGGCGGTCGCCGGCGTCGCCGAGGCCCGGGACGATGTAGCCGTGCTCGTTGAGCTTCTCGTCGAGGCCGCACACCACGACCTTGAAATCGATGCTCGGGTCGAGCGTCTCCTCAACGCGCTTGAGGCCTTCGGGGGCCGCGATGATGTTGATGGAGGTGATGTCCTTCGCGCCGCGTTCGGCGAGGTAGTGGGTCGCCGCGACGGTGGTGCCGCCGGTGGCGAGCATCGGGTCGAGCAGGAAGCACTGGCGGCCGGTGAGGTCCTCGGGCAGGCGGTTCGCGTAGGTGATGATGTCGAGGGTGTCCTCGTCGCGCTTCATGCCCAGGAAGCCGACTTCGGCGGTGGGCAGCAGCTTGGTCATGCCGTCGAGCATGCCGAGGCCGGCGCGCAGAATCGGCACCACCATCGGGCGGGGCTTGGCCAGGTGCTTGCCGGTCATCTTGCAGATCGGGGTCTCGATCTCGCGGTCGACCACGTCGAGGTTACGGGTCGCCTCGTAGGCCTCGAGCGTCACCAGTTCGCTGACGAGCTCTCGGAAGATGTTGGAAGGTGTGTTCTTGTCGCGCAGGACGGTGAGCTTGTGCTCAACCAGCGGGTGATCCAAAACATGAAGTTGCATACTTCTAGAATATGCCGAGCCATGGTTATTGCGAAATCTGGTGTGAAAAGATTTCGTTTGGTGAAACTGCGTGATTCGTATGATTTTTGATGCGACCGAAGGTATGGAAACGCTTGGGAACCGCTGGAATCTTGCTTTGCCGCCATTATGGTCGCCGACGTTGGTCGAAATTGAAACGGATTGGAAGATATTTTTCGCTGCTGTCTGGCTGATTGACTGTCTTATAGACAATGATTGTTTTGGTGAAATAGCCTACAACCCTGGAATGGTCGCCTGCGGTGACATCGCCGTAAGCAAAGTGAAACGCTGAACCGCGAAAGCGCCTGTCGGCGCGCACGCCGCTCGCAGCGGCAAAAAATGAAGCCCGGGGCTTAAGCACGGCTCAGCGCGATTCCAAGCATAACAGTTTTGAGTCGCTACACGCCCAGCGCGTAAAGTGTTTTCCGGCCGGGCAAATCTTGGTAACAGCTTGTTATGCGTCTTGCCATTTAGGTGTATTTCAGCCTATTCGAATGTATCCTCGACCTACTCCAGCTTGCCCTGGCGCCACAGACTGGCCCCGTGGCGAAAATCGCGCGAGGTGGTCATCAGGTTGCTGGCGGTGTGCATCAGTCGGGCCGCCACTGTGCGTGGGTCCTGCGATGCCGGTCCCGCGGAACTTGCCGGGCCCTTGCCCGCACGGAACCGGGCATCGGCATGGCTGAGCGTGGAATCATAGCGGTTCGGAGCGTTTTCGCCAGTACTTTTGCCAGTGTTCTCGGTATGCTCATCGCCGCCCAGGCCCTCGCGCTCGGCACGCTCGATATCCTCGCGCAACTGCCTCAAATGCGCCTCGCGTTGGGCGTTGCGCGCCGCCTCCTGCTTGCGGGCGCGCATGGTGAGCACCTTCGCCTCGAAGCCGAGCCCCTTGGCCACCACGTCGACGAAGGCCGCGGCGCGTTCCAGCGCCACCGCGAAATCGCCGGTGAACGCGCCGGAAAGGATGGAATCGGCGGTGTGCACGATGTCGGCCTCGCTCGGTGGGGTGTCGACGCCCGCGATGGCCGACGCGGCGGTCTCCTCGGGCTCGGCCACGCGCCACAGCCTGGCGATCGAGCCCTGGTTCTTGCACATCCAGGTGCGCAGCAGGTAGAGCCGCCAGAGGATGCCCGGCAGCGAATCGGGTTCGGAATGGCTCCAAAGCTCGGCGATGATGTCGACGCCCTCGCGGTCCACCAGCGTGAGCACACGTTCGACGACCTGCGGGTCCTGGGTGTGGTGCACGCGGTCGAGCAGCGCCGAGGCCGAGGCGTGGCTCATCTCGCTGATTTCCTCGGGATCCATGCCTCCCGCCATTTTCTCGGTGAGCGCCGGGTCGAGCTGGGCGGGGCGCGATGGGCGCGAGGAGCCGAGGCGTGTGGGGGCGAAGCCGGGATGGCTCGAGTTGACGGAACCGGAACTGTAATGCACTGAATTAGTAGACAAGTGGCGCCATTCTTTGGATATCGATGATGCGCGGGCCGTCGGGGGTGCGGATCACAAACAGCGCCACAGCATTGCCGGTGGGCATGTACGGCGATTTCGCGATGAGCTGCTTGGCCAGCGTCTTGGACGAACATATTGTACGCAGATGTTCGAAGATTCCGCCGATGACCGGCCTGTGCATGCAGATCGCGGTCGCCCGGCTATATTCGACAGCTTTCGCTGATATGTCGGCGTTGCCGGGGTTCTGGGCGCTGGCGGTCTGCATGGCGCTCGTCGCAACGGTGTTCTCTACGCGCTTATCGTCTGTGTCGGAGCGCTTTTTGTCGTTGGTTTTATCGGTGTGCTTGCCATCGTCTTTTGCGCTGACAGGGGTTTCGCCTTTCTCGCCACCGCTTGGACCATCAGCCTCGCCGATATGCTTGCCGCCATCCACGAGGTCACGCATCGCGGAGGTGCGGGGGACCGTGGCGTACATCTTCTCATCCATCGCAGCTTGGTGGGCCTCGGCTTTGGTCTGGTGTGAGTCGTCCCGCGTCGCCGTGGTCTCATCGCTGTCGCCATTGCCAACATTGCCGCCGCCAATGCCTTCATTGTCATCGAGCAGGAAATTGATGTCCTCCTCGATTCGTTGCCAGGCCTTGTCGGGGTCGCTGGCGAACGAGTCCTCGGTCAGCTCGGGGACGGGTATCACCGGCAGGTTGGTGTGCCAGGCATATGGCTCGATGGTCTCCATGCACCGCAGCCATGGTGAGGAGAAAAGTTGCGAGGGGTTGTAGCAGGCCAGCTCCTGGTTGAGCGCGAAGCTCGCCGAAGCGCCCCGAGGGGTGATCGGCCGGTTGGCATCGGTGCCGTTCCAGTGTTTGCGCGATTCCGCTTTGCTGTGGCGGACGATGATGACCGTCCTGCTTTCGAGCGCGCCTTGCCGGATGCGTTCGACGAACAGGTCGAGTATTTCGCGGTCATGGGCGTGGGAAAGCCGCTTGCGCGCCTTGGGAATCGACATCCACCGCACCTCGTCCACCTCGCTGTCCTTCGCGGGGTTGATCGGGCCGATGGCCGGTTCGCGGCGGCGTGAGTCCTCATCGGTGATGGGCCGCGCCATCCAATAGGTCACGTGCTTGGTCGAGACGGGGCTGGCCTTGGTGCGTTTGGCGTTCGTGCCCTCCGCGTCGAGCGGGTAATCCACCTCGCCGAGCTTCGGCCCAAGCGCGACAGGCACGCCGGTCTCCTCCTCCATCTCGCGCACGGCGGCGTGGCGGTTGGACTCGTTCTCCTCGAGCTTGCCTTTCGGCCAACTCCAGTCGTCGTATTTCGGCCGATGGACCATGCAGACCTCGAGACCGGGGAATGTGGCCTGCGCGCGGGCGGTGCCGTGACGATGCTTTTTCTTCCGATGTTGCTTGGCTGGCTTGTCGGACGTGTTCGTTTTGTCCGATTTGCCCCCGTCGGGTTGCGTCGAAAAAGAATTCTTGCCATTGCCTGTGCTGACGAGTGAAGGAACCCTATACGTCGCGGTGTCAACGCGGCTCTTTGCAACCTCGTTCGCCTCGCCTGTCGGCCGCACCCAACGATAGGGGATGCCGCCCGCGGCCTCGACGATATGCGATGGTTTCTCGCTCATACGCTGCCCTTCCGCCTGTTGCCTGCACTTTGGGCAACGTTCGGTGCTGGCATCACCGGATGCCACTCGTTGTTCGCGTCAGATTCCTTGGGCGTCGCGGAAATTCCGGATATCTTGGAATATCCGCGACGTTTGGAAATTCAATCAAAGCGCCATTTCGCGGCCTGCGTCACCTCTGCTTGCCGCGTTGATGCGTCTTGATGAGGTACTCCTGGCAGTCCACCAGCGGCTTGCCGTTCTCGTCGTGGGAATGGCGGATATAGGTGCCGTCGGGCTGCATATGCCAGGACGAGGTGGCGTCGGCCATCTGCAGGTCCACATAATCGATCAGCGAGGAGATCTCGCCCGGGTCGGTGATGCGCACCAGCGCCTCCACACGGCGGTCGAGGTTGCGGTGCATCAGGTCGGCCGAGCCGATCCAGACCTCCGGGCCGGCCACCGGGCCTTCGCCGATCTGCGGCCCTTCGGAATTGGCGAAGGCGTAGATACGGCTGTGCTCGAGGAACCTGCCGAGAATCGAACGGACGCGGATGTTCTCGCTCAGGCCCGGAACGCCGGGTTTCAGCGAGCAGATACCGCGCACCACGAGGTCGATCTTCACTCCGGCCTGGCTGGCGTGGTAGAGGGCATCGATGGTCTGTTCGTCGACGATGGAGTTGACCTTGATCTTCACCCATGCCTCGTGGCCGGCCCTGGCGGCGTCCTCCTCGCGGCGGATGCGTTTGATGAGGCCGGTGCGCGCGGTGCGGGGCGCGACGAGCAGACGGTGGAAGCTGGAACGTGGGGCGTAGCCGGAAAGCTGGTTGAACAGGCGTGTCAGGTCCTGGCCGACCACCGGGTTGCAGGTCAACAGGCCCAGGTCGGTGTATTGGCGGGCGGTCTTCGGGTTGTAGTTACCGGTGCCCACATGGCAGTAGCGGCGCAGCCCGTCGGCCTCCTGGCGCACGACCAGCGAGAGCTTGCAGTGGGTCTTCAAGCCCACAATGCCATAGACGACGTGCACGCCTGCGCGCTCGAGCTTGCGGGCCCAGGCGATGTTGGCGTCCTCGTCGAAACGCGCCTTGATCTCCACCAGCGCCAGCACCTGCTTGCCGGCGTGCGCGGCGTCGACCAGCGCGTCGATGATTGGCGAGTTGCTTGAGGTGCGGTAGAGCGTCTGCTTGATGGCCAGCACCTTCGGGTCGGCGGCGGCCTGCGCCAGGAAGGCCTGCACCGAGGTGGAGAACGAATCGTAGGGGTGGTGCAGCAGGATGTCGCGCTCGCGGATGGCGGCGAAGATGTCCTGCGCGCGGCTCGACTCGACGGTGGCGATCTGCCGGTTCGTGGTCGGGATGAACGGCTTGTTCTTGAGGTCCGGGCGGTCGATGTCCTGCAGCTCGAACAGCAGCGTCATGTCGAGCGGCGCGGGCAGACGGAAGATCTCCTCCTCGTTGACGCGCAGGCGACGGGCGAGCAGCTGCGAGAGGAACGGGCTGGTGGAATCGCTGATCTCCAGGCGGATCGGCGGCCCGAAGCGACGGCGCAGCAGCTCCTTTTCCATCGCGTTCAGGAGGTTCTCGGCGTCGTCCTCCTCCACGTCAATGTCCTCGTTACGGGTGACGCGGAACGAGCGCGCCTCCTTGATGATCATGCCGGGGAACAGCGACTCGAGGTGCGCGATGATGAGGTTCTCCATGGTGATGAAGCCATAGCGCTCCTCGCGGCTTTCCTCGTCCGTCAAATCGTCGACGGGCACAAGGCGGTTGAGGTTGTCTGGCACTTTGACGCGCGCGAAATGCGTCTTGCCGCTGTTCGGGTTCTCGACCAAGACGGCGAGATTCAAAGATCCGCCGGAAATATAGGGGAACGGGTGCGCCGGGTCGAAGGCGAGCGGCGTCAGAACCGGGAAGACCTGCTGGCGGTAGTAGCGCGAAAGGCGTTCCTGCTCGGCGCTGGTGAGCTTGTCCCAGCTCAACAGGATGATGTGCTCCTTCGCGAGTTCGGGGAGGATATGGTCGATGACCTCGCCGGCGTGCTCGGCTTGCAGTTCGTGCGTGGTCTCGCTGATCGAACGCAGCTGCTGGCGCGGGCTCAGGCCCGAGGCGGAGGTCACCGCGATGCCGGTGTCGATGCGTCGTTTGAGGCCGGCGACGCGCACCATGAAGTATTCGTCGAGGTTCGAGGCGAAAATGCCCGCGAAGTTGGCCCGCTCCAGAAGCGGGGTCTCGGGGTCTTCGGCCAGTTCGAGCACGCGCTTGTTGAATTTGAGCCAGCTTAGCTCGCGGTCGAAATACCGGTTTTCGGGCAATGGCCGCTCTTCCGGCAGCGGGTGCCGCTTGTCGGTCTTCTCGGTTTCCGCGATGTGCTCAGCGATCTGGCTGCGCAACAGCGCCTTGGAAGGTGCGTCAAAAATCTGTGCCATTCTTTTACTTTAAGCAGGGGTCGGGAGTTATCGAGACCGCGAAACGCTGGGCCCGTAAAATGTGGATAACTTTTTTCTGTGCACCGCGACACGCCTCAAATGTGGATAATCCCAACCGTTCGACCACATTACCCGTTTGTGCTTGTTTCTTTGGGTGAATTCCTGTTTTCTGAGTAGTGAACGTCAAGGCGATCTAGAAGGGAATGACACGTTGGAATTGCGGAAAATATCAAAAATGATATTATCAATATTGATAACTAAACAGGTGACGCCATGAGCGGCTTCGAGATCGAGTTCTACACCCTGCCCGACGGCACCCAGCCCGTTCGAGAGTTGATTGATTCGCTCGACGCCAAGCTCTCCAGAAAGGTGCTGGATGACTTGGACATGCTCAGACATTACGGTAATCGGCTTCGCGAGCCATACTCCAAAAGGGTTTCGGATGGTGTTTTCGAGCTGCGGATAAGGCAGTCGAGCAATAGTGTTCGCGTGCTGTATTTCTTCGTGGCAGGAAGACGAATCGTGGTCACCCATGGCTTTGTCAAGAAAAGCAACAAGTTGCCGCGCGCCGAGTTGCGCAGAGCGAAACGCTATCGCCAGGATTGGCTGGAAAGGAACAGGTGAGCGATGGACGATCTGGATAGGTATATAGCAAGCCGAAAGAGCCGTGATCCTAAATTCGCCAAGGAGTTCGAAGCGACGAGGCCGGAGCATGAGGCCGCGTTGGCCATTATGAAGGCGCGTATCGAGGCTCAGATGACCCAGGAGGAGCTGGCGGAGCGCTCGGGCATGAGGGCCTCCAACATCTCGCGGCTGGAGAGCGGGCGTTCCGTGCCCACGGTCAGGACCCTCGCGCAGATCGCCAAGGGGCTGGGGCGCAGGCTCAAGATCGAGTTCGTGTGAGTGAGGAGGCTGGCGCCGGGTTTGAGGCACTTGTTTCGCTGTAGGACAAACGAAATAACAAAATCGCACAGACTTCTTGATAAAGGCCGCAAAAGGTGACATTTTGTGTGCGTTGCGGGCTTGGAAGCAACGTTTGCGACCATTACCGCACAAATGCCCTTTCTGGCTTGCTTCCGGCCGGTTCGGCGGCGATAATGACAAGTACAAGGAAAACTGAACAGGCAGAGCCCACAAGAAAATAAAGATCCTTATGATCTTGACGTTGGACGGGCGATTGTTAAAGCTTACCGTTGCGACGATGGTGTTGTGCCGAGAATCTGCCAGTAGGTTGGACTTGCAGGAGACCCGCTTCGGTGGGTCTCCTTTTTATTTCCAGGTGCTTGGTGTTCGGTGTCGGTGGCGCGTTTGTGGACGTTTTGCCCTGAGGTGGCGGCTGGGGCGCGGCTGTCTGGGTCTGTCTCCTAAAGTCGTAGCTATGAGCGACGAATCCGAACAGCAAGGCAACGGCCAGATGGCCTCCAACTTCGACGCCACCGGTTCCCGGCAAGGCGGCGAAGCCCCGGCTCCCAACGCGCCAGAGACCGCTGCGCCCGTGCCGCAAGCTACCGTGGATGGCGGGGCCTCGAATGGCAACCCGCCAATGCCTCCCGCCCCCAAGAGCCAGGGCGTTGCGGATGGTGCCAACGCCGCGGCCGGGCAGCCGAACGTCGCCGAGCCCACGGTTGCGCCGACTCTTGGACAGCCGGTCGGCGGAGCCGGTGAGAGCGCCCAATGGACGCCGATCTCCGCTGATGCCGCTGGTGCCAAGAGTTCCTCGTCGTCTCCCGTTATTCCCCATATTCCGGTGAGCTCTCCCGACCAGGCGCGTGACATCTTCAATGGCGCCGTGGCCTCGTCCCCGTCGTCGACTTCCTCCGTTTTCTCCGCCGCGGCGTCCAACGGATTCGGTGACTCCGGCTCACAGATCGAGGACCTGTTCTCCGAGACGAAAGGTGAGGGCAACGGCTCATCCGCCGACGATGACGGAGTCGCCAAAGGCCTGGCGAAAATCGATCCGCTGACCATCCGCCCGCGCGTCTCCAGCTCCGTGCTTGCCATAGTGCTCGCGCTCCTGTGCTTCGCCGGTGCCGCCGGCGTCTATTGGTTTGGCGTGCACACGGTGAGTGGTCAGAATTACGATGAGATCTCCTGGGTCGGGCTCAAAGGCGCTGTGCCCGGCTGGTTCCTGACGCTGTCGCACATCCTGCAGACGAACGTCGTCATCCTCGTCTTGAGCCTGGCCATGGCTGTGGTGGCCTTGGTCGTCGCCGCCGTGCGCAAGCGTTGGTGGCTTTTCGGCCAGATCCTTGTCCTCGGCGTGGTCTGCTATGCCGTGACGTGGCTGAAGCGCCTCCTCCCGCGTCCGTTCCTCATCAACACGGAATCGACCCACGCCAACACGGCCCCCTCCGGCCACACCCTGCTGGCGGTCGGCGCGGGGTTGGCGCTGCTGATCGCGGTGCCTCGCGTGTGGCGCGCGTTGGTCGCCGTCATCGAGGCCACGTATGCGGTGGCGGTGGCGCTGTCGCTGGTCGTCGTGCGCTGGCATCGCCCTTCGGACGTGGTGATGTCGTTGCTGCTCGCCGCGGGACTGACGCTGCTGGCGTTGGCGTTCACCAGGAAATCCGGCATGGACGACCCGGGCAACCGAGTCTCGTCCGCCAGCATCCAGATCGTCGCCAGCATCATGGTGACGTTCGGCATCTGCTCCACCTGCTACGCCGGCTACCTCTTCTGGCAGCTCTACCCGGGCCTCGATATGGGCGCGAAATGGACGTATGGCGCCGCCTATGCGTCGTTCACCGCCGTGGTGCTCGGCCTGTCGTGCCTGCTTTTCGGTCTCGTGCTCGCTCTGCGTCAGCTCACCGCCTCACCACTGACCAGGCTCGGCTTGGTCGGCGCGCCTCCCGCACCGCCGCAGAAGTGACGCGTGAATCGACGAGATGGATGGCCTGGCGTCGTTGCGATGCCGGGCTTGCCGAATGGCTTGCGCCGCCCGCGCGCCATACCTTATCTATTGCCTCCGCCACGCGCTGTGCTAACGTTGCGCCAAGAGTCATGAGTAATATGACTAGATATAACCCTTATGGAACGTGAAGGAGCGGTTATGGCGACTGGTAGCAAACTTGTCATCGTGGAGTCTCCGACCAAGGCGAAGAAAATCGGTGGATACCTTGGCAAAGGCTACACGGTCAAGGCCTCCGTCGGCCATATCCGCGACCTGGCGCAGCCCAGCCAGGTGCCGGCCTCCAAGAAGGAGAAGTTCGGCCGCTTCGGCGTGGACGTCGACGATGGCTTCGAGCCCTATTACGTCGTCGGCCCCGAGAAGAAGAAAACCGTCGCCGAGCTCAAGAAGGCCCTGAAAGACGCCGACGAGCTCTATCTGGCGACTGATGAGGATCGCGAGGGCGAGGCGATCGCGTGGCATCTGGTGCAGACGCTCAAGCCGAAGGTGCCCGTCA
This sequence comes from Bifidobacterium sp. ESL0790, assembly GCF_029395435.1. Classification (NCBI taxonomy): domain Bacteria; kingdom Bacillati; phylum Actinomycetota; class Actinomycetes; order Bifidobacteriales; family Bifidobacteriaceae; genus Bifidobacterium; species Bifidobacterium sp. ESL0790. Next base: position 290,475 of record NZ_CP113915.1, read on the forward strand.
AGCGCATGGTCTTCCATGAGATCACCCCCGAGGCGATCAAGGCGTCACTGGGCAAGACGCGCGATGTGGACGCCAACATGGTCGACGCGCAGGAGACGCGGCGTGTGCTGGACCGCTTGTATGGTTACGAGCTTTCGCCGGTGCTGTGGCGCAAGGTGGGGCCGGGTCTTTCCGCGGGACGTGTGCAGTCCGTGGCCACTCGTCTGATCGTCGAGCGCGAACGTGAGCGCATGGCCTTCGTGCGCTCGCCGTATTGGGACGTCATCGCCAATCTTTCCGCGCCTGACGCGCAGGGCGCCGACGTCGAGTTCGAGTCGCGCATGGTTTCGCTCGGCGGTTCGCGCCTGGCTGGTTCCAAGGACTTCACCTCGACCGGCGAGCTCACGGCCTCCGCCACCAAAGACAAGGTGCGCCAGCTCGATGAGACGCATGCCTCTGCGCTCGCCGAGGCGCTTAAATCCGCGTCGTTCACCGTGGTCTCGATGGAATCCAAGCCATACCATCGCCGCCCGGTGCCTCCGTTCACCACCTCGACCATGCAGCAGGCTGCCGGCAACCGGCTTTCGATGAGCTCGCGCCAGACGATGAGGGCCGCGCAGGGCCTCTACGAGAACGGCTTCATCACTTATATGCGTACCGATTCGGTCACGCTTTCGCACGAGGCCATCGCCGCTGCGCGCGAGTCCGTCACGAAGAATTTCGGCAAGGAATACCTCTCCGACAAACCCAAGCAGTACGCCACCAAGACCGCCGGCGCGCAGGAAGCTCACGAGTGCATCCGCCCAGCCGGCTCGCGTTTCCATGATCCTTCCGAACTGGCCACCAAGGTGCCGCCGGATCAACTGAAGCTTTACACCCTGATCTGGCAGCGCACGCTGGCCTCACAGATGGCCGACGCCACGGGATTCACCGCCACCGTGCGGCTTTCCGCCCCGACGCCGAGCGATGGAGAGGCCATGTTCCAGGCTTCTGGCACCGTCATCGAGTTCCCCGGGTTCTTGAAGGCCTCGGGTTGGCCACGCAAGTCGTCGTCTTCCTCGTCTGCTTCGGCGGCTCGTGGGGCGAAGGGCGCGAAAACCCAGTCCGACAAGCGCCAGAACGATGTGGCGCTGCCGCCGATGAAAACCGGTGACGTGCTTTCGGCCACTTCGGTCGCCGCCGACGGTCACGAGACCCAGCCCCCGGCCCGATATACCGAAGCATCGTTGGTCAAGACGCTTGAGGCCAAGGAAATCGGCAGGCCTTCGACCTACGCCAGCATCATCTCCACGATTATCGACCGCGGCTACGTCTACGAGCGTGGGCGCGCGCTGATTCCGTCGTGGCTCGCCTTCGCGGTCACCAAGCTGCTCGAGACGAACTTCCCGAAGTATGTCGACTACCAGTTCACCGCCGACATGGAGAACGGGCTCGACAAGATCGCGCACGGCCAGGAAACCAGCAAGGAGTGGCTCACCCGCTTCTACTTCGGCTCTGGCGACGACGCGGCGAAATCGCAGGACGAGGCGCATGAGGGCCTGCAGCAGCAGGTCGCGCAGCTCGGCGACATCGACGCCCGCGCAATCAACACCATCGAGATCGGCGACGGCCTGCATGTGCGCGTCGGCCGGTATGGCCCCTATCTTGAGGACACCAAGAACCTGGACGCCGAAGGCAACCCCAAGCGCGCCTCGATTCCCGAGACCATGGCCCCCGACGAGCTGACCGTCGAGGCGGGCCACGAGCTCATTAAGACCAACGCCGGCGGGCCGCGTGTGCTCGGCAAGGATCCGAAGACCGGCGGCACCGTGGAGGTGCGCACCGGCAGGTTCGGGCCTTATGTCGCGTTGATCTCGCCCGAAGCGCAAGAGGCCGCCAAAGCGGAGAAAGACGCCGAGACCGCGAAAGACGGCAAATCCACCAAGACCCGTGCACGCAAGTCCGCCAAGTCCACGGCGCCCAAGCCGAAGATGGAGTCGCTTTTCAAGACGATGAGCCCCGACACGGTCACGCTCGACGAAGCGTTGAAGCTCCTGAGCCTGCCACGCGAGGTCGGAAGATACGAGGAGACCGACGCTAAGACCGGCGAGACCGGGGAATCGGTGGTCACCGCCAGCAACGGGCGCTATGGCCCTTACCTGACCAAGAAGAGCGCGGACGGCAAGTCCGAGACGCGTTCGCTGGGCAGCGAGGACGAGCTGTTCACCGTCGATGTCGCGAAGGCCAAGGAGCTCTTCGCCCAGCCGAAGTATGGCCGGGGTCGTGGCAGGGGAGCTGCCAAGCCGCCGCTGCGCGAGTTGGGGCCTGACCCGGAGAACGGCAAGAATGTGACCATCAAGGATGGTTTCTACGGCGCCTACATCACCGACGGCGAGACCAACCGCACGCTCCCGAAGCAGTACACCCCGGAATCCATCGAACCGGCCACCGCCTTCCAGTTGCTTGCCGAAAAGCGTGCAGCCGGCCCCTCCAAGCGTCGTGGCCGTCGCAAGACGAGTGCGAAGAAGTCCACGACCCGCAAGACGGCCACCAAGCGCAAGTCCAGCGCGAAGAAGTCGACCAAATCGGCCGTTCGCAAGGCCTCGACGCGCAAATAGCAAACACTAAGTAACCCGTTCACCAAGGCGACCGCAAGCGAAGCGGTCGCCTTTTGTGTTTCATAGGCCTGCCGTATGTGTCGCTATTGTCTCGATAATCGGTCTCAGGAGACGATGAAATCCGCGAATTGGTATCGTTTTTAGTGCCATTGGTCAGTTTCAAGTTCATTGTGCAATAACCATGGCGAGAGCAGGGAAAGGTGAAGTGATGGAACAGGGTGGTTTCCCGGTCGTCAAGCCGGGCTTGGACGAGTTCACGCCGAAAGGTCGCCGAAAAGTGATCAAGGCGCTGTTGGAATTCGTGTTGGTCGGGGTGGCCCTTTTCGCGCTCATCGCCTTCCAGATCCTGCATAATGGCGAATTCTGCTACCGCGGCAGGTGTACACCGATGACGCCCTCGTCCCTGCCATGGTTCGCGATCGCCATCATAGTCATTTTCGGGTTTTGCATGGCCGACCAGGTATATGTGATGTTTCCCAACAAGCGCTACCTCTATTTCAGGCCATATGACATCGCCGGGGCCTACGGTTTCGAGAACATCCTGCGCGACAAACCGAATCTGAAGCTCACCGCCATGCCCAATGGCGACGTGGCGATGTCGGGCAAGCAGAGGAGCAAACTTTCGTTCGGCATGTTCCGCATCGAGAAATCCTCGGTCCCGATGTCGTACACCACGTTGGCCACCATCCCCACAAGGAATACCCAGGCGAACGGTAAGAAAAGGCACAACAAGAACAAGGAACAGGCCGTGTGCCGCTGGGTGACCATCGAGTTCAGCGCGGATGGCGCCACGATGCATTATGCCGGGCAGGGCAGTTTCCCGGCCGCCTCGAAGGCGACCTATCAGTCCTTTGGCAACGCGTTGACGTTGGATTGATGGCCACGCGGGAACAGGTGCGTTTCCGGCTCGCCTGACGAGCGGCGAAAGGACCCGAACATGATGACGACGGACGGACGCCCGATTATTGCGTCAGGTACCATCGAACGTTTTACCCAAGCAGGCCATCGTAAGGTCTATCTCGACATCCTGCGTTTCGGCGTGATTGACGCGATCGCGACCGCCATGGTCTCCGTGCCCGCATATGTTCTGGGCTATGTCAAGGTGCGCCGTGGGGCGTTCACCAGGGAGAACGTGCCTTTTTTCATAGCCTTCATGGTGGTCTGGTTCCTCGCTTATATGGTTAACCGGTTGTGCTCGCTCAGGCCAAACGGACGATACCTTTATTACGACGCCAAGGCGCTGGCTCAGGCCTACGGGCTTTCGGGATTCATCGAGGGTCAGGTGAAACGTCGGCGTGATGGCGAGCCAAAGATGGTCTATAAGAAGTCGCCCAAGAAACTGCAGCCCGTGTTCTCGGATTTCAAGGTCAGACACGATTGCGTCCCGATTTCCTACGCCGCGATTGGACAGTGGATCGACCCCTACGACAAGAGCATCCGTTACAGCATGTGCGGGCTCGATTTCACGCAGGATGGCGTGAGCCTGCGGTTCGATTCGTTTGGCTCGTTCCCCCGAATCGCGAAGCGGACGACGGCGTTCCAGGTGACGTCCGAGGAGGTCGTGCTCAAGGGCTGATGGACCTGCCGCTGAGGGGTTTCCACAAGAGAACTCGATAGCCGGTTTGAATCCTTGCCTTGCCGACGCGACACGCCCGGAGGCTGTGGATAACCCCAACCGTTTATCCACAGTGCCCTGTTTCGCTTCGGTGATTTTGCGTTTTGCGCTTCAATGGAACCAATGGCGATTCCACCGAGACGAAAGGGGCGAATATGGCGAATCGAACAACCGTGGAAGGCGGCAGACGAAAGATTGGGAATGCCAAGGTCCCGGGCCGGTTTCGTCGTGTCGGCGGGGCCTCGCGCCCTTCTGCGTTTCCGCTACAATTGGCGGTATCGCAGGAGGGGAGGAGGTGCAAGATGGAATGCGACAATCTTTTTGAGATGGACGGCGTGCGGCTCGGCTACACCGACGACACGGTGACGATCACCGAGGTCGATTACGGGCGCAAGGCGGTTTTCGACAATCGAGGTAATCTGCTGTCGTCGAATTTTCCTGATGACTTTATGCCTTTTTTGCTCAACTACTACAAGTCGAACTATGACTTGGTGCAAGGCTCCCGTAAAGACGATCGGGAGTACGGCGATGACTGAGAAATTCTTTATCAAAGGCTATGAGATCTCGTTCAATGACCATGATGGCGGGCATGGGGTGCATGTGCATGTCTCGCAGGGGCGAAACAGGGATATGGCGAAATTCGTGCTCACCGAAGATGGTGGTGTGCTGTTGTCGCATAATAGAGGAAAGCTGCCGTCGAAAACATTGAAGAAAATTCAGAATGATTTGGCCCGACGATATGCGTTTGTTGTCGGTTCGTGGGACAGGACGTTCGGGGAGCACCATTTCGATTTGTGATGGGAATATGGTTATGCGCAATCACGATTTTGGAGTATTGAAGGTTTGGGAATGATGAGTGGGATGTTTGTTTCGTTTGAGGGCGTCGACGGCGTGGGGAAGACCACGCAGGTCGAGCGTCTGAGGAGCTATGCCGAGGGGCTTGGGCGCGAGGTGGTAGTCACTCGTGAGCCTGGTGGCACCGGGCTTGGCGTCGCGCTGCGGCAGCTCTTGCTGCATGGGGTTTCTGGCGATGATGCCGCCGATATCGCGCCACGCACCGAGGCGCTGCTTTTCGCCGCCGATCGTGCCCAGCATGTCGCCGAGGTGATCCGTCCGGCGCTCGAGCGTGGCGCCGTCGTGATTTCCGATCGCTATATTGATTCCTCGCTGGCCTATCAGGCCGGAGGGCGCGAGCTGGCGCAAGGCGAGGTGCGCCAGCTCAGCCTCTGGGCGACGAACGATCTGCTGCCCGAGCGCACCTATCTGCTCGACATGGATCCGAAGGCCTCACACGGACGGCTGGAACACAGCGAGGACCGCATGGAATCGGCCGGTGGTGGGTTCCAAGAACGTACGCGTCAGGCGTTTCTTGATTTGGCTGAGCGGGAGCCCGGGCGGTTCAGGGTCATCGACGCCGCGCGACCGGTGGATGAGGTCTGGGAGCGGATTCGGCTCGATGCCGAGGCGTTGCTGGCTAAGTAACGAGTGCGAGGGAAGCCGCCTTTCGCTCGCATATCAACGACGGGCAATAAGGTGGAGACGCGAAACAAGTGAGGTAACGATGAGTGTGTGGGACTCGATAGTGGGCCAGGACCAGGTCGTGGGGCAATTGCGCGCCGTGGCTTCCGGCGACCCCAAAGCCATCGCGCAGTCATGGCTGATTTGTGGCCCTCCCGGATCTGGCCGGTCCAATGTGGCCCGTGCGTTCGCGGCGGCGTTGGAGAGCCCCGACCATGGCCTGGGAGACGAACCCACCAAGATCAGCCAGCAGATACTCTCCGGCTCCCACCCCGACGTCACGGTGCTCACCACCGACAAGGTGACTATCGGCATCGACCAGGTGCGCGACCTCATCGAGACGTCGGAGCAGACGCCGAGCGTCGCCCCGTGGCGCGTCATCATCATCGAGGACGTCGACAGGATGATGGAGCGCACCACCAACGTGCTCCTCAAGGAGATCGAGGAGCCCAGCCCCCACACCATCTGGCTGCTCTGCGCCCCGAGCGCGCAGGACGTCCTGCCGACCATCCGCTCGCGCACGCGGGTCGTCAATCTCGCCGTTCCATCCACACAGGCCGTGGCCAAGTTCCTGGAGGTCGATACCGGCGTCGAACCCAAGATCGCGGCGCGCGCGGCGAGGCTTTCCGAAGGGCATATCGGCGTGGCCAAGCTCTACGCAACGCAGAAGCAGGTGATGAGCGACCGTGACGCGTTGGTGGTCGGCGTGCTCAACATGGCCAAAGCGTCCGACGCGGTGCTGCTCGCAGGCAACCTCATCGACAGCGCGAAGGCCCAGGCTCAGGCCGACGTGGAGCAGCAGGCGCAACGGCAGGAGGAGGACTTCCGCCGGATCAACGGGCTTGGCCCGAAGGACCGCATCCCGCCGAAGCTGCGTGGCGCGTTCAACCAGATTGGCAAGAAGGCCGACATCAAGCGCCGCGCCACCAGACGCAGCCGCGATGTGCTCGACCGCGGGCTCAACACCATCGCCAGCATCTACCGCGATGTGGCCGTGCTGCAAAACAACGCCGAGGATGTGGTCGGCCTGGTCAACCTGGAGAACCGCGACGCCATCACCAACCTGTCCGCTCGTCTGACCCGTCAGGGCGCGGTGCAGCGTCTGGAGTCCATCGCCACGGCCCGCCGCCGCCTCAACGGCAACGGCAACCAGACCCTCCTCTTCGAGGCGCTCTTCTGCTCGCTGCTGGTGTGAGCGGCGGCTTGAGCATCGTCATCGTGGGCAAGATTCGAGAACATTACGGCTTCAAAGGTACAGATTGAAGAGCCGCAATCCGTTTGGGGGAATTCCTAGAAGATCCCATCGAATAATGGTTGGATCGTAGTTGTGCAGAAGTGTGCTGCACGTATCGATGAAGGATTTTCGTAACGTGCGGGTCGGCAGATATTTGCAAAGCACCAAGAGATAGGCGAAAACGCTTGTTGCCGCGACTTCGTTAGGGTGGTGCGGGAGAAGTTGGTGGCGCCTTCCTGTTTCCGTCGGTGGATTGCGAGATGTTACGGGCCCTTTTGTTGCTGGTCGGACTGTGGTGGTGGTTGCTGTGGTGGTGAGGGTGGTGGTTGCGGTGCCGCCGGATGTGGTGGGGTGGCGGCGCCGCGTGGGTGGTCAGTGGCGCGGACGGGTGTGGGCGTAGGCGCGCTTGGTGAGGATGGTTCCGGTGGCGAGGGCGAGGATGGCGGATATGGCGATGGTGGCCGCCCATGTGGCCGGTGTCCCGCCGCCGGTGAATGGCAGGACGGTGATGGGCGGGGTGAGTCTGGCGGTGTACTCGGCGGACTTGTTGCTCGCGCCGTTGAGGCCGTGCTCGCCCGCCGTGTCGCTGACGGTGAGGACCGCGTCGCCGGGCATGGTGACGCCGTTGGGGATGGGCAGGGTGAACTCGCCCTCGTGGCCGGCGGCGCCGCTGGTGGTCGTGGTGGTGGTCGTGCCGAGTCCGGGCCAGGTGGCGGTGATGGTGTCGCCGCCCTCCTTGACGCGGCCGGGCTGCGCGGTGGTGTTCCCGCTGGACCAGGCCACGCCGGTGATCTGGTGGGCGGGCGTGTTGGCCCGGATGTTCTCGAGCGCGGGCGCGACCTGGTCGAGGGTGACAGTGGTAGGAGCGGAGTCGGCGGTGCCGCCTTCGGACTGGTGGAACGTGGCCGTGTAGGTGGTGGACGTTCCCTGTCCGGTAGTGTCGCCCGTGGGCAGGGGGAGCAGGACATCCCATTCGCCGGTTACAGTGTCGCGCGTGGCGTCGGCGGTGGTAGTCCCGTCGCTGACGGTCATGGTGTCGCCGGCCAGGTAGCCGGCCGGGTCGGTGACTTTGACGTGGACCCCGTCGGCGTGGGGCGCCGCACCCGCAATCACCGGCACCGCCGACTTCCACTGCGCATTGAACGTATTCAGTTGTTCTCCGTAAGCCGTGATATCGGGATCGGGGAAATAGATGGTGTCACCTTTGTCATAATGTTTTCCTCCAAAAACGGCCTGCCATCCCGCGAACCGGTAGCCGTTGCGGAGCAGTGTGCCTTGGCCTGGTATGGTTGCGGGGATATGGCTGTCGAACCATGCGTTATCAGCTGTTAAATTTGCAGGTGGTGTGCCACTGATGCCGGTGCCGTAGTAACCTTGCGTGAATTTGATTTCGGCGTGCGGCCACCCGTACCATGTCGCCTCGGTGGTGGAAGTAGCGCCCAGGCCGACATCGTGTGGTATTCCCGACCATGATTTGTTGCCGTCCTTCTGTTTCCAAGTCTGGAAGCCAGGTATTGAATGTTGTGCGTGGGATATGCCGGTGAATGCGTCGGCGGGTATGTGTGCGCCTGCTTTCAGCCGTATGAAAGCGAGTGACAGCCCAGAATCCTGCGGCTCGAACATGCCTGAAGTATCGGCACTTGGTGGAAAATCCCAGCCGGACAAGTCGAGTTTCAATGGCTGGTAAAATCCTTTAAAGGCTTCGCTGAGATCGGTGACGTTACTGATATTCCAGTGACTTAGGTCAGTGATTGTCTGTAGGTTCCCGCCTCCGTAAAAAATCTGGTGCATGTTTTGGACATATCGTGTATCAATGTTTTCCAGCCCGTCTATTACCTCCACCTGCGGAATGCCTGGCACTGACATTCCCGGGATGACCATACCGAAAAACCATTGGGTCATGTTGATACAGTTAGGTCCCATGGTGATGCGTCGGAAAGTGATATGGGTGATGAATACCGAATTAAGGACGTATTGGTTCCATGGAAGCCGTCTGTAGCCGTAATAATGGTTAAGATTGCCGTTGAGGACGGTGTAGTGGCAGTCGGATGCTAGTTCGTAATCGATGAAATCGCTGCCGTCCCCGTGCCATGTGCCGCTGTCCGGGGTGCATGTGAATTCGTATTGCGGCCCGACGGTGGGTTCGGGGTCAGGTTGGGCTGAGGGCGCTGCTGGGTTTCCGAGTTTGGTGGCGGATTGGGATTGTTGTTCGATTTGACTAAGAATGGAAGAACTTTGTTTTGCCACGCTGGGACGTGACGTGTTCTGGGAAGATGAGGATTGCGATAAGTCAGGTGAGTCGGGATTGGCGGAAGTTTGTGATTTCGTCACCAATCGCGGGGGGGGGTGATCGATGCTTGTTTTTGTAATGCACCCGCTGTGGCTGGAGCGATGAGCGCGGCGGAGGCGACAACGGTCGCGGAAAACGCCGCGAGCGTGTGCTTGAGACCCATCGAACTTCCCGCCTATCCTTCTGTAAAAAATTTGACCAAAACGCTCGAAAATTTTTCTGATTTTGCCTAATTACAGGTCAACAGTTTAGCATTTTGTTTGACAAAACACTCGAATGTGTTGCAAATATGTCATACTTTTCTTATTTTGTGTGGGGATTCCATATGTCGGGCAATTCGTTTTGTCCGGATTCTGATGCACGTGGTTTCGGCACGGCTTGCCATGTGTTTATGCTGAAACGCTTTTCGATATACATGAAAGGTATCGTGATTCGTGAAATGCATTTTGTGCCTCGACTAAATAGAAAACACACCTATACGTCAGCTCTTCGCGCGATACTTGAAGCATGAAGATTTCCGCTGATTTCACGACCATTCCCGATGATTTCACGGGCGCCGCCCCCGCGCAGAACAAGACGGACGGCACGCCGGTGATCTCCTTCCCCTTCTACGTCGACGAGCTTTCCGAAGGCATGCGCTACCTGCACTGGCAGCTGGTCGACCCCGACTCCATCCCCGTCTGCGGATTCGAGTGGATTCATTGGTCGGCGGCCAACGTGCCGGTCGACGCGATCATGTTCGACTTCAACGACTCGCACGCCCTGCAGATTCCGCCGGACTTCTCGCGCACGCTGCCCGCCATGATTCCCGAAGCCGCGCAGGGCCGCACCAGCGCCGCCAGCAAGTTCGTCGGCGACACCAACCCGATGGTCACCATGCGCTACAACGGGCCCACCCCGCCCGACAAGCCGCACGGCTACCAGCTGCACGTCTGGGCCACCGCCAACCCGCTGCCCGGCCTCAACCAGGGCTTCTGGCTCAACGAGCTGCAGCATGGCATCCGCGATTACGGGGGCAAGGTCGACGAGGCCGAGATCACCTTGGTGGGCGATCCGGCCAAGTAGTCTCTGAGAGGCACATGTTCGGGCCAGAGGTGGGAACCATCTCGTAAATAGCGGGGAACGCTTGCAAAACACCTGAATCCCGAGTGTTTTGAAGGGTTGGCATTGCTCGCCGAACGGTTCCGATAGCTCTGATGGCCCCGGCGTCATCGAACGTTGCTTGATTGCTCATCGGCGTGCCCGGAGCATGGAATCTCGTTTGACGATTATTCTGGCCTGCGCCGTCAGCTCACCATCGGCCAGGGTCCCTTTAGTCCCTGGTCCCTATCAGCGATAATCAATCAGCGATAATCTTCAATATGTACATACAATATTTTGGCCGAATATGACATACTCGGCCAACGCCTTACGAAAGGAACGAATTTATGGCATGCACCACCATTCTGGTCGGCAAGGACGCGAGCTACGACGGTTCCACCCTCATCGCCCGCAACGAGGATTCGCCGAACGGGGAATACAACCCCAAGCGTTTCGTCGTGGTCAAGCCCGATGAGCAGCCGCGCCACTACCGCAGCGTGCTGAGCCACGTCGAGGTGGACCTGCCCGGCAACCCCCTGCAATACACCTCCCTGCCCAACGCCGACACCGCCGATGGTGTCTGGGGCGAGGCCGGGGTCAACGAGGCCAACGTGGCGATGAGCGCCACCGAGACCCTGACCACCAACGAGCGCGTGCTTGGCGCCGACCCCTTCGTGGAGCGGGTGAAGGCCAAGGGTGTTAAAGGCGAGGAGGGCTATGAGCCCGAGGTCGCCGGCGGCATTGGCGAGGAGGATTTCCTCACGCTCGTTCTGCCCTATATCAAGACCGCCCGCGAAGGTGTGGAGCGCCTGGGCGCGCTGCTTGAGCAGTACGGCACCTACGAGATGAACGGCGTGGCGTTCTCCGACGTCGACGAGATCTGGTGGTTCGAGACCGTCGGCGGCCATCACTGGATCGCCAAGCGCGTGCCCGACGGCGCCTACGTCACCATGCCCAACCAGCTCGGCATCGACGAGTTCGACCTTGAGGACGCGATGGGCGACCAGGAGGAGCACATGTGCTCAGCGGACCTCAACCAGTTCATCGAGGCGAACCATCTCGACCTCGCCGTCGAGGCCACCACGCCCTTCAATCCGCGTGACGCCTTCGGCTCGCACTCCGATTCCGACCACGTCTACAACACGCCCCGCGCCTGGTACATGCAGCGCACCCTGAACCCCTACGACGAGGTCTGGGACGGCCCCGAGGCCGACCACACCCCGGAGTCCGACGACATCCCGTGGGCCCGCCAGCCGGAGCGCAAGATCACCATCGAGGACGTCAAGTACGTGCTGAGCTCGCACTACCAGGGCACCCCGTTCGACCCCTACGGCCACATGGGCGACGAGCACACGCGCAACAAGTACCGCTCCATCGGCATCAACCGCCAGAGCCAGCTCGCCGTGATGCAGATCCGCCCGTACCGCCCGCAGTCCGACCGCGCCATCCAGTGGATCTCCTACGGCTCCAACCCCTTCAACACCATCGTGCCGTTCTACCCGAACGTCGACACCACGCCGGCCTACCTCGAGGGCACCAGCACCCGTGTGACCTCCGAGAACTTCTACTGGGCCAACCGCATCATCGCCGCCCTGTGCGACGCCGCGTTCGACGAGACCTCCAACGCCGTGGAGCGCTACCAGGAGAAGACCGGCGGCATGGCGCACCGCATGGTCATCGCCACCGACGAGCAGATCGCGCGCCTGGGCGGCGACAAGGAGGCCAGCGCCGAGTCCATGGCCGCCGCCGAGCTCGAGGCGGGCAACCCCGATGGCGATGTGGAGCCGATGGAACCCGACGACGTCATCGCCGCCACCCGCAACGCCGAGGTCCGCGAGGTGCTCGCCGCCGCCAACCAGTCGATGGCCGACCAGATCAAGCGCGAGACCGACGAGCTGCTCGACTCCGTGCTCTACACCACGAGCAATCGGATGTCCAACGGCTTCAATCGTTCCGACAACTGATTGAAACCAGCGCTCGCCTGAGTTTTGACGTCCGCACAGGCCTCGCCTCGCGCCTCCCGCGCGACTTACGTGGGAAGCGCGGGGCGTCGTCTCGTTTATGGCTTTTTGTATGGCAAAAGCGGCCTTTTTACTTAAGTGGACACACCGAGTATATTGGGACATTATCAGTAATTAAATGGTCAATCGGGTTCATCTTCGTCTGGATAGTTCAGGCGGCGTGCGCCGTGGAGTTAAAGGATATATATGAAACCGTTCGAACAAGCAGGCATGCAGCAGTGCCACTACGATGTGCCCCCGCAGCAGCTCTATCCGCTGATGCTCCAGATGCTCGCCCAATCCAAGGCGTTCAACCTCAAGGCCGAAGGCAATCCGCCGATGACCTGCATGTTCTCCACCCACGTGAGTCTTTACACATGGGGCGAGAACATGATGGCCGCCGTCACGCCCGATGGCGCCGGCTCGATCGTGGGCGTGAGCGTCAACGCCAAGATGTCGACGCTTTTCCAAGGCTCCAAGAACCGCAAGAACATCCAGCGTTTCTTCACGGAGCTCTCGGACTTCCTGGCTTTCGCGAGGGCTTGACCCGGTTTGGGGCGATTCATCGCCTGAGTCTGAGGTCTTTGCGGAATGTAGATTCATCCCTTCCCGTCTATGCGGTAATTGGCGGGTGAAGGGATTTTTTTATCCCTGTCTTCTTTCCCATAGCCCCCATAGCTCTCATGGCCCTCATGACCCTCATGGCGCCATGGCGTGAAGGAACCGGGTTGGCGCGCGAGAGGCCGTGGAATCGTTGCCTTCCCTCGCGTCCGTTGATGATAGACTCCAACTATCGCGTTACATATCACGATGAAATATCATCGCGGTTTCCAGCAAGTCGCCGAAGGCAGGTAAAGCATGGCTCTTATCGATCAGTTCACCACCCAATATGGCCTCGTCGAGAAGATCGACGCGTTCGGCTATCTCGACTACCTCGGGGAGCATGGCAAGACCCCGCGCAAGCATGGCAAGGTGATTCTGGTGACCGCCGACACCCCGCTCAAGGCCTCGCGTGGCGAGGGCAAGACCACCACCACCATCGCGCTGATCGACGCCCTGCGCGCCCGTGGCATCGACGCCACGGCGGTGCTGCGCCAGCCGAGCATGGGCATCACCGCGGCCGGATCCAAGGGCGGCGCGTCCGGCGGTGGCAAGTCCTCGCTTTCGCACCCCGAGCTCATCGATTGGGGCCTGTGCGGCGAGATGGCGGCCATCGAATGCGCGCAGAACCTGCTGGTCTCCTTCGCCGAGAAGGCCGTGGACGACGGGCTCATCGACACGGTGCTCGTGCCCCGCGTCTCCGAGGTGCCGTCGCGTTCGCTGCGCCAGATCGCCGTGGACCGCAACAAGGGCAATCTTCCCGAGCGCGTCGTGCTCACCCCCACCTGCGAGCTGATGCAGATCGTGGTGCTCTCGCACTCCATGGGCGAGATCTCCGAGCGCGTCTCGCGCATGGTCGCGGGCACGAAGGACGGCAAGCCCGTCACCTTCGGCGAGTTCATCGACCTGTGGCGCATTACCGGCATCCTGGGCGACGCGGTGAAGCCGGCCAAGACCGAGACCGTCAACGGCTCGCCCGTCTATGTGCACTGCGGCCCGTTCGCCAACGTGTCGCTGGGCATTCCGAGCCTCGTCTCGGTCGAGATGGCCTGCGCGCTGCACGACGTGGTGGTGGTCGAGGCCGGCTACGGCGCCGACGCCGGGGCTCAGAAATGGCTCGACATCGCCTGCCGCGAGTATGGAGCGGAATGGCCGGCGGCCGCCGTGGTCGTCACCCGTGCTTCGACGTGGCGCGACGATCCGAAGCTCTCCTGGCGCTACCCGTTCCATGTCAATCGCCTGGAGAAACTGGGCATTCCCACCTTCCCGCTCATCAACCTGTGGGATGGCGAGGACGACCAGATCGATTCGCTGAAGGTCACGGCGCGGGAACTCAACTTCCGCAAGCCCATCATCGGCAACCTCTTCCGCGACGGCGGCGAGGCGCTGGCCCCGCAGCTTGATGGATTCGTGGATGCGCTCGGCGGTCTGACCGGCGTGGCCGGGGGCCCCAGTGCCGCCGCCGACGCCGAAGACCCCGAGGTCGCCGACAACCATGCGAGCCACAAGGGCATGGGCCTGGTCGATGACGTGAAGTGGATCGCCTCGAACGCCTACGGTGTGCCCGCCGATCGAGTGCTTTTCAAGGTCGGTTTCGCCGAATCGCTCGCTGCCGCCACCGAACTGTGCAACGGCGTCGGCGCCAGTATCGACGATTTGGCCGTCGTTGCGATGAAATCTCCCGCCACCATGACCGACGACGATTCCGCTCCCGCCGACCAGCGCACCGTGACGCTGAAGAAGGTCGAGCCGCATCTGGGCGCCGGCGTGGTGCAGGTCAACCTCACCACCTCGCTCACCACCCCGATGCCCAAGATCGTCTGAGCGCCAGCGCCACCCATTCCAGCCCCCTAACCAACCATTCAGTTCCGCCATATTCAAGCCGCTGCCGTGCGCTAAGCGGCCCGAATATGTCGCAACATAGAAAATCCGCCATATGTAGGCCTCTGGGTGTTGCCCAGTGGCTTGAATATGGCGGAATTCGTTTATGTGTGGCCCGGTTTGGGGAGGTTAGAAGTTGCTGCCGTTCCAGCCCCAGTCGCCGGTCGCGGTGTAGCGGATGTAGGTGCGGTCGGCGGGGATGCCGAGCTGGTCGTTGAGCGCTCCCATGATCTGGTTGGTCATGGTCTCCCAGACCGAGCGGTCGACGTCGCTGCCCATCACGTTGACTTCGACGTAGGCGGCGGGCTTGTCGTCTTTGCCGCCGAAATAGATGGGCATGTTGTCCTCGAACGGGCACATCAGCCAGCTTTCGGTCTTGCCGGGGACGGCGGTGATGGCACGGCCGTAGGCGGTCTTGAGAGCTTCGCGCTGTTCGGGGGTGGTGGAGACGGAGACATGGGTATGGATGACTGGCATGATGTTCCTTTCATCGGTTTGGCTAGCTGTCATCCATTTTAGCTCTCGTCGGTTGAATGGACCGGTGCCGGGTTCATTTTCGCCCCGCAAACTCTCGACGGCAGAAAACGGACAGAATATCGCGGAAATACGCCCGATATATGCCGTCGAAAGTACGTGATGGCAGAAAACGGTTATGTACCGCCATTCTTTTGTCCGATATTCGTCGTTGGAGGTGAGACGGTAGCCGAGACCACGAAACCCGCCGAAAGCGTCAACCAGTCCGGGCGTTTCTTGCGATGAATCAGTGGTTATTGCGTCAATCTCCACGTATTTGGCAGGCTCTTGGAGTTAAATGGGCAACTGTGAAAAAGCTTATCGAACAACTCGTGAAGTTTGGCATCGTCGGCGTCATCGCCGCGGTCATTGATTTTGGCCTGTTGAACATCCTGGTCGCGGCCTTCCACGTCAACAACGTGGTGGCCAGCACCATCTCGTTCCTGGTCTCGCTGGCCTTCAACTACTGGGCGAGCATGAAATACGTCTTCAAGCGCCGCGCCGACATGGCCCGCTGGATGGAGGGCTTCATCTTCCTGGCCGCCGCCGTGGTCGGCCTGTTCATCAACGAGTGGATCATCTGGCTGAGCACGTTCGGCATGGCGGCCAACGCGGCGGTCGCGCAGCATGGCATGTACGTCCTGCGCACCAACATCGGCAAGATCGTGGCCACGGTGGTGGTGGCCATCTGGAACTTCATCATCCGAAAGTGGCTGCTCGACGACCATTCCACGAAGTCTGACAAGCCCTCGCAAGACTCGACCAGCGAAATCGGTTCTTCTGCCAAGCCCGCCGTTGCCCCGCGCAAGACGTTCGCGCAGAAGATCGGCGAGTGGTCCATCGCCCACACCCCCAAGGGGTGGCAATAAATTCGTTCGTTTCGTATGCGGCTATACGTTTATGCGAAAATTATTGATGGCAAATCGTGCCGTCTCGGTTTCCCGGGGCGGCACGATTGTCGTATGTATTGGTCGTAAGCGCTGATTGATTCAGCTGGCAAACCGACAGGCCAACCCAAAAATCACAATCTCACACGTCGACCTGCGCGAGGATCGGCGTCTCCGTGCTCCGCTTGATCTGCTTGAAGCCGGTGAAGGCCAGCGCCAGCGAGGTGAGCGCGAGCACGGTGACCACCATGAACCCGCCGTGCGAACCCATGCGGTCGATGAAGATGCCCGCGATGGCCGAGCCCGCCGAGCCGCCGATGGAGTTCATCGCGCTGGTCCACGCCATGCCCTCGGTGAAGCGGGTGGGCGGCACGAGATGGAGCATGAGCTGGTTGCCGTTGATCCACGTGGGCGCCTGGCAGACGCCGATGACCAGGTAGATGAGCATGATGGTCCAGATGTTGTGGGCGAACAGGAAGGTCGCGATGCCCAGGTCTACCACGATCAGGCAGAAGTAGAAGCGCTTCCACAGCGGGATCATCCAGTTCTTCGCGCCGTAGAAGATCGCGCCGATCATCGAGGAGAGCGAGAAGCAGCCGAAGACGAAGCCGGTGTATTGCTTCATGTTCTGCTCGGTGGCGAACGAGATGATGGAGATCGACGCGGCTGATTGGAAGGCGCCGAGGCCGAACCAGGTGACGCACATCGCGATCAGGCCCGGGCCCCAGATGGACTGGCCGGATTTGAAGAGCCCGGCCTTGCGTTCGGCCGCCTCCTCCTGGCCGCGCATTTTGGCGGCTTTCTGGGTCTCGAGGGCTCGGTATTCCTTGCGACTCACGCCGGCCTTGCGCGCCAGGTCGGTCTGCGAGGGCGGCTCGGTGGAGAGTTCGGTCAAAAACATGAGCGCGCCGATGACCACGCACATGCCGGTCACCGAGAACGCGAGCACGCCGGAGATGACGGCCAGAGTGGACGAGAGCGGATTGCCGACCACCCACATCGCCTCGTCGAAGACGCCGGAGAGCGAGAGCGCCCGGTCGGTGCGGCGGCCGTCGCCTTTGAGCAGATTGGTCCAGCGGCTGCGGGCCATGGCGCCCCACGGCGGGATGGCCGACATGAACGGCACGATGACGAAGAGGATCCAGGCGGGCACCTTCGCGGTGATGCACGAGACGAGCGCCGTGGCCGCGATCACCCAGACGATGATCGTGGGGATGGAGACCTGGCGTTGGCCGAATTTGTCGACCAGCTTGCCCAACACCGGGCTCATCACGGCTAGCGCGATGGCCTGCACCGCGCTCAGCGCCCCGGCGAGCGTGTAGTTGCCGTAATAATGCTGCACCGAGATGGTGATGGTCATGCCGACCATGGGGAAGGGCATGCAGGCGATGACCGCGCCGATGGCGAAACGGGCGGTGTGGGGCATCCGTAGGAGTTCGGCGTAGCCTCCGAAGAGGCGGCGCGCGACGTCCTTGACGGCGGCGATGGGCTGGCTGGTCACGTTCGTGGGGTTCCTTTCATCAATTTTGCGTTTTGCGCGAGGGTGTTGAGTGTGTTTTGTATGTTGTTGCGCCGAGGTGTTCGGCGTTGTTGGACGCGAATCGTAGGGCGCCGGATACCGAATATCGGATATCGGGCGTGGGACGGCATGGCGCGGTTGGGCGCTGAGCGTCTTGGCTGGAGAGGGTGCGGGTCGCGCGTGAGCCCATGACGGGCTTCGGCAATCCTTTTGGGGTGGGCGGGTTTCCTGCCGGCGCCGCGTTTACGGGCGTCTCAACGCATGATCGATGGTGCCGGCTTTCGTCTTTCGCAAGACGTGGCCGCGTGCGGATTCCAGAACGGATCAGGCGTGGACGCCGCGGCATCGAGAACATCATGCCGGGCAGGTCGAATCACCGATAAAGACTGAAGTGAATCGATATGTGTCCCTCACTCACAAGTATGACACTCTAACGTTCGCCGTGGAGCAACACGCGGCGTGATGTCTGATTAAGCTGTAAGGTACAGTAAAATTTTCGCGAACGTGTTTTGAAGATCCTCGCCGGCCACCCGCGACTGGTCAAACGGCTTGGAGGAAAGGGCCACATGCCGTCAACCACATTGCATTTCGTCCGCCATGGCAAGGTCGAGAACCCGGACCACCTGCTCTACGAGCGCCTGCCTGGTTTCCACCTCTCCGAGCTGGGGGTGAGGATGGCCCAGGCCACTGCCCGCCACATCGCCGCCGATCCAGACATGAGCCGCGCCACGGCGGTCATCTCCTCGCCTTTGGAGCGCACCCGCGAGACGGCCGGTGAGATTCTCAAGGAGCTCAACCAGGTACGGCAGGAACGTGGAGAAGAAGCCTTGAGCCTGCGCACCGACGGCCGGCTCATCGAGGCGGGCAACAATTTCCGTGGCACCAGGGTCGGCTACGGCCAGGGCGCCCTGTGGAGGCCGCGCAACATCAGGCTGCTGCTCAATCTGTGGCGGCCGAGCTGGGGGGAGAGCTACCGGCACATCGCCGCAAGGGTTGGTGCGTTCGCCGAGGAGGCGCTCTTCGAGCATCCGGGCGAGCAGCTCATCGTGGTCAGCCACGAGTCGCCGATCTACAGCTTCCGCCACAAGCTCGAGACCGGCCACCCGGAGCACAACATGTTGCTGCGCCACACGGCGCTCGCCTCGATCACCTCGATCACCTTCGATTGCGAGACAGGCAAGGCGCTGAAGATCGCCTACGTCGACCCCGCGGCCGGCGTGCAATGACGACGGTTTGAGATTGGTCCGCCGGTTCCGCGTCAATACGTTCGGATGGCGTTGGACATCGTCTGCGGGTGTCGCCTAAGGCGGTCCATATGACTAGAATGGAAACGGTTTTGTGAGGCCGTCGGGATGGCGGATATGGCGAAGGAGCGGATATGGCGTTTCATATCGAAGATGACGAGTTGGCGGGGCTCACGGCGATGCCCGAGGTGCTTGAGGCCGCGAAGGTGGGCGGCGAGCTCATCGCGCTATGGCCGCTGACCACCGCCCAGGAGCTCGGCAACGACGCCAAATACGCCGAGGACCTGCAGGTGCGCGTCACCCAGTCCGCGGCCCAGCTGCTCACCGGCCAGGACGTCACGTTGCCCGACGCCGAGTTCGTCTATGAGGGCGCCATCGATATCCCCGGCCGGCCGCAGGAGATTGTGGACGCGCTGCTCAACGTCAACGACGCCTACGAGCGGTTGCACCCATATTCGCATTCCGGCGACACCTCGCTGGTGATGAATGCGGTTGATGATTTGCAGGTCGATTGGAGTGAGGCGACGGCATCGGCTGTGGCCGCCGCGCTTGACGATATCGAGGCCGCCGCCAAATCCGGCGCCTCCAATCTTGGTAACGGTGAAGGTTCGGCCAACAGCAGCGACGCGCAGAGTGTGGCGCGGCGTCTGGCCGTGGTCATCGCGGCGGTCGACGGGCTTTTTGGCATCATCGCGGGTGATGGTTCAGCTGACGTGGACCAGCGCGCCGCCGCCAGCCGTGTCACGCCGGTGATGCTCTATCTCAACGAGCTGTGCGAGCGGATGTCGATTCCGCGCATGTTCTTTGACCGCGAGCAGTTCGAGTCCTTGTTGGGCACGTATGCCGACGCGGCGAAATCTGGAAGTTCCAGCGCGGAATCGCTGGCCCGGGCCATCGCCCCGTTGGCCCAGCAGGAGTGGCGGAAGCACCACGATGACGTCGTCTTCGACCCGGTCGCCGCCAAGAAGGCCGCCAAGGATGCGGACGAGAAGCAGAATCGCGCCAAGCTGGCCGAGAAGTTCAAGGACATCCCCGAGGATCCGAACAAACCCCACATCGATCTGTAGGCCACAAGGCGTCACCGTCGGGTTTTGTCGGAGGCGCGTCAGCTTGCGTGTGGGTGCGTCCTTGCTCAACTCATTTGCGCGTGAATGAGAAGTGTTGAGCCAATCTTGGCTAGCTGGCCGTAAGACCACGAAGGCAACGATTCGCGCGCTTTCCTCGGCGATATCAAAAGGGTTCCACCTCAATAATCCATGAGGTGGAACCCTTTTGATATTACGAACGGCGATTATCGCCGGTGCCGTTTATTGACGCGGCTGGCCGTAGCCATTGTTGCCGGTGCCAGGCTGGCCGCCGTTTTGGGTCGGCGTGCCAGGCTGGGTGTAAGGCTGATAGCTCTGCGGGGCTGCGCCGGTTTGAGGAGTGGCGCTCGGCTGAGGAGCCGCCGAAGCGGGCTTCTGGGCCGGCGGGACCTGCGGGCTCTTATAGGGCTGCTGGGCCTGCGTCGCGCTGGGATTCGTGTACTGCGGCTGCGCGGCCGGCTTGGGCTGGTTGTAGCCGGTAGTGGTCTGCGCAGGAGCTGCGCCGTTCTGCCCGTAAGGATGGCTGTTGGCGGCGGCAGCGTTGGGCACGTTCCTGTTTTGCGGTTGCGCCGCGCCCGTGGGCATTGGAATCGAGGAGGAGGGCGAAGCGACATTGGCGGGAACCACCACGCGGTTGCTGTCGAAGCGCGCGCCGGCCGGGTTCGGTCCGGAGATCATCAGGACAAGCCAGGCGATGAAGTAGCCCAGGGCGCACAGGCCGTAGATGATGAGGCCAATGGCGGCGCCGCCGGCCATGGTGTCGACGTCACCACCGCCTGCCACCGCGCCTATACCCATGGAGGCGACCATGACGATCAGGCCGACGACAACCAGGCCGTAGGGGAGCAGTGCCCACCAGCCGGACTTATTGGAGTCGTGCAGCCTGCGGATCATGACGGCGAGCGAGGGGATCAGCACCGCGAGATTCCACAGTCCGAGGAGATAGTTGCCCTTGCCGAAGATGATCGCGTCAAGGATGATGAAGACGATTGCGGCGAGGAAGAGGAAGAGCTGCGCCCACCAATACTCGCTGCGGGAGGCGCGGCCCGAGAAGACGACGTACTTGGTGAAGAAGCGCTTGATGGCCTCGATGAACGAGCAGCCATAATAAGGAAGGTCGCGAGACGGCGCCGCAGCTCCCATGGTCGGGTTCGCGTTCGGGGCCTGATAGGGGCGCTGGCCACCCATCGGCTGCGTGGGCGCCGAGGCCGGAGCGGGGGTGTAGCCTTGCGGCCGCTGCTGCTGGCCCTGGCTTTGCGGGGCCTGCTGATAGGCGG
Source organism: Bifidobacterium sp. ESL0790 (assembly GCF_029395435.1). Lineage (NCBI taxonomy): Bacteria > Bacillati > Actinomycetota > Actinomycetes > Bifidobacteriales > Bifidobacteriaceae > Bifidobacterium > Bifidobacterium sp. ESL0790. The sequence goes on from NZ_CP113915.1 coordinate 311,794, forward strand.
GAGTCGCCGGGCGCTGCCAATTGTTGTTGGCGTTGCCGGGGGTGCCGTTCTGCGCGGGTTGCGCCGGCTGTGTGGGCTGCTTTGCCTGTCCGTTGTATGCGGGATATGCGTTGGCGCCATTCGGCCGCGCGTTGCCGTACCCGCCTGTGGGGTTGGTGCTCGGGGTGTTGTTCTGGCCACCTTGCGATGCCGGCGCGTTGTTGTATGGGCCGAAGCTCGGATTGGTGTCGCTCATCGGCTTCCTTTCGTCGAGGGTATTGCCTTCGGAATGTTTCCTGGGTCTCCGCTATCGCATCGTTTGACGACGGCGGAATGGCTTAACCGTAGTCCCATCATAGTCCGATGTGCTGAAAGATGACGCGCGAGGTGCCATATTATGTGTTTTATAATGTGATAATTCAAATAACCATCACATTCGTTGGGGTGATTTGAGTGGGCTTCGGTTCTATCAAGAATGATTATTTTTGCTCGGATTGATGTTATGGCAAGCTCGCGTAAAATGGCGTCGAATGATGAATCAACGATATGTTGCAGTCTTCCAGCCTTGGAAAATCGCCAATCACTATTACTTAAAACGATTTTATCTATCGTGACGTTTGAAGTATGATCGGGGGCTATGGCATCAGCGGCGTTGTTGTCGTTGACTTCGGATAATCGGGATGGGTGCCAGCCTTGTGACTTCAGGCGTGGCGCCGTGTTTTACAGCTCGCTCTCGTCCAAAAAAGTGGCGTCGTCCTCCTGCGCTGGCCCGAGCAAAAGCCGCTCGACCAGCGATACCACCGCGAGCAGGATTCCGGTCTCCGCCACTACCACGATGGCCGCGGAGAAGATCATCGGCGTCTGGAAGGAGTTGAACGCCCCCTGCAGCCACACGCCGATGCCGTTGGTGGCGCCGAGGTATTCCGCCGTGACGGCCGTGCCGAAGACGTAGGCCGCGCTGATGTGGATGCCCGAGAAGACCTGCCGGGCCGCCACGCGAAGTTTCACGTGAAACAGTGTCCACATCCTGGTCGCCCCGCAGGTCAACGCCACATCCTCATAGAAACGCGGCACCGCGGCCAGCCCGCGCGAGGTCTCCACGGCGATGGAGAAGACGCTGAAGACGGCCACCAGGATGATCTTGCCGATGGCGTTGAAGCCGAACCAGATCATGAACAGCGGCGCGATGGTGATGATCGGGATGGTCTGCGCGGCCACCAGCAGCGGGTAAAGCGCCCGGTTGACGGTTTTCGACAAGTAGAGGCCCATGCCGATCGCCACGCCCACCACAATGGAGATCGCGAAGCCCGAAAGCGCCTCGCCGGTGGTCACCGACGCCTCGGCCATGAGGTCGGGCCAGGTGGCGGCCATCGACGAGACGATTTCGGCGGGGGAGGCCAGCGTGGTCGCCGAGACGAGGTGGGCGTTCGCCGCGAGCTGCCAGACGAGCAGCACCAACCCGATGGTGATGGCCGGCGGCAGCGCCTTGCCCCACCAGCGTCGGGCCGACTGCCCCGGCTTTCGCTTGTTTTCGGATGTCATTGTTTCCCCACCGCCTTTTCTGGCCGTGCCTTGCTGTTGACTCATGTCTCGCCTGGTTTGCTTTGCCGCTACGCGCGTCGCGCTGAAGAATTGCCGACGAACGCGATATTCCCGCGTCGCGCGCGTCGGCCATCGTCCCTCAGCCGCGTTTACTCCACATACTTGTTGGTCGACAGCTCGCTGGCCTGTGGTGCCTTGGCGAGCTTCTTGTTGTGCGAATCCTTGTAGGTGCCTGCGTCGTACTGGAAGTCCAGGTATTTCTGGCCCTCGGCGACGTTGACGGTGCCGGGCAGCGACTTCGGGTCGCCGTCGGTCCAATAGTTCTCCTTGACGATTTTCTCCATCGAGGCCCGCGCGAGCTTGGGGTCGAGATGTGAGGATTTGGTTTGGTCGACCAGGATGTCGGCGGCTTTGTCGGGGTTGGTCAGGGCGTAGTCGTATCCACGCTTGGCGGCCTTGATGAACTTCTTGAGATTGGCGGCGTTTTGCGGTTTTGCCACCCACGAGTCCTTCACCGCGAAGCCGAGTTGGTCGGGGTTGCCGGGCACGCCCCACTGGTCGGCGGCAAAGCAGTTGAGCGCCGGACCGTTGAGCTGCGACTCCACTTCCTCCCAGTTGGCGTAGAAACCGGCGAAATCACCCTTGCCACTGGTCAGCGTGCGGAAGGTGTTGGTGCCGGCGGTCGCGGTTTTGAAACCACCCGAGCCACCCGCGTCGCGGATCATCTGGCGCACCGAGGCGCTCTGCTCGGCCGAGCCGAAGGTGACGAAGGTCTTGCCCGCCAGATCCTTGGGGGTCTGGATGTCGGTGCGGCTTTTCAGGGCGCACCAGCGGGCGATGGGCTTCTGCGTCAGGTCGAAGACGAGCTTGAGGTGCGCGCCGCGCGCGTCGGCGTTGGCCAGGTCGGTGAGCTTCGAGAAGCCGATATTGGCCACGCCGTTCTCCACGCTGGTCTCCGCCCCGGCCTGGGCGGTCGGCAGGATCTTCACATTGACGCCGGCGTCCTTGAAATAGCCGAGTTTCTGCGCCACATAGAGACCCACGTGGTTGGTGTTGGGTGTCCAGTCGAGCATGAAGGTCAGCGTCGGGTCGCCGTTCGCCTCATTGCTGGCGGTGGTATCGCCCGTGGCGCCGCAACCGCCCATGGTCAGCCCCAGGGCGAGGGCCACGAACGTGCCGGCGACTTTGCGCCGTGTGCCGTCGTGATGCTTGGCACGTTGGAACAGTTTGGTCGTATCGGATTTTCCCGATGCCATTTGCGTGTGCTGATTGTCGCTTGCGAAGTCCTGAGCGATGTGGCGGCCGCGGATCCGAAGGCGCGTGCCATGCATATCGTTCTTGTATATACGGCCGCGCACGAAGCCCGAAAGCCGTTCGCCGATGTTGCCCACCATGAATCACCTTGCCTGTCGATAAGGCCCGAAACGGCGCATGCGGAAAGGTGAGGAGTCCGCGCGACGAATCGAACCGATGTGTTTGCCCGGCTTTTGTGCCACGGGTCGCGGTCTTCGATTCCCGCCGTCTGGTCGGTCAAAACCATCGGTGAATCCGCCGTCGCCCAAGCAAACTATGGATATCGTCTCTGGCGCAGCTGCTGCCACCAACCGCGCGAACAATAGACATTGTAAAAGATGGTGTCCACAATCATATGAGCTGTGCTCCCGGCGAATATGTTTCGGCCTCGGCGCTTGTTCTCCCTAGTGTTGTTGCGTCGGACGCGGCTTGAGTTCTCCAAGGTGCACGGTCTGGGTGGTGCCGCGATATTCGAGGTGGAGCTCGTCGCCTTCCAATTGCGCTTCAGGCACGGCGATGGTGCCGTCGGGTTCGAGGCTTTCGAGCTCGCGGTCGCCGAGGTAGGCGGAGACGAACACGTGGCTGCCGGGCTCGATGGTCCTTGTCTGCATCGGGAAGCGCGTTTTGGGGTAGAGCAGGTTGGTGTTGGGCTCCGGCGCGGCGAGCTCCACCTGGAATCCCTGGGCGCCGACGAGACCGGTCAGGCCGCGGTCCGTGCGGTAGAACACGGAGGTGAATGGCTCGCCGAAAGTATATGAGTCCGGCGTCGTGTGGCCGGAATCCTTGCCGTCTGCCGAAGCCGACGAACCAGCGACAGCCCCAACAGCGTCATCGTTCCATCCATCGGAGAACGACCCATCCGCCGCATGCCTGTCGCCATGCACACCATTGCGTGCGACACCAGTATCGGGCCCATCAAACTCATCGCCGCCGTCGGGCATCGAGAACCCGCCCTCGGCCAGATGTAGCGCCCGCCCAGTGCCGATGGCGTGGACGCGGATATGCCAGGGCATCAGCGGCACGATGAAGTTGCGAATCTCGACATCGTTCCATGGCTGCCAGAGTGAATACACGTAGTCGTCGTGGATCGCATAGTCCTCGTAGCCAAACGCCGTGCGCCAGTGGTATTGCGATTCTGAGACGGCCAGTGTGCTGTCGCAGGCCATCTGCTTGAGCACCGTGGCGGCTTTGGGCGTGGAGAAGCCGAAGGTCGTGGAATAGACGTATTTCTCGTATTTCGCGTCGGTGTGGTTGTGCTCGGGCGCGTGCTGGCCGGCGGTGAACGCCTGCACCTCGCGGCCCGTGGCGCTGTGGGCCACCAGCATGCGCGGTTCAGGCTGAAGTTTCAGCGGTTCGAACTTGAGTGCCTCGCTTTCGTGGCAGGTCCAGAACTCGTCGGTTTCCGGGATGCACAAAAAGATGAAGCCTTTGAGCGCCCAGTAGGCGGAGGCCGGACCGTTGTAGCCCTCGGCCATGTTCATGTTGGGGTAGGCGTAGCCGATGGGGATGAGGCCGTCTGATTGGAAGATGTTCTGGCTGAACCACCAGCGCAGGTTGCCCAGCAGCAGGTGCTTCACGTCACTGAGGTTCCAGCCTTCCGGCATTGGGATGCCGGCGTAGGCGGCAGCGGCCCAGAACGCGGCTTGGGCGAAGCGGTAGTCGAGGCTGCGGCCGAACGGCAGGCAGGCCCCGTCGCTGGCGAACCAGTTCGCATAGCTCGGCACGAAGGCGCTCGCCCGTTGACGTAACAGCTCATAGCGCTTGGCCTCGGCGTTCGCGGTGCCGTTGGCGTTGGTGGTTTCGCTGCCTTTGTCGCCTTTATTATTGGCGTCTTTCGCAGCCCGTTCGTCGTCGTGCTCCGCCAGTCCGATGGTCAGCAGCGTGAAGAACTGGTAGGCGAAGGGGATGTAGTTGTCGATCTGGTCCTTATAGCCGTCGTACGACCATCCGTGCCCGAGATAATGCGACGAGGTAACGTCGAAATCAGCCTGCACGAGCGCCTCGTGGTCGGTGTGGCCGGTGTGCGCAAACCAGGTGTTGACCATCTGCCGGAACCACAGCCAGTTGGTCTGAGGTATCTCGTGATGGTTGATCTGGTCGAGCCAGTCGAGCATGTTCCGCTGTTGCGTGGCGCTCAGGTGGTTCCAGAAATCCCTGCGCGTCTCGAAGAGGAACGCGGTCACCGCGCCCATCTCCACGAACAGCTGGTCGTAGTCGTCGAGTTCGCTGCCCCAATAATCCGGGTCGCCGGGCGTGGTGCCGTGCACGAGCCCCGCGCAGGTCGCCTGCCACCAATCCGGGAAGCGGCGGATGTTGTCGCGGTTGTAGAAGAGCGGTCCGAGGCCCCATAGCAGCCGGCAGAACCCCTCGATGGAGGTGCGGTCCTGGCTGTAGACCGCGCCGCTGTCGGACATACGGAACCTGCCGTACCGCCCGCCTTCCATCACCAGCCGCATGGCCGGGCGCAGGATGTCGACCAGCGCGCGCTCGCAATCCGCCTTGGTGCGCAGCGGGTTTCGCGCCACGGATTCGTTGAAAGGCTGTGTCTGCATGGGTGCTCCTTCGCGGTCGGCATGGCCACATCCGGCGTTCGTCCGCCATCCGTTGGTTGTCGACATTCGCCTCCACTATATCCAGTGCATACGTCCGCGGGAGTGGTGCCGGCATCGTCTTCCCGGCGCTTTCCATGTCGATTATGGGCACGCTAACGAGATTTCAGGTTTCAAGGCAAGTTATGGCAACAAAACGTATCGTAAAAACATATATAATGATAAATATTCTATTTCGATGAGAAATTAACATTTTTTATGAAAGGTTTACCGGCTTTTCCGCAATCCAAAAAATTAGTGTGAAGGCATTTCGGAACATGATAATTTGGCAAGGCATGGAGCTTCCTTAGATCGGCTTTGCCAGACCCTTCCCGAGGTCGTTCAGCCCCGGATTCTGGCCATGGCGGCGGGGTTGGCTCGCCCGGTGCTCGCGCGCACGATATACGAGGACTTGAGCACGATCGGAGCCTTGGTATTGGTGGGCTTGGTGTGACGGATCTGCTCCACGAGCTCGTCGACGCAGGTGGAGCCCAGCTCCTTGCGCGGCAGGCGGATCGTGGAAAGCGCGGGGGAGACCAGCGAGCTGAACTGCACATCGTCGATGCCCACCACCGAGACCTGCTCGGGCACCGCCACTCCACGGGCGTGCATGGCCGCGATGAAGCCGATTGCCATGATGTCGTTGTAGGCGATCACGGCCTCGCTCGGGTTGGCCAAAAACGGGTCTCCGGCGCAGAATCCGCCGCTGAAGGTAGGGGCGTTGGAAGGCACGCGGCGCAGTTTGAGATGCTGGCGCGAGCAGATGGACGAGAGGGTGCGCCAGCGTACGCCGTCCTGCCACGATGACTCGGGCCCGCTCAGGTAGGTGAAGCTGTGGTGTCCCAGGGAGACCAGGTGTTGCACCGCCTGCGACAGGCCGGTTTTCACCTCGGCGATCACCGATTGTATGCCTCGGATGGAGCGGTTGAGCGTGACCAGCGGCTTGGTCTGCGCGAGCTTGCGTATACCCGTGTCCGAAAGCCTGGAGGAGGCGAGCACGATGCCGTCGATGTTGGGCATGGCCATGTTGATCGAGGTGCGCTCGATGACCATGTTCTCCTCGGAATCGAGCACGAGCAGGCCGAAGCCGTTCGAGAGGCATTCGTGCTGGGCGCTGCGTGTGTATTCGGAGAAGACGGGGTTGCTCAGGTCGGCCACCACGATGCCGAGCATGCCGTGCAGGTGGTCGGAGTCGGGCCGCGAGGAGATTGAGGTGGTGCGGTAGCCGATGCTGTCGGCGATCTCGTAGATGCGCTGCGCGGTCTCGGCGCTCACCCGCCCGGGGCGCGCGAAGGCGCGGGAGACGGTGGAGGTCGCCACGCCCGCCGCCTTGGCCACGTCTCTGATGGTGACGCTTTTCCGGCGATTGTTCTGTGCCATTCGTCACGCTCCTTCGCTTTCACACCAGTGTATGCAGAACTTCAGTATAAGTGCGCTCTTGGGCTTCTTGGCAAATTATGGCAACTATAAACCAGCTTATGGTGGTACGCATAGAGTGGGAAACAATTGTTCAGGACCAGGGCAAGGGCACGACGCTGTGTCGGCCTATTGTATACATGAGGATGGTGCTTAATATGAGTGGACAGTCGAAACCCGGATTGGACGAGGATCGACTCCTGCCGGTCGAGGGCAAACCCCTGAACGTGGCACGGGAGCTGTATGCCTCGATTGCCGACGCCCCCATCATTTCCCCCCACGGCCACATCCCTGTGGAATGGTTCGCCTCCGACAAGCATTTCGCCAATCCGACCGAGCTGTTCATCACCCCGGACCACTACGTCACCCGCATCCTGCACGCCCAGGGCGTCAGCCTCGACGATCTGGGCGTCAACCAGGCGCACTTCACACAAACCCAGGCGCGCGAGGCGTTCCTGACGCTCGGCCGCCATTGGTTCGCCTTCACGGGCACCCCGATGCGTTATTGGTTCGAGGATTCGCTGGTGCGCGTCTTCGGCATCAACAAGCCGTTCGGGCCCGACACCGCCGGCGAGATCTACGACGAGCTCGATGAGATGCTCAAGGCCCCGGAATTCAGCACGCGCTCGTTGGCCAACCGGTTCAACATGGATTTCGTCTCCACCACTGATGACCCGATCAGCGACCTTCGCCTGCACGATGAGGTCAACGCCGATTCGGCTTTCCATCCTCGCGTGGCCCCCGCGTTCCGCCCCGACAAATACCTTGAGCCCGGCCGCGCCGACTGGCCGCAACTGGTGGAGAGCCTTGGGCGCAGCGCCGGTGTGGACGCCTCCACCTACGACGGCTTCACCGAGGCCATGCGGCGGCGTCGACGCTATTTCAAGGCCCACGGCGCGGTGCTGAGCGACCACTCCCACGCCGACGTGCAGTCCGCCAGGCTCTCCGACGACGAGGTCCAGAGGCTCTTCGCCGAGGCGTTCGCCGGGCGAATCGACCAGGCCGACGCCGCGCGCCTGCGCCGCCACCTGCTCAACGACCAGGCCCGGCTCGCCCAGGAGGACGGCTTGGTGATGACCCTGCATCCGGCGGTCGCCCGCAACTACGACGCCATGACCTACGCCCGCTACGGTGCCGACGCCGGTGCCGACATTCCCGAGCCCGCCGAGTTCGTCGACGCGCTGCGGCCCATCCTCAACGAATACGGCAACAACCCCGACTTCCACCTGGTCGCCTTCACGATGGACGAGACAGTCTACTCCCGTGAGCTCGCGCCCCTGGCCGGCTTCTATCCCTCGTTCTACATCGGCGCCCCATGGTGGTTCATCGACGCGCCCGACTCGATCCTGCGCTATTTCCACGACAGCGTCTCCTACGCCGGGTTCACCAAGCTTTCGGGCTTCATCGACGACACCCGCGCGATCTGTTCCATCCCCTCGCGCCACGACATGAACCGCAGGATCACCGCGAACTACGTTTCGGGATTGGTGTGCAACCACACGATCTCGATGGACGAGGGCCTGGAGATCATGCGTTTCGAGGTCACCGACCAGCCCAAGCGGGTCTTCAAACTCGATGGCGTCGCCGAGTAGCGAAGCGGTAAGGAGAGCATGATGTCATCAGAAGGCAACGAAACCGTACCGATGCTGAGCCGTGGGGCGCAAGGTCGCCCGAAGGCGCCCGAGAGGATCATCCACCTCGGGCTGGGCAATTTCACCCGTGCCCACCAGGCGTGGTACACCCAGCATGCTCCCGACGGCGATTCGTGGGGAATCGCGGGCTTCAGCGGCCACGGTCCCCGCATGAAGCGCGCTCTCGACCCGCAAGACGACGTCTATACGCTGATCACCTCCGGGGCCCAAGGCGACGAGTTCGAGGTCATCTCCTCGGTCTCATCCGTGCACCCCGGCGTCGATATGGACGCGCTGCGCTCGCTGTTCGCCAATCCCGCCGTCTCCATCGTCACCTCCACCGTCACCGAGGCGGGCTATGTGCGCGACCACAACGGCGATCTGGACGTGGCCAATCCCGCGGTCGTCGCCGATCTGGGCAAGCTCAAGGACGATCCGAAGACCCCCGAGCTCGACACGACGCCGGTGCGCGTGGTGGCCGGACTGCTGGCCCGCCGCGGCGCCCAGGCCGGGCCGATTACGATTCTGCCGTGCGACAACCTCGCGGGCAATGGCAGGGCCTTCCGCAAGGTCGTCGAGCAGGCGATCGCGGAGGTCGATCCCTCGCTTCTGGCCTGGACGCGCGACAACGTGGCTTGGGCCACCTCCATGGTCGACCGCATCACGCCGGCCACCACCCAGGACGATATCGACATCGTCGAGCAGGCCAAGGGCTGGCACGACAACGCCCCGGTGCGCACCGAGCCCTTCCACGAGTGGGTCGTCGCCGGCGAATTCCCCTCCGGACGCCCGGCATGGGACGCCGCGGGTGCGGTGATAACCGATGACGTCACCCCGTATGAACAGCGCAAGCTGTGGATGCTCAACGGCTCGCACTCCACCCTGGCCTATTGCGGTTCGCTGTTCGGCTATGAATCCGTGGCCGAGGCCGTCGGCGACCCCACGCTGCGTGCGTGGATCAACGAGTGGTGGGACTTGGCCGGCCGCTACGTGAGCGTTCCGACCGACGAATACCGCGCCCAGCTGCTCGAGCGCTTCGCCAACCCCAACATCCACCATCTGCTCCTGCAGATCGCCTCCGACGGATCGCAGAAGCTGCCGGTGCGTATCGTCCCGGCGGCGCTTCGGGCCTTGAAGGACGGGGTCGTGGCCGTGCCGGCCGCGCGCGCCATCGCCGCCTGGATTCTCTTTCTGCAGCGTTTCGAGGGCAAGCTCGCCGACGTCAACAAGGATGAGGTCGTGCCGTTGGCCAAGGCCTGCGCGGTGGGTGGCGCGGGTGCCGATCGTGACGCGGTCAAACGCGTGGTCGCTTATGTCGATCAAGGTCTGGCCGATTCGTCGGCGTTCGTCGACGAGGTGATTCGCCAGATCGGCGAGGTCGGTGACATGGCCGCGCGCCATGCGTCGTGAACAATTGAACATGTGAATGTCGGGTGGGTCGCGCGCCTGGTTGTCGGGTTCGTGGCGCACCACCACAGGGCCAAGCGCCGACGCTGGTTGTTGGCACAGGTGTGAAGGCTTGCGGAATATAGGTTTTGCAATAGAAAGGAATCGATATGGCTATCGAAAAGGCCGAGGTTTTCGTCACGAGCCCGGGGCGCAATTTCGTCGTCCTCAAGCTCACGACTACGGACGGCATCGTCGGTCTGGGCGATGCGACACTCAACGGACGTGAGCTGGTCGCCGCCGAATACCTGAAGACCATCGCCCCTGCCCTCATCGGCAAGAACGAGGACAACATCGAAGATATGTGGCAGTACCTCTACAAGGGTGCCTATTGGAAGCGCGGACCGGTGACGATGGCCGCCATCTCCGCCGTCGATGTGGCACTGTGGGACATCAAGGGCAAGAAGCTCGGCGTCCCGGTCTACG